>CAXRAX010000080.1:0-11194 GCA_964229195.1 Chitinophagaceae bacterium | reverse complement strand
ATATGGAGTGGGAACCACCGGTCAAGCCGTTTACCTCGATTTTAAGTATAACCTGGTCAATAAATACGGTCGGGCCGAAGCCAACAAGCTGGGCATTCAAAACCCGGATACCGACACCTTGATCCGTCTGGGAAAAGAAGTGGTGAAAGAGGAGTATGGTAACCTGTTTGACATGTACGAAAAGATCACCGGCGAAAATCCGTATGAAGTTCCGATGCGGATCTATCCGGCGGTACACTATACCATGGGCGGACTTTGGGTTGATTATGAACTGATGACCTCGGTAAAAGGCCTGTACGCATTAGGAGAGGCCAATTTCAGTGACCACGGTGCCAATCGCCTGGGTGCCTCGGCGCTCATGCAGGGACTGGCCGACGGATATTTCGTCATACCCTACACCTTGGGCAATTATCTGGCAGATGACATCGCCACCAAACCCATTCCCACCGATCATCCCGCGTTTGAGGAGGCTGAAAAATCAGCGGCCGCCCGGATCGATAAATTGATGAGTATTCAAGGCAATCAAACGGTGGAAAGTTTTCACAAGAGATTGGGCAAGATCATCTGGGATAAATGCGGTATGGCCAGAAATGAAGCTGGATTGAAAGAAGCCATCGCCGAAATACAAGCCTTGAAAAAGGAGTTTTGGTCTGATGTCCGTATTCCCGGTGTCGTGAATGGCATGAACCCGGAATTGGACAAGGCCGGCCGGGTCGCCGATTTCATCGAGTTGGGCGAATTGATGTGTCAGGATGCACTCGATCGAACCGAAAGTTGTGGAGGGCATTTCCGGGAAGAGAGTCAGACCGAAGATGGAGAGGCCCTGCGAAACGACGAGCAATACGCTTACGTAGCTGCCTGGGAACACAAGGGAGAACACCAATGGGAGCTCCACAAGGAAACTCTCACATTTGAAATAGCCAAACCCTCACAACGGAGTTATAAATAAGACGAAAAAACAACGAGATGGAACACTACACCATGAACCTCACGCTCAAGATCTGGCGACAACCTAATACACAGGCACCCGGGCGTTTTGAGACCTACCCGGTCCGAAATATCTCCTCCGAGATGTCCTTCCTGGAAATGATCGACGTGTTGAACGAGCAACTCATTAAAGAGGGGAAGGATCCCGTAGCCTTTGACCACGATTGTCGTGAGGGTATTTGTGGGATGTGTTCCATGTATATCAATGGTCGTCCACACGGACCCTGGCAAAAAAATACGACCTGTCAGTTGCACATGCGTGCCTACCAGGACGGCGATACCATCACCATCGAACCCTGGCGCGCCAATGCTTTCCCGGTAATTAAAGACTTGATGGTTGATCGATCTGCCTTTGATCGCATCATTCAGGCGGGTGGCTACATTTCGGTCAATACCGGAAGTGCCGTAGATGCCAATGCCATCCCTGTCGAAAAGAACCATGCCGATTCAGCCTTCGCGGCCGCGGCTTGTATCGGATGTGGCGCCTGTGTTGCGGCCTGTAAAAACTCTTCGGCCATGCTTTTTGTGTCTGCGAAAGTTTCACACCTGGCTCTGTTGCCACAAGGCTCTCCTGAACGAAAATCAAGAGCAACGAATATGGTTGCCCAAATGGACAAAGAGGGCTTTGGTGCTTGCACCAACACCGGTGCTTGTGAAGCGGTTTGTCCCAAGGGCATTTCCATCGAGAACATTGCCCGATTGAACCGGGAGTATATGATGGCCGGCTTGTCGTCCGACTAACTAGTGTAAAACGACTGCCTTGAGCAGGTTTTTTAAAATGGAAACATTATGAAAAAACTCATTTCAATCACAGCCATTTGCATACTGCTCGTCTTGGCTGCTTGTCAAACTAAAACCATGAATCGCGAACCGCATGCTTGGCCGGAGGGTATTTCGGCACCCATGGCCATTAAAAAACCCCGGACGTTCGTTCAGCATGGCGATACCCTTGTTGACGACTACTATTGGATGAACGATTTTTTCAAAAAAGGTCCGGATAGCAACTTGGTTGTTGAATACCTGCGTGCGGAAAATGACTACCTCGACACCATGATGGCGGGCACGAAGGATTTTCAAGTAAAGCTGATTCAGGAAATGCGCGGTCGGATACAAGAAAAAGATGAGTCGGTTCCGGTTGTCAATAATGGGTATACTTATTATTCGAAATCCCAGGAGGGAAAACAATATTTCCAATACTACCGAAAGTCGCTGGCCGCCGGCGCAAAGGAGGAATTAATGTTGGATGTAGATAAAATGGCGGAGGGAAAAGCCTATTTCTCGGTGAGTGGAATGGCCGTCAGCCCCGATAATCAATGGCTGGCTTACGGGGTGGATGAAGTTTCCAGACGTCAATACACCATCTTCTTCAAAAATCTGAAAACCGGACAATTGTTGGCGGAAACCATACCCGGCACATCCGGTGACGCGGTCTGGTCGGCCGACAGCAAATACGTTTTCTACACCTCCAATAATCCCGTTACACTGTTATCAGAAAAGATCGTTCGGCATCAGTTGAATACTCCAATCACTCAAGATGTAATCATTTACACGGAAGCCGATCCCACCAATTACATTGGCGTTGCCAAGAGCCGTTCCAGTAAATTTCTCTTCATCGTCTCCCAGGGAACCCTTTCCAGCGAGTACCGTTTCTTGGCAGCCGATAAGCCAACGGAATCCTTCCAGGTTTTTCAACCACGTATCAAAGATGTGCTGTATAACGTTGAGCATTGGGAAGGAGAGTTTCTCATCACCACCAACTGGGAGGCCAAGAATTTCCGGCTGATGAGCTGTCCGGTCGATAAAACTGCTCGCGAAAACTGGACAGAACGCATCGGCCATCGTTCCGATGTTCTGCTCGAAGGGATCGATGCCTTTGAGCGTTTTTGGGTGATTACTGAACGAAAAGAGGGCTTACTACAAATGCGTATCCGTGAAATGCCGACCGGAAAAGAGCATTATCTCGATTTCGGTGAACCAGCCTACCTGGCCTATGCCGGCAATAACCCGGAATACAAGAGTTCTTCGTTCCGTTACCAATATACCTCGTTGACTACCCCGAATTCAACCTACGACTACCAGGTGGCCGACCGAAAAAAAGAACTCCGTAAGGAACAAGCCGTACTTGGCGGTTTTGACCGCACAGATTACGTCACAGAACGGCGATTTGTGACTGCTCGCGACGGAGCCCGGGTTCCCCTTTCAATTGTATATAAAAAAGGGACCCCGCGCGACGGCACTGCCCCTTGCTTACTGTACGCCTATGGTTCCTACGGGGCCAGTATGGATGCCAGCTTCTCTGCCAACCGCCTCAGCCTGCTGAACCGGGGTTTCGTGTATGCCATAGCGCATGTACGAGGCGGACAGGAAATGGGACGTGCATGGTATGAAAATGGGAAACTCCAGAACAAAAAGAATACCTTCTTCGATTTCATCGATTGCGGAAAATACCTGTTGGCCGAAAAATTCACCGGTGCCGGCCATCTGTACGCCATGGGAGGGAGTGCCGGCGGACTCTTAATGGGTGCCATCGTCAACTATGAACCCAATTTGTGGAACGGGGTGATTGCCCAAGTACCCTTTGTGGATGTCATCACCACCATGTCTGACCCAACGATCCCGCTGACCACCAACGAATATTCCGAGTGGGGCAATCCGGCCGACAAAGACGCTTATTTCTACATGAAATCCTATTCGCCTTACGACAATGTTGAAAGAAAAGCCTATCCGCATTTGCTGGTTTCGGCGGGACTGTACGATAGTCAGGTACAATATTTCGAGCCCGCCAAGTGGGTAGCTAAACTTCGTGCCATGAAAACGGATCAAAACCTACTGCTCCTCCATACCAACATGGATGCAGGTCATGGTGGCTCCTCCGGCCGATTCGACTACCTTAAAGAAGTGGCGTTGAACTATTCTTTCCTTTTGGCGCTGGAAGGAATACAGCAGTAGAAATGGCGTAAATAAGCGATATTTTTACGGAGAATCCCCTCCGTGTATCGCTTTATTTTATTTACTGGTATCCTGGCATGGCTGTCCCTACACAGCCTGGCACAACTCGGCCCGGCCACCCAGGCTAAATCCAATCTTCGGATACGTTGGCTGACCATCCAGTCCGACAGCCTCACCATCGATAGCCTCAGCCTGGTACCGGATAGCTGGATTATCGAAGGGGTCGCTTCCAACCAATACCGGATCGATCCGGCCCGTTCCCTCTTACACTGGATCACACGACCGTCAACAGACAGCGTACGCATCCAATACCGCGTATTTCCTTTCTCGATGGCACAGGTGCAATACAGGAACCGGTACGACAGTATTCAAAACAAATTTTATGTAATGCCCTTCGCTGGAAACCCTCCCGGAGAGGGTGCGGGCGCTGGACTTTCGCTGGGAAACATTCGTGCCGATGGCAGCATTGGTCGGCAGATTGGCTTTGGGAACGCCCAGGATGCCGTGGTCAACAGCACCTTGAATCTGCAACTGTCCGGAATGCTGGGTGATAGCATTCAGCTGGAAGCGGCGATCACCGACAATAATTTACCCATTCAACCCGATGGGAGCACCCAGCAACTAAACGAATTCGATCAGGTGTACATCCGCTTTCAGAAAGATCCCTGGCAATTACATTTGGGAGATATCGATATCCGGGAAAACCGCTCGCATTACCTTCGATTCTACAAACGCATGCAGGGCGTTTCCTATCAAACACGATACGTGCTGGGTCCTTCGGTGCAGGCCAAAACGCTCGCGAGTGCATCGATCGCCAAGGGGAAATTTACCCGTCAGGAGATTCTGCCGCAGGAGGGGAATCAAGGACCCTATCGGCTACGCGGACCAAACGGCGAATTTTTCTTTGTGGTATTGGCAAATTCCGAACGCGTGTATTATGACGGGCTGTTGATGCAGCGCGGGGAGGACCAAGACTATGTCATCAATTACAATACTGCCGAGATCACGTTCACGCCGAAACGAATGATCACGAAGGACAGCCGACTGCAAGTAGAATTTGAATTTGCCGAACGCAATTACCTGAACTCAAATCTTTTTGTCCGACAAGACCTTGCCATAGGTTCCAAATGGAAAATCTTTTTGGGCGCCTTCAATAACGCCGATGCCCGAAATAGCCCCATCAACCAAACCCTCGATGCTCGGCAAAAACAATTTTTGGCCGAGATCGGCGATAGTGTGCAACGGGCCTATTATCCCACGGCCCAAGTAGATAGTTTTGCAGCCGACAAGATCCTCTACGAAAAGATCTACACCGGTACGGATTCCTTTTATCGATATTCCACCAATCCTACAACGGCTCGTTTTCGATTGGCCTTTACAGACCTGGGGCAAGGCCAAGGAAACTACGTGCCAGAATTCAATGGAGCCAATGGAAAAGTGTACAAATACATCGCTCCGGTCGGGGGAATTAAGCAAGGCCGGTACGAACCCATTCAATTGCTGATCGCCCCGCGTCGACAACAGGTTATGAATGCCGGATTTGAGTACTCGATCACAGAACAAACCACACTCCAGGGAGAATGGGCTACCAGTAATAACGACGTCAATACGCTCTCGAGCCGGGAAAGCAAAGACGATCGGGGATGGGCCGGTAAGATCCAATTGACCGATAGCCGGGAGCTTCACCTCTTGAAAAAAATGCGATCGGAGGTACAAGTAGAGGGGGAGTGGGTAGATGCCAAATTCCGCCCGCTGGAGCGACTGCGCAGCATTGAATTTACCCGCGATTGGGGATTGGATGCACTGCCACCGGCTTTATTTGTACAAGAACGGATCCTGCAGGGACAATGGACACTCACCGATACCCAAGCACAGACGATCCGTGCCCGCGTGTTGCACTATCGAAGGGGAAAGGATTACAACGGATTCCAATCTGTTCTCGGTCATCGGCACCGGTGGAAAGGATGGGTGTTTGATAACCTATGGACCCGAACGGAATTCACCAAGACCGACCTGAAAGGCGATTTTCTTCGTCCCCGGCTGGACCTTTCCAAAGAGTTGAGGGATCTCTGGAAAACCCGACTGGGCGTGAATTATCAGCTCGAACGAAATCAGATCTTAGATCGCCAGACAGATACCATTCAATTCAATTCTTTTTATTTCGATGTGTGGACGGCCTATTGGCGGGCACCCGATCACTGGAAGAACCGCTGGAGTCTGAATTTCTTCACCCGGGCCGATCGAGGAGCCGTAGGAAAAGACTGGAAAATGGCCGATCGCAGTCTAAATGGAAATCTACAGCTCAGCCTCGAAAGAAATCCCCGCCGGCAACTATATGCCAATCTCAATCTCCGACGGTTAGCGGTCATCAATTCGCAGGTATCCCGTCAAAAAAGCGAATCAAACTTTCTCGGCAGAATGGAATACGTGTTCAAAGAGTGGAAGGGGCTGCTGCAAGGAAATGCTCTTTTTGAGGCTGGTACCGGACAGGAGCAACGACGTGATTTTTCCTATTTCGAAGTACCGGCCGGACAAGGCGAGTACGCCTGGATCGATTACAACAACGACGGCGTCCAACAGCTGAATGAGTTTGAGCGGGCCGTATTCCCCGACCAGGCCAAGTTCATCCGGATCTTTACCCCCACCAACCAATTTGTAAAGGCGAACTACAGCAATTTCAACTACCGGTTAGAGGTGAGTCCCCGAAACTTCTGGCAAGGTGAAACCCTCACCGGATTTCGAAAGTTCATTGCTCGCTGGGGATTCAATTCATCCTTGCTGATGAGCCAAAAACAGATCGCCGGTGGTAGTCCGTTGAAAAATCCCCTGGGAAAACCGATCAATGATACGTCGTTGATCAATCAACAGTCCGGTTGGACCCACACCCTCACCTATAACCGTTTCAGTGCCGTTGCCGGCGTTGACCTCATTTATTATCGAAATGCAGGCAAGGCACTGTTGACCTATGGGTACGAAAGCCGTTTGTTGGAAGAATGGCAAACCAAAGCCCGGTGGAACCTGAGCCGTTCGGTCGCCCTTCAGTTGGTGGGAAAGACCGGTGAGCAGGGGCTGTTCACCCCCCAATTTGCAAACCGCAATTATAATCTTCGCTTTTACTCGTTGGAACCCGCCTTGAATTACATACAAACCACCAAGCTTCGCGTAACGACTTCCTATAAATTCAGTCAAAAGAAAAATCAGCCATCTTTTGGCGGCGAGCGCTCGGTGTCGCATTCTATTCAGACGGAGAGTCGGTGGAATCGCTGGCAGCGCAGCAGCCTCACGGGTCGGTTGAATTTCCAATCCATCGATTATCCGCATCCAGCCAATACGGCCGTGAGTTTTATGATGCTGGAGGGACTGCTTCCGGGTGCAAACTGGGTATGGTCGGTTGGACTGACCAAACGGCTGGTCAATAACCTGGAACTAACCATTCAATACGACGGAAGAAAGGCCGGGGCTTCCCGGGTAGTGCACCTGGGCAGAGCAGGGGTCACAGCCCTGTTTTGATCAGACGTTAAATCGAAAATGCATGACGTCGCCATCCTTCACCACATATTCCTTACCCTCGATACGCAACTTACCGGCTTCCCGGCAAGCGGACTCGGAGCCATACTGCACATAGTCATCATACCCGATCACCTCCGCCTTGATGAACCCTTTCTCAAAATCGGTATGGATCACACCGGCTGCCTGGGGGGCTTTCCAGCCTTGCTGGATCGTCCAGGCCCTTACTTCCTGCACCCCGGCGGTGAAATAGGTATATAATTTCAGTAAACGATAGGCTGAATGGATAAGCCTGTCCAGCGCCGGTGCCTTCATCTGGTATTCCTCCATGAACAGCTGCTTGTCTTCGATATTCTCCATCTCGGCGATCTGGGCCTCAATGGTATTATTCATTACGATCATTTCAGCCCCTTCACTTTTAGCCACTTGAGCGAGATTATCGGAATATTTATTTCCGGTGTGCATGGAAGCTTCGTCTACATTGGCCACGTAGAGAACCGGTTTTTCAGAAAGCAGAAATAGGTCCGCAATGGCAGGGCGTTCTTCTTTGGTCAGCTCGAGGGTACGGATATTTTTGCCTTGTTCGAGGTGTGACTGGCATCGTTTCAGGATATCCAGTTCGGCTTTGGCTTTGGGGTCGGTCTTGGCCAGTTTTTCGGTCCGTTGCACCTTTTTCTCGACACTTTCCAGGTCTTTCAGTTGCAATTCAGTTTCAATGATTTCTTTATCGCCGACCGGATTAATGGCCCCTTCTTCCCGCAGGATGTTTTCATCTTCGAAACAGCGGATGACGTGGATGATGGCATCTACCTCCCGGATGTTGGCCAGGAATTTATTTCCGAGTCCTTCGCCTTTACTGGCACCGCGAACCAACCCGGCGATATCGACAATTTCGATCTGGGTTGGAACGACTCGTTGGGGAATGACCAATTCGGCCAGTTTTTGCAAGCGAGGATCGGGGACATCTACCAGCCCCACGTTCGGGTCAATGGTACAAAAGCGGTAATTGCTGGCCTGCGCCTTGGCACTGTTGCTAACCGCGTTGAAGAGGGTGGATTTTCCCACATTGGGTAGACCTACGATGCCCGCTTGTAATGCCATTGATAATGTTTGAACGCTCCCTTCGGGAAGCTGGTTTGAAGAGTTTGATAAGTCTAAAGCAGGCGCAAATATAAACCTCTAATACCAACCTCAATAATTCCTAAATTCGAACTACCCGAACCTTCCAAGACTCCTCAAACTTTTCAAACTATTCAATCTAGTCTATGGCTCTCTCCCGTCTTTGGTCTGCCTTCATCCTGATCGCCCTGCTCGTCGCTACGTATCAATTCTTTCGAGACCCTTCGCAGAAGGCGATCTTTTCCCAATTGGTGATCGGCAAAGCGGGTGATTCGACCAAGGTAGGGGAGATGCGTTGGTCGGAGGCACCGGGTTCGGTGGTGGCCGGACTCACCGCGGCAGCCCGTTATTCAGAAGGAAAATTGACCTATAAGCGGGAGGGGGAGGTCGTGGTGGCGATGCGTCCGCAAACCGTAAATGGAATCTTGGAGACCTGTAAGGATGCGGTAAATCTTTGTTTGGGTCTGATCGGGGTGATGACCCTGTTCATGGGACTGATGCAGATCGCAGAAAAAGCCGGTGGCGTTCGCTTTTTATCGAGACTGATCGCGCCTTTCTTTACGAGGATCTTTCCGGAGGTGCCAGCCGGTCATCCGGCACACGGACATATGATGATGAATTTTTCGGCCAATCTGTTGGGGCTTGACAATGCAGCCACTCCCTTCGGTTTAAAAGCCATGGAGAGTCTGCAAACCCTGAATCCGCATACCGACCGTGCTTCCAATGCTCAAATACTTTTTTTGTGCTTGCATGCTTCAGGGCTGACACTTATACCCGTAACTATCATTGCGATGCGTACGGGGCTGGGCGCCGCCAATCCTACCGACATTTTTATCCCCTGTATGATCGCTACTTACATGGCCACCTTAGCGGCCTTATTCATCGTTTCCTGGAAACAAGGCATCCGGTTGTTTCAGCCCGTCTTGTTTTTATGGATCGGGATCGCCTCGTTGTTGGTAGCGGGGTTGGTGTTTTTTTTGGCGAGTCTGACCAGACCGGATCTGGAGTCGATATCCGGGCTGATGGGAAATGGTTTGCTACTGCTAATCGTTTTTCTGATCGTGCTGGGGGGGGTGTACAAGCGGATCGATCTGTTCTCAGCTTTTGTGGATGGCGCCAAAGGTGGGTTTGAGACAGCGGTTCGCATCATCCCTTATTTGGTGGGAATGTTGGTAGCGGTCAGCATGCTTCGGGTCAGTGGCAGCTTTGATGCGGTGATCGATGGTATGAAGGCGTTTTTTTCGGCCTTGGGGGCCGATACGCGCTTTGTGGACGGATTGCCCACGGCACTGGTCAAACCGTTTAGCGGGGGCGCGGCGAGGGGACTAATGGCGGATACGATGAAGACCTTTGGCCCCGATTCCTTTGCCGGCCGGCTGGCTTGCATCCTGCAAGGTTCATCCGATACGACCTTTTATATAGTGGCCGTTTATTTTGGTGCGGTGGGCATCAAAAATACCCGTTATTCAATAGGGGCGATGTTACTGGCAGACCTGGTGGGCATATTGACCTCGATCGGTTTGGCTTACCTGTTCTTCAGTTGATAGTAGGAGTAACAAAAAAGGCCACCGAAGTGGCCTTTTTTATATATCGATTTCTCGATCAGTAGTTCACGAATGAGCTGAGGAAACGAGCGGTTGGTCCGCGGTGGCTACCCCGATAGACCAAGGTATAGCTGCGTTTTTCCGTACCAAAGAATCCATTGAGCTGGGCTAATACATTTGCCGTGCCGGCTTCGCGTACTTGGAGGGTGTCGCTTAGGCGGGAGGCAAAGGGAATGAATCCGCTAACATCGGTTGGGTTTACATTGGTAAATACATTCGCCATGCGCTTAAAGGAGTAGATGTCGACATTGGGCATCAGAACGGGCGAATAGGCAAAATGTGCAAAGCGGATGCGGCAAGTAGTGTCGGTCGGGATGGTGATGGCAGTCTCAACGGTCTTTTGCTTGACAGCCGAGATGGTGTCGTAAGTAAAGATCGTGTAGTTCTTACCTCCATTCATCACGTTAGCGAAGCTCAGGGGTACCTGAGTGGTGAGGGTCAGGGTATCGCGAACCAAGAAGGCACGTTGGCCGGCCGGAACGAAAAATCCGTAACCCGTGGTCGGAAATACAGATCCGGAACTCAGGGCCGCGCCATTTTGGGGTTTGCCATCCACGTACACGTAGTTACGGCTGGCCCCAACTGTAGCGACATACACCTGGGCCACACTGGTAGCACTGAGGTCACGTTGCTGGCTAATTTTTTCATCGAAGGAC
This sequence comes from Chitinophagaceae bacterium, assembly GCA_964229195.1. GTDB lineage: Bacteria > Bacteroidota > Bacteroidia > Chitinophagales > Chitinophagaceae > JJ008. The sequence continues at coordinate 372 of CAXRAX010000080.1, read as the reverse complement.
TTCTCGCAAGATACCAGTACAATACCGGTCAGCAGAAGCACTCCAAAACCGAGGATATATTTAGTATTCACTTTCATATGCTTAGTTTAAATAGGTTATGGTAAGGAGAACCATTGCTCTTTGGTGTGATAATCTAGCGCCAAAGCCCCAACACTCTGCAAAGCAGCGATGTTATAGAGGTATTCGGAATTGTAGCGTGGGCGACAACGATAAACATTTTTTCCGGCATTGTTGGTGAACAAATCGATGCCGGACGGTGGAACGAAACCTGCATAAACTTGCTGTCCTGTTACCGGATCAATGTCCGTATAGTGATACCGGCGCATATCGACCCAGGTTTCCTGCAATCCCCAGCCATACATCGCGATGTAT
>CAXRAX010000079.1:0-70493 GCA_964229195.1 Chitinophagaceae bacterium | reverse complement strand
GTCAGTTCCTGCTCGAGTTGAAAGCGACTCTTTGAGAAGTTTGAATAGTTTGAGACGTTTGAATAGTTTGAGAAGTTTGAGAAGTTTGAATAGTTTGAGAAGTTTGAATAGTTTGAGAAGTTTAAATAGTTTGGATAGCTTCTATTAGAGTTTATGAGTTTAGTGTTGAGTATGATGCTGAAATCTTTTTTGTTTTTGGTTGGTATATTGGTGTCGGCTGGGGTGTGGTCGCAGTCGTACGAGACGTTTTCGGAGCGACCGGGAGAAAAAACCATCAAAGGGCATTTACCTCGCACCCTGCTGGAAACGGATACCAGTTTTCATTGGTATGCCGCCACCTATAAAAATTACAAGGCCCGGCCGGACGCACTGGAGAATATCCGCAAACAAAAGGACTCCATCGAGATCGTCGCCTTTATGGGTACCTGGTGCGAAGACTCCCATTTCATCATCCCCCAGCTGATCGCGCTGCTCGACAGTGCCCAATTCCCGAAAGAGAGATGTTCATTCATCGGGGTGGACCGGAATAAAAAAACCGTCGGTCGACTCTCAGAAGCATGGAACGTGACCCTGGTACCCACCATCCTGGTATTTAAAAACGGAAAAGAAATGGGACGGATCGTCGAGTACGGGAAATACGGCATGTTCGACAAGGAACTGGCCGAGATCTTGCGCTAACGAGTCTCGGTCTTTACTCGAACCTCCGTGGTTGCCCCGGCCAATTCAATTTCCATCGCCTCCAACGCCTTCATCAACTCGAGATAAGCATCTTGCCGAAGGGATAAGAATTCCGAAACGGAGACCTGGACCGACACATAAAACTCAATGGTCACGACCAGGGCATTGCCGGTCACATCCGAAAAATGAACACCGGTAGATTCAAAAGGAGGACGAGAGAAAATCTCCCGAGCCAATCGAATGACTTCCTCCACCTGGGCCGCCCGAGTCCGTAGATCGAGCTCCAGCCGCAGATCGCCCCGACGGTGACTGCGCTCGGTCAGGTTATCCAATAAACTATCGACCATCTGTTTATTCGGAACGGTCACATAGGTCTTCTGCTCGGTCCGAATGCGCGTGCTCCGCAAGCCGATCCGCTCCACTACACCGGAGATCGAATGCACCTTGACCTGATCGCCGGTATGAAAGGGCTTATCGAAAAAGATAATAAAGGAAGCGATGAGATTTTCCAGACTCTCCCGCAAGGCTAACGCAATGGCCGCGCCCACGATGCTGAGTCCGGTCAGCAATTCCCCGATGTGAAATCCGAATGCAAAACGAACGATCAGCAACACTCCGTTGATCACCAAAAGAACCTTGAAGAAGTCTTTGAAAAAAACGATCAGCTGATTCTCCGAAAGATCCCCACCCAGATTGCCGCGCCGACTTAGCAACAGCGCGATGAAATCGATCATGCGCAGCAACAGGGCAATAAAGGAGCCGATGAGCAAGATGGTCCCGAAGGCCTGAACGATCTGCCGGAACGTGAAATCAAATAACGTCCAATCAAGGAAGGTAGGAAAACGCAACTTGTAGAGGGCGGCGACCGAAACGAGTACGATGAGAAAAAAGCCGAGGGGACGAAAGACCAAACTCACAAAAGAGGCCTTGTCTACATCTTTCCAGATCCGGTGTACCAATCGAAACAACAATCCGGCCAGGTATTGGGAGATCCAACGACGCAAGACCAACATCGAGAGGATCACGCCCCCGACGATCACATAGGCCCCAATGGAATTGTCGCCCCACTGATAATCCCACCAAGCACGGATATTCATATAGCTCGTTTATCGTGTAGAATAAATAAGGACCCGATCACCGGCTTCTTCCCGAAACAACGCATATAACTTTTTTCCACGCCAGAGGAATTGAACCGCACCCCGCAACGCAGCGGGAAGGGCCCACTCCTCGTAATAAGTCGTTTTGATGTCATAGCGATAAAGGGTATCCGCCTTTCGTCCATAGATAAATCCTCCGTCTACCTGCCAATCCGCCCAGTCATAAAGCTGGATGCCATTTTTCAAATTCCCAAAATAATCGAAGACATAGACCCCTTGCTTGGGCTCATAGAGGTAAAGGGTGCGGTCCTGATCCATCATCCGGGTGGGAGAAAAGGGGCGGCCCAAGATCAGCCTAAAATCCGGCGTGCTCCATTGAATGGCACCGGTCAGATCTACTTTCCGCAACACATAGGCCAACGGATCGTATACCCACAGCTGGTTGTCGTAGCTGCGTACCCAGGCCTGCAGTTGCACCATGTTATTTGCTTGCAGGTCAATTCGCGTTACGGGATTCAAAAATCGATCGAGGACCACAAATCGAACCCCGTCGCCATAATAAAGAATGGGTTGCAGGGGATTGCCCACATCAATGCTGTTGAGCGGACCCAACCGTCGTACATCATTGTATACGGCGAGGGAATCGCCGGTAGCACTAACCTTCTTCACCTGATCCTTTCGGTCGATCAAATACAGATTTCCCAAATGATCGGCCGTGAACAACCGGATATCACCTCGAAGGGATCGCTCATATTGATACAGTGTATCGAACTGGGCCCATACCGAGAGGGGGGCCAAAAAGAATAGCAGATAATATAGAAGGCATCGCCTCATAAACGGACGATCGAAGATTCGGAACGCTCAAAACTCTTCAGTTGGATCAAACCATTTTCCATGACGGCATAGGTTTGATAACGGATCCAATCGCCCAGGTTGATATATCGGGCCCCCGGCTCAATGGGATGATCGATCGGCAGGTGCCGATGGCCGAATAGGTAATAATCGACCGGTGACTCGGCCTGTTTGCGAGTCGCATATTGGATCAGCCACTCTCGCTCGGCACCTAGAAAAACTTCTTCGGTCGACCCGACCTGTGCCCGACTTTTTCGACTAAAATAATTGGCTACCCCCATGCCGATGGCCGGCGGCAAGATCCCAAACAGCCATTGGGCCAGCGGATTGCGGAATAATTTTTTCAGTCGCTTGTATCCTTGATCGCCCGGACCCAAACCATCGCCATGCCCCACCAGTAATTTCTTCCCCTGCCGATCGAACCGGACCGGCCGGTCGTACACCGCCATGTTCAGCTCCTTCTGAAAATAATCCCGCACCCACATATCATGATTGCCCATGAAAAAATGCAACGCAATGCCGCGATCCGACAGCTCCGCCAATTTCCCGAGTAACCGCACATACCCCTTAGGCACCACCGATCGGTACTCAAACCAAAAATCAAAAAGGTCTCCCACCAGAAAGATCTCGGCGGCATCGTCTTGGATGGAATCCAGAAAACGAACCAACGAGCGCTCGCGCTCGAGACTGGAAGCTGCGTTCGGAGCTCCCAAATGAAAATCGGACAGAAAATAGATGCGTGGTTGCACGTGGGGAAGTTACAAAACGAAGTGGACTAGTCCTCTACCAGAAAGAGATAAACCTCTTTGGGGCCATGGACCCCCACCACCAGGGTCTTCTCGATATCGGCCGTTCGGCTCGGCCCGGTCGCAAAACTGACCAGGGACGGAAATGCCTCTCCATGCTCGGCCTTGATCCGCTGAAACGCATCCCCCACATCATATACCAGCTGGGAAGAGTAGGCAATACAAACATGCACAGGTGCATACACCGAAGCAGTTCGCCCTTCCGTCTGTGCCGCACTCAGCACGATACTGCCGGTGCGAGCCACCAAACATTCGCATCCGGTGATCGATACATCCGACTGGCCCAGGTCATCATTGAACAACCGATGGCCCAGGATGGGGTCGACTACCGGCCGAAGTTTCTCCTCCACACAATACACTTTTTCCCAATCCATCTTTCGGATCAGGCTACCCAATTGAAAGGCGAGTTCTTGTCGGTTGATGCAGTAAATAAATTTTCCGTCAAGGGCCGTAAAGCGCTCGGCGAATTCCACTTCGATCTCCTGTTTCAGGGAAGGAACCACCGGTTCCGATATCTCCCGCTGGGGAAAGGGTATCGGCGTATCCGTAGCCAGTGCTTGCCGGATGCGTTTTAAGATATTCTCCCGGGAGGGCGATATATTCATATCGATCAGACAGATGGATTTAATGAAGGAAGCTCACCCCCTTCGCCGGTCGGCTGCTCGGGAGACGATTCACTGGGCGCAGCAACCGGATCGGCCGTTGCAGTCGGCTCAGCCGGAATCGCATCCGCCAATGGCTTTTTCTCTTCATACGGACGCTTTCCGATCAGGGCCTCGACATCGCTTTGGAACAGGACTTCTCGCTCGAGCAACGCATTGGCCAATTTTTCAACTTGCTCTTTTTTATCGGTCAGCAATTGCTTGGTACGGTCATAGGCCTCATCGATCAACTCGCGCACCTCATCATCAATGAGCTTGGCCGTGTCTTCCGAATAGGGTTTGGTGAAGGTATTATCCTGCATCGGATCGTAGAAACTGATATTCCCCACCTTGTCATTCATGCCGTACACGGTAACCATGGCATAGGCCGTGCGGGTGATCTGTTGCAGATCGTTTTGGGCACCGGTAGAGATTTTTCCAAAGAAGATCTCCTCACTGGCCCGTCCGCCCAAGGTCATACAGATCTGATCGTTCAATTGATCGGTGTTGTAGAGATACTGCTCTTTGGGCGTGTATTGAGCATAGCCGAGTGCTGCCGTACCGCGCGGAACGATCGTCACTTTCAGCAAGGGATAAGCATGCTCGAGGTACCAACCACAGATGGCGTGACCGGCTTCGTGATAAGCAATGATCTTTTTCTCCTCGGGGGAAATGATCTTATTCTTTTTTTCCAGTCCACCGATCACCCGATCCACTGCATCCTGAAAATCTTGCATGTCGACCGCCTCTTTATTCTTGCGGGCCGCGATCAGGGCCGCCTCGTTACAGACATTGGCAATGTCGGCCCCGGCAAATCCGGGTGTTTGCTCGGCCAACTTGTGGATGTCGAGCGTACTGGACACCTTGATGGGTTTCAGGTGCACTTTGAAAATATCCTCCCGGCCTTTCAGGTCGGGTTTGTCGATCGTGATCTGACGGTCGAACCGACCCGGGCGCAGCAGGGCGGAGTCGAGTACATCGGGACGATTCGTAGCCGCCAAAACAATGATGCCGGCATCGGTACCAAATCCGTCCATTTCTACCAGCATCTGATTCAGCGTGCTCTCCCTTTCATCGTTACTCATCATGGTGTTCTTGCCGCGGGCACGACCGATCGCATCGATCTCATCGATAAAAATGATACAGGGCGCCTTCTCACGGGCTTGCTTGAAAAGATCTCGTACCCGACTGGCTCCAACGCCCACGAACATCTCCACAAAATCCGATCCGCTCAAACTGAAGAACGGAACCTGAGCTTCGCCGGCAACGGCTTTGGCCAATAGGGTTTTACCAGTACCGGGCGGACCGATCAGCAAGGCACCTTTGGGGATCTTACCTCCCAGGTTGGTATATTTTTTGGGATTCTTCAGAAAATCGACGATCTCCATTACTTCTACTTTGGCCTCGTCGAGTCCGGCTACATCCGCAAACGTGATGTTGACTTTAGTGCCCTTATCAAATAACGTGGCTTTGGATTTTCCGATGCTGAAAATGCCACCGCCACCACCCCCGCCGCCGCCGGCTGGTCCGCCCATCTTACGCATGAACAGCACCCAGATGGCCACGAAAAGCAGTACGGGCAACAGGAATTGGAGGATGTTTCCGATCCAGTCGCGTTCATTGTCGACATCAAAGGCCACTTCGGCAATACCGGGATTTTTCGTGTAGAGATCGGACATGGATTTTTGAAACGCCTCGCCGCCTGTGATGCGGAAGGTCATGTGAGGACCTTGCTTCACCACCTTGCCACCCACCTCTTTAAGCCGGGCCGCTTGCGCCACCAATCCGGAGTCGTTCAGAAAAACACGGACCGAATTGCGGTTGTCGATGATCAGGTATTTATCGACCTGTCCCTTCAAGACCAATTGCTTGAATTCTTTTTCGTTCGTCTTCACCATGTTTGGCACCAGCGGGCCGAACAATTGCATGCCGATCAATACGGCAAAGACCACCGCATAGATCCAATAAAAGCTGAAACGAGGGGTCTTTTTGGGTGACTTGCCCGTTCCGCCGGTTCGATTTTCATTCATACTATTCAAAATTCGATTGCTTCAAGATATAATGGTGCAAGGAACGAGCCAAGCGACCTGTGTTGACGAAACTTTAACAGCTTAGTCGTGTTTTATCTGCTCCGCATCACTCCACATCTCCTCCAGCTGATAAAACGTCCGGTTTTCCGGCAGCATGACATGCACCACGATGTTCACATAATCGATCAACACCCATTGGAGCTTTTGGTTGCCTTCCCGTCGGTAAGGTATCTCCCCGCATTTTTCTTTTACCTGATCCTCGATATGATCTGCGATAGCCCTGATCTGTGGTTGGCTGCGGGCGTCGCAAATAAAGAAGAAGTCGGCAACGGCCTCCGGGATCTTGCGCAGGTCCATCGAAACGATCTCCTCCCCCTTTTTGGCCTGAATGGCCGAAAGAATGGTCTTGAATAACTTGGAGTTGCGATTGATGCGTTTGGACGCGGTGGGACGATCAGCTGGGGTGTCGGTACGACGGTTGGGGGACGGAGCCAAAGGTTTGTGTCTGGACGTTTTGTTTTTTGATTACGTTTACGCCCAAAAATAGCGATTAATTGGCATTGAGTCCCTTCGAAAACCCGATCGGTAACCGCTTCACCGAATGGGAGCAGGTCGGCAGCACCAACGACCTGGCCCGGGAGTGGATCGAGCAGGGAATGGCCCAGCACGGCGACATCCTCTTCGCCCGGCACCAAACCGCCGGACGCGGGCAGATGGGAAAATCCTGGCTCTCCGAACCCGGCCAAAACCTGGCCATGACCGTTCTGATCGAAAACGCCCAATTGCCCGATGCCACCCCTTTTCACCTCAGCATCTGTTGTGCCCTCAGTGGCTGGTCGGTCCTCACCCCGTACACCCGAGGCGATATGTCCCTCAAATGGCCCAACGACCTCTATTGGAAGAGACGGAAAATCGGGGGACTCCTCCTCGAAACCCAAAAAACCTGGAGCCTGGTTGGCCTCGGTATCAACATCAACCAAACCCAATTCGATCCTGCCCTGCCCAACCCCGTTTCCCTGCGTCAGATCACCGGTAAAGAAGCGGATCCCAAAACGATCTGTTTGGAGGTGGTGCAGTCCCTGAACCATCACATTCAACAATGGAATACAAAAGGGTCTCAACCTCTTTTGGATACCTACCGCTCCCTCCTATTCGGAAAAAGCGAGACGTTTCGGATGCGGGAAAACGGGGTAGAGAAATGGCTGAAAATCCTCGGCGTGGATGAACAAGGCGCCCTGCTCATCGAAGAGAACGAGCAGCCAAGAAGGATCGTCAGCGGACTGGAATGGCGGATTGAACACTAACCCATATCGGCTGCCAGTTGCAGGATCTCCTGGGCATGCTTGGCCGCCTGCGGCTTTCGGATGATGTGGCGGATCACCCCTTTTTCATCGATCAGAAAAGTCGTGCGCAGCACCCCCATGTATTTTCGGCCGTACATCGATTTCTCCCCCCAGACCCCATAGGCCTTCAGGATCTTTTGCTCGGTATCGGCTAACAACGAGAATGGCAAGTCGTTTTTGGAGATGAATTTTTGATGGCTGGTGACGTCGTCCGGACTGACCCCCACCACGGCCCAACCCTTTTTGATCAGATCCCGGTGATGATCCCGCAGGTTACAGGCCTGTACGGTGCAGGTAGCGGTCATGTCCTTTGGATAGAAGTACAAAACCAATTTTTTACCCTTGAAGGCACTCAATCGAAGGGTTTTTCCGGATTGATCCGGACCGGCAAAGGCCGGCGCTTTTTGTCCCACTTCCAATACACTCATACCAAATGGATTTACTTAAAAACCCCTTGCCCGGAAAATGGTTGAAACTGGGGAAAAATCTTTTTTACCGGCCCTCACGAACATCGCCTCCGCTCCCTTAGTTTTGCGCAATTTGTTTTTTCGCAACCGACCTGTAAAAACCACCCCATGCCCAAAGACACATCGATCCGCTCCGTCCTGATCATCGGCTCCGGACCGATCATCATCGGCCAAGCCTGCGAATTCGACTACTCCGGAAGCCAGGCCGCCAGAAGTTTACGAGAGGAAGGTATCAAGGTCATTCTCATCAACAGCAATCCGGCTACCATCATGACCGACCCCATGATGGCCGACCGCGTGTACCTGCTCCCCCTCACGGTCGAGAGCATCGAACAGATCCTGCAGGAAAATCAGATCGATGCGGTACTGCCAACCATGGGCGGACAAACCGCTCTCAACCTCGCCAAAGAAGCCGAGGAACTGGGACTCTGGAAACAATACAACGTACGCCTGATCGGAGTAGACATCAAGGCCATCGATAAAGCAGAAGACCGGGAGAAATTCCGCCAATGGATGATCCAACTCGGCGTACCGGTGGCCACTGCTAAAACCGCCAACTCCTTCCTGGAAGGAAAAGAGTTCGCCCAACAGATCGGATTTCCCCTCGTGATCCGCCCCTCTTTCACCCTGGGTGGAACCGGAGGCGGATTCGTGCATGATAAAGATGACCTCGACGAGGCCCTCAACCGCGGATTGCAAGCCTCCCCCATTCACGAAGTACTGGTAGAACAAGCCATCCTGGGCTGGAAAGAATTTGAATTGGAACTGCTCCGGGACTCGGCCGACAACGTCTGCATCATCTGCACCGTCGAGAATTTCGACCCGATGGGTGTACACACAGGCGACTCCATCACCGTCGCGCCGGCCATGACCCTCAGCGATACGGGTATGCAACTGATGCGCAACACCGCCATCCGCATGATGCGCGACCTGGGTAATTTTGCCGGTGGTTGCAACGTGCAATTCGCACTCAACCCGGCAACAGAGGAGATCATCGCCATCGAGATCAACCCGCGCGTGAGTCGCTCTTCCGCCCTGGCCAGTAAAGCCACCGGCTATCCCATCGCTAAGATCGCCGCCAAACTCGCCATCGGCTATCAGCTCGATGAACTCGAAAATCAAATCACCAAAACCACCTCCGCATACTTCGAACCGGCACTCGACTACGTGATCGTCAAGATCCCGCGATGGAACTTTGATAAATTCAAAGGCGCCAACGACACCCTCGGCTTGCAAATGAAAAGCGTGGGCGAAGTGATGGGCATCGGCAGAAGTTTCACCGAGGCCATCCAGAAAGCCTGTCAGAGTTTAGAGAACAATGCGGTGGGACTGGGCTACTACGGCAAAAGCATGATGCGCGCCGAGGAATTGCTGGAATACATCAAGACCCCGAAATGGGACCGCCTCTTCCGCATCAAAGACGCCCTGATGGCCGGCATCTCCGTGGGCACCATCTCCAAGGCCACCCACGGGATCGACCGCTGGTTCCTCTTCGAAATACAAAAGATCGTCAACATCGAAAAAGAGTTGACGAACTTCTCGGTCGAGAACCTGCCGATCGACCTGCTGCGCAAAGCCAAAGTGCATGGATTCAGTGATGAACAGATCGCCCGAATCCTCAAAAGCGGAACGGAAGAAGCCATCTACGAAAAACGAAAAGCCGCCGGCATCACACGCGTGTATAAGATGGTGGATACCTGCAGCGCCGAGTTTGAAGCCAAAACCCCTTATTTCTACTCCACCTTCGAGGAAGGACATCGTAACGAAAGCAAGGTGAGTGATAAGAAAAAGATCATCGTACTCGGCTCCGGTCCGAACCGCATCGGACAAGGCATTGAGTTCGATTATTGCTGTGTACACGGCCTGCTCGCCATCAAAGAATGCGGCTATGAATCGATCATGGTGAATTGTAACCCGGAAACCGTTTCCACCGACTTTGACATGGCCGACAAACTATATTTCGAGCCGGTCTACTGGGAACACCTCTGGGAGATCATCGAACACGAAAAACCGGAAGGGGTGATCGTACAGCTCGGGGGACAAACCGCGCTCAAACTCGCCGAGAAACTCACCCAGAAAGGAATTCGGATCGTGGGCACCTCCTTCGACAGTTTGGATATTGCTGAAGACCGCGGACGATTCAGCGATAAACTCAAAGCACTCGATATTCCCTACCCCGAGTACGGAACGGCCTGGTCGGTCGACGACGCCATCGAGGTCGCCAATAAAGTCGGCTACCCCGTGCTGGTACGCCCCAGTTATGTACTGGGCGGACAACGCATGCGCATCGTGATCAACGATGAAGAAGTGGAAAAAGCCGTGATCAGCTTGCTGAAACATATCCCCGGCAACAAGATCCTGATCGACCATTTCCTCGACCGCTGCCAGGAAGCTGAGATCGATGCCATTTTCGACGGCGAGAATTTTCACGTCATGGGCGTGATGGAACACATCGAACCGGCCGGCATCCATTCGGGCGACAGCAATGCCGTGCTCCCCGCCTTCAACCTCACCCCGCTGGAGGTACAAACGATGGAAGAGTACGCCGAGAAGATCGCCAGAGAATTGAAGATCCAAGGACTCATCAACATCCAATTCGCCATCAAGGACGGAAAAGTTTACGTGATCGAAGCCAACCCACGCGCCTCCCGCACTACACCCTTCATCGCCAAAGCTTACCAGATCCCCTACCTGAACATCGCCACCAAAGTGATGCTCGGCACTCACAAACTCACGGATTTCACATTCGAGAAAAAACTGGACGGATTCGCGATCAAAGAACCCGTGTTCAGTTTCAATAAATTCCCCGGCGTCAATAAGGAACTCGGCCCGGAAATGAAGTCCACCGGCGAAGCGATCCGATTTGTAAAGAACTTGCGAGATCCGTATTTCAGGCAGCTGTATAAGGACCGCAGCATGTACTTGTCTAAGTAGTTTGGATAGTTAGTTTTTTAGGGGGACGGAAAGTGGGATGCGAAGGGTTGATGAAGTTTGTAGTTTGGCGAAAATCCGTTCATGCCGTTACGAGTGCAGGCGCCGGTATTTCGGTTACTGATCCCTTTTGCTGCGGGGATTTTCCTGTATGATAATATTTCGGTGGAGCCGAATCATGTCTTTTGGGGACTGTTCGGAGTATTTGCAGTAGCCGCCAGCTCACAAATGCTACCCCTGAACTGGAGATGGAAACTCGCCGGACTGAACGGATCTCTTTTTATTTTGATCCTACTGCTCGTGGGATTTTTGTACGCCTCCCGGCGTGACCTTCGAAAACAATTCCATTGGATCGGACAACAAGCCTCTACAAAACAGTATTACCTGCTGGAGATTCGAGAGGAACCCAAACAGACCCGATCCGGCTGGAAGATCACGGCCGATCTCATCGCCCGACATGACTCGATCAACAGCATGCCCATTACCGGTGGTATATTTCTATACACAAAAGATGATTCCCTTGCCCAACAAGCAATCCCCGGAAAAAAAGCCTGGATCCTGGCCAAGCTCCGCCCCATCGAAAACAAAACAAATGCCTCCTTCGACTACGCCCGCTACTGCCGTCATCAAAAGATCACGCATCAAGCTTATCTCGCTACGCCAGACCCCATTCAATTTATAACCCCCAACCGAGAAAATCTATCCTCGCTACTTCACCACAGCCGAACCTACATACGAACCACCCTCTACCAGGCCTTGCGCGACTCCCTTCACGGCGGACTAGCCACTGCCCTATTCATCGGCTGGAAAGACGGACTCGATCCCGAACTCAAACAACACTACACCCGCACCGGCACCATTCACATCATCGCCATTTCCGGTCTGCACATCGCACTCGTCTTTGAAATGATCTGGCGCCTGCTGTTTCCCTTGATTTACCTGCGAGGAGGATCCGTACTGCGAACCACGATCACCCTGCTCGTCGTTTGGCTCTTTTGCTTTCTGGCCGGTGGCGAAGCCTCCGTGCTGCGCGCCGGCATTATGTTCACCGCCGTGCAGTTGGGTAGAGGATTACAAAGACCCGTAACGGGGATGCAAGCATTAGGACTCTCGCTACTCACCTTATTGATCGCCGATCCGGATTGGCTATTCGATCCGGGTTGTCAACTCTCCCACGGAGCCGTAGCCGGCATCCTGCTGCTGCAACCCACCCTTTCCTCCTCCCGGAAAATACAAAACCCGCTCTTGAAAAATGCTTGGGAATCTACCTGCCTTACGCTCGCCGCCACCCTCGGTACCCTCCCGTTCACGGCCTATTATTTTCAGCAATTCCCCTGGCTGTTCTTGCCGGCCAATCTGATCGCCGTGCCCCTCTCCTCGCTGGTCCTGATCACCCTTTTTCTGTTGATCCCCCTCTACCCGGTACCCTTCATCGGTCAAGCACTGGCATATATCACGCAAGGGTTATTGGACGGGATGAATGGGTGGATCGAACGACTCGATCGGATTCCGGGTACAGTTGTTTCCTGGTAAATGCATTTTTTATCCCCCTCCCTTGAGCATGCCAATGTCAACCGATACCTTTGCGCCATTCCCTTCCTATGTCCAAAAAAATAAAATCTGCCCTGCTCTCTGTCTTTTATAAAGACGGACTGGAACCGATCGTTGAGCAGCTGAAAAAACATCAGGTGACCATCTACTCCACCGGAGGCACCCAAACTTTTCTGGAATCACTGGGCGCCGAAGTGGTACCGGTCGAATCACTCACCAACTACCCGGCGATCTTGGGCGGACGAGTCAAAACCCTGCACCCCGTGATCTTCGGAGGCATTCTTGGCAAACGAGCCGACGAAACACATCAAAAAGAAATGGCACAGTATGCCATCCCCGAAATAGACCTCGTCATAGTCGATCTCTACCCCTTCGAGGAAACCGTGGCAGCCACCACCGATGAAAAAGCCATCATTGAAAAAATTGACATCGGCGGACCCTCGATGATACGCGCTGCAGCTAAAAATTACCAGGACCTCACCGTCATCGCCGCTAAAAAAGACTACTCGTCACTCGCACAATTACTGGAAACCCAAGACGGTTGCCTCACCCTCGAGCAACGCCGCAGCTTTGCCGCGAAAGCCTTCGAAGTGGTCGCCCACTACGACGTGGCCATCGCCCAATATTTCAATCCAACCGGAGGCAGTGAATTTTTTCAAGCACACCCTTTTCCACAACCCCTCCGCTATGGCGAGAACCCCCATCAGTCCGCCACCTTCTACGGTAACCTCGAAGAACTTTTCGAAAAACTCAATGGCAAGGAACTCTCCTACAACAACTTGGTCGATGTAGATGCTGCGCTCGAACTGATCCGGGAATTCCCCGCAACAACATCCAACGCGTACACCTTCGCCATCATCAAGCACACCAATGTCTGTGGCATTGCTGAACGGACCACGGTTCTACAAGCCTGGACGGATGCACTGGCGGGCGATCCGGAAAGTGCTTTTGGCGGTATTCTGGCTTGCAACGGAACCATCGATGCCCCCACCGCTTCCGCCATTCAGGATATTTTCTTTGAAGTGCTGATCGCTCCGGCGTTCACGCCAGAGGCGCTGGAGATCTTGCGAGCAAAAAAGAATCGGATCCTGCTCGCCCTGCGTACCCTGCCCGTCAATCATCAGCAAAGTAAAAGTTTACTCAACGGGGTATTGGTACAATCGACCGACCCGGGAAATTTTACAGAGTGGAAAGAAACAGGCGGACGCGCTACCACCGATACCGAAAAAGCCGACCTGATCTTTGCCAACCTGATCAGCAAACATTTGAAGAGCAATGCCATCGCACTGGTAAAGAACAAGCAACTGATCGGAAAAGGATGCGGACAAACCAGTCGCATCGATTCCCTGCGTCAGGCCATCGAAAAAGCCAACCAATTTCAATTTGACCTGAAGGGCGCGGTAATGGCCAGCGATGCTTTCTTTCCTTTCAATGATTGTGTGCAACTCGGACATCAAGCCGGCATCACCGCCTTCATTCAACCCGGCGGTTCGGTGCGTGACAATGACTCCATCGAATACTGTCAACAACATGGATTGGCCATGGTGATCACCGGTCAACGTCATTTCAAGCATTGATGATCGGAGAGCACCTTTATACCCAACTGCTCCGAGGGGCCCAGCGTTCCAAACAAAAGCTGGACGTATTCAATCCTTTTTTCTATTACAAACAAGGCACCAAAGGAAAGGCCATCCTCGCCCTCGCTGCGGTATGTCTATTCTGGGGAATGACCTGGGTGATCTCCAAAGTGGGCGTCAAATACATGCCCGCCCTGCAACTCGCCGGCATCCGTCAGTTCGTAGCCGGCGTCATTTACGTATCGTTCTTTCTATTGCGAGGCGAACAACTGCCCCGCGGTCAGCAATGGCGGCCGATCCTGATCCTGAGTTTCCTGAATTTCATGATGAGCAACGGCCTCAGCACCTGGGGTGTTAAATACATCTCCGCGGGAATGGGCGCCATCATGGGCGCGATCTTTCCGCTCTGGCTGGTGATCATCGGACTGTTTGCCAGTAAAGAGAAACTTCCGCGTAAAGCCATAGTCGGACTCCTCATCGGCTTCGCCGGTGTTTGTACCATCTTCAGCGAACACCTGCAGGATTTTCTTCAGCCGGATTTTCGATTCGGGATCGGACTTTCCCTCATTGCCACCTGGACCTGGGCCTTTGCCACCCTGTACACCAAACAGCAAGCCCTTTCGTTCAATCCGTATTTCAGCCTGGGACTACAAATGGTCATCTCCGGTTCTACCCTTTTCGGAGTAAGCCAACTCATCGGCCAATCCATTCCGCTCGCCGATATCCCCCTCGAGGCCTGGAGCTCGATCGCATTTCTGATCGTATTTGGATCACTGATCGCATTCATTTGCTACCTATACGCCTTACAAAACTTACCAACGGAACAAGCCTCGATCTATGCCTATGTAAACCCGATCGTCGCCGCCTTAGTGGGCTGGCTTTATTTGAACGATACGATCAGCATAACCCTGATCTTGGGAGCCTTCATCACACTACTAGGCGTTTATCTAGTAAATCAGGCCTTTCGGATCAGCGCCATCGAGCAACCTGAAGCCGAAGGCGTTTAGTGCTGTTCCCGTAACCATTTCGCGTAGCGATCCCGCCAACCAGCAAATCTTTTTTGCGTTCCTAAAAAAGTATTGTGCCAGATGGTGATCATCCGCCCCTGTACCTGCCGGACCGCTTGCTCCAGTCCCCTCCACTCCGCCTCCGCCTGCTCGATGGTATGACCCGCTTCAAAAAAGGAATTGGCCTCCATATAACAAAAGGGATGTATCCGTAATGAAGTGGACTGATTGCGAGTAAGGTTGAACCAATGAAACGATCTCGAGGTACTGGCCCGAAAACCATTTACAGAACCATATCCCATAGAATACTCATCTGAGATCCCGGCATCAAGCAATAAGTTGTATGTATCGGGAAGCTGAAAGCGGATATAATGCTGCCGGGAGGCGGTAATCCACCAACCCACGATCTTGTCCAGCGTATTCTTTTCCGAAACCAGCGAGCTGGGGTGGTCCGACGCGTACCACGACGGATGCAGTCCGATATCATACAAGCCGGCGATCGATCGTATCAGTTTTTTTTGGGCCGGATGATCGGGTGAGATGTTCTTGTCGTATGGCCCCCGTTGAGAAGCCACATGAAAGAAGACGATCGGCCGATCAGCACCCGATGGATGCAATGCCTGCAAAAAAGAATAGGCGTCGTAGGGATCTTGTTGTAGGCGACACCAGGTGCCCATCCGTGTAGCTAATGATTCGAGGCGACCATGTACCAGCTCTCGAAATGCACCACCGACCTGACGCAAAAAAGATTTATGCCGATAGGCGTAGGATTCGTCGATGTCATACGTGGCGAGGTGTTGATACCGGTTTGTCCGGATAGACAAGGAGGGGAAATAGACACGAAGGCACTGAACGAGCGTTGCCATCCATTCATCGACCAGCGGACGATCCAGAAAATCATTGGTCGCCGCCAGGGATTGTGTGAAATCATACCGACCATACGCATCCAATCGATGCGGCAGGTATTCCTCATACCGACTGATCAAATAAAAACTGGCTGCCCAGAGATCGAAACCAAGATCTCCCTTCCCACAGAAAAAAATGGGGAAGGTTCCATTGGTGGAAACAGCGATATCGACGGATCGGATATTTTCTTCGAAGAGCAGATCATGGGGTTCGATCCAGCACTCTGCCGCACGAAGGCGTTGGGCGGAATAGTTGAGGCAGGGGCCGGAATGGGCTTTGTAACGTTCGATCGAGTCGGTCAGCTCGAGAGGCGTATCGAGGTAATGTTCTTCAAACCACTGCGTGATATAACGTAACCGTGGCGAGATCGTATGGGCGTAAAGCAGTAGAATGGGATCAACGATTTTTCTTTCGTTCTTTCCAGAGTTGATTGAAGCTTTTATCGGGGAATTCGAGTGTGCCTCGTTGGTTGGTCCACGCACTGGCCAACCCATTCACCACTTTATTCTTGATTTTTCCGCTGGCCAGATTCATCCAGTTACGATGCAGCATGCCTTGTTTCCAAAGTTTCCAGGCGATCCGCTCCACGATCGGACCCTGTTGTTGTACGGCTACGGCATGTCGGTTGTGCAACAGCAACTCGTGCAGGTTGATACGAACGGCACATACTTCGGTGCAATTGCCACAGAGAGAGGATGCTTCGCTAAGGTGTTTCCATTCCCCGAGGGCTTGCAGGTTGGGGGTGATGACCGAGCCGATGGGACCACTATACGTGGTGCCATAGGCATGGCCGCCGATATTTTTATAGACCGGGCAGGCATTGAGACAGGCCCCGCAGCGAATGCAATAAAGACTTTCGCGTTGTTTGGGATCGGCCAGCACCCGGGTTCTGCCGTTGTCGAGCAGGATCACATACAGCTCTTCCGGTCCGTCTGTTTCAGTTGCTTGTCGGGGACCGGTAACCAGTGTATTATACACCGTGAGTTGTTGTCCGGTTCCGTATGTGGCGAGCAAGGGCCAGAACAGATCCAGATCGTTCAGGGAGGGGATCATTTTTTCGATGCCGGCGATCACCACATGTGTCTTGGGCCAGGCACAACTCAATCGGGCATTGCCTTCATTTTCCGTGATGGCGATGCCGCCGATATCCGCGATCAGAAAATTCGCCCCGGTGACGCCGATCTCGGCGGCACGATATTTTTCGCGCAGTATGGCCCGGGCAGTAAGGGTGAGTTCCGTGGGGGTGGCGTTTGGATCGGTCCCCAATTTCTCGGCGAAGAGTTTAGCTACATCCTCCTTGCTTTTGTGCATGGCGGGTGTAACGATGTGATAGGGTGGCTCGCCGTCGAGTTGTTGGATGTATTCACCCAGATCGGTTTCGACTGAATCCACACCAATGGTCTTTAAAAAATCATTCAGGTGGATCTCTTCCGTCACCATACTCTTGCTCTTCACCAGTGTACGACAATTTTTTTCCTGGCAGATCTTTTGGATCGCCGCTTGTGCCTGTGCAACATCTTCGGCCCAGATCACTTTGGCACCGCGTCGGATCAAGTGTGCCTCAAAATCTTCCAGGTATCGGTCCAGATTTTCAAGGGCTCGCCATTTGCGGTTCTTGGCCCGTTCACGAGCACCCAGGAGGTCGGTGTATTGCGCTTTCCCTTTGGGAACGGCCGCGTCGTATCGACCGATGTTGAAATTGATCTTTCGGCGGTGTTCCCGGTCGGCCGACTTCACGGCACTACGGGCCATAAAGGTTGACTTGATCTCTTCGGCAGAATGTTCCTTGCGCATCACCTCAAAATTACTCTTTGAAATCGATTTCCTCCCAATCGCCTTTGGCGATGGTATCCAGGGCCTCGTAGACGGCCTCACCGTATTTGCGAACCAAAGGCTCGCGGAGAAATTGGTAAACGGGTACTTGTAGGGCTTCTCCGTTCAGACAGCCGGCTTTGCAGATCTCCGTTCGAGGCTCATAGTTCAATCGTTCGTAGTCGCCATACTTCCCGGGCTTCGCCACGATGGGATAAAGGTGACAACTGATCGGTTTTTTCCAGGAGATCTTACCCTCGAGGTGTGCTTGTTCAAAGGCACAGTGAATGATGCCGTTCGGCCGACGGATCGCATAGGCACAGATCTCCTTGTCGGCATCCACGGTGGGTGTTACCCAGCCAAATTCCTCATTGAAAACATATTTCCCTTTTTTCTCAATCTCCGTAAGATATGTCTCTGACAGGTAGGGCTTGATGGTTTCAAAAACCTCGTCGATGATCTTTTTCTCTTCCTCTTCCAAAGGAGCACCAGCCGCTCCTTCTTCGCAACAGGCGCCTTTGCATCGGGCGAGGTCGCAGACGAATTTCTTATCGACAATGTCTTCGCTGATCAAAAGTTTATCGATGACGATCATGGTCGGTTAGATTGGGGGGCATCCACCCATTGCAAGGTGTTGATCAGGTGCAGCAGGTCTTTTTTTAAGAAATCATTCACGACGCCCAGTGAGTCGGCGTTGGGGGTGGCATCGAAATAGAGAGCACCCCGCAGAAAATGTCGGGTGGAATCGGTCAGGAAGAATTGATTGGCGGTAGCCGTATTTCCGCCGAGGGAAAAATATACCCCGGAAACTCCGTTGGGGGTGGTCAACAGGCTGTCTTCGATCTTATTGGCCACTTGAACATGTTGCTGCAAGGCCATCCTATAACCATCACGCACCAGCGAATCGAAGGTGGAGGGTCCACCGATGGGCTTATAGCTGATATAGATCCGTCCGTGAAGAGAAGGTACATCGATGTTGATCCACCAATCCTCCGCCCGGTCCTCAAAGAACGTGCTATCCTTGATCACATTTGCGTACACCGGGTATTCAAATCGGTAGGGATAGCCGGGTTTGTGGAAGGACTGATAACCTTTTTCGGGAAAATCGATTTGATAATACCCGCGTTTCTTGCCAACGTTATAGGGGCGATTGCAGGCCAGCAGCAGGACTGAGATCAGGGACAGTATGAGGAAGGCTGATCTCATGCGGGAGGGGCGAGGAGGATTTGGATGCGCACTTGTTGAATTCGGTTTTGTTCGATCTGAAGCACAGTGAACCGAAAATCGCCCGACACAAATGATTCTTCGGGTTTGGGAAATCCGCCGGCCAACTCCAGCACCAAGCCGGCTACCGTGTCACTTTCACCTTTCACACCATCGAAGGTATCGATGGGTTGTTGCATGAAGCGGCAGGCTTCCGTCAGGGCGGTGCGTCCGTCGATCAAAAATGTGGTATCGTCGACTTGTTGAAGACCGGTGTTCTCTTCATCAAACTCGTCTTGTATCTCTCCGATCACTTCTTCCAGTACATCTTCCATCGTCACGATGCCGCTGGTTCCTCCGAATTCGTCGACCACAACGGCGAAATGGACACGTCGTTGTTGAAATTCCTGGAAGAGGTCCTCGATGGGCTTGTTTTCGGGCACAAAGAACGGCGGTCGAAGTAAGTTGGCCCAATCGGACTTGCCGGAGCGCAGATAGGGTAATAATTCTTTGGTATGGAGAATACCGACTACTTCATCCAGGCTGCCGCGATACACGGGTAAGCGAGAATAATGCAGAGATTCGATCTGTTGGATGAGTTGATCGAACGGCGTATCGAGGTCGATGCCGCTGACATCCAGCCGGGCTTTCATGACCTGTCGCACATGAATGTCGCCAAAACGGATCACGCCGCGCAGGATATTTCGCTCGTCGGAGGTGGTGGCACTGGGAATGTCTTCGTCCAATGCCTCATCCAGTTTTTGTTTTTCATTCTTGTCGGTTTGGGCGAGGCGACCGATCCGGTCGGCCACTGCCACCAACTGCAGGCTGGGTTGACGCAGGAAGCGGTGAAGTCCCTCGATCAGCCAAGCTGCTTCCAAGGCAAAGCGAAGATTGTTCTGCGTGGCCCAGACTTTAGGCAGGATGCGGACCAAGAAGATCAGTCCCGCCGACAGCAAAATGACCTTCACCAACCACAGCAGTACACTTTGTGTGATCAACAGCTGCAGCTGATCGGTCAGTAAAAAATTGGCCAGCAGGATCAAGCAAATATTCAAAAAGGTTCCGGCTGTTAACAGGGACACATACACAGCCTTGGGTTCGGCCAACAAACGAAGGACCCGCTTGGAGGCAGGCGTAGATTTAGTCTTCATCCAATCCAGGTCCGTTTTTTTCAGCGAGAACAAGGCCACTTCATAACCGGAAACAAAAAAACTCAGGAGGAGCATGACCAGCAGCAGTACAAGGGATACGGTCAGGCCCGATGCCTGTAAGGATAAAAGGAAGTGAGGAGGATAGAAGGATAATGGGATACTGTCCAATCGGGGTCTTCTCGATTCATTCTGTCCTAAACCGGAAGGCGATACAAAAATATCTGTTTTTGCTTATCGGTTGGGTGGGGAATGTTTCCATTGAGCCAGTATCATCTTAGGAAATGGCAGACGGCTGATCTGCCGGCCGTTCACCCACTGAAAATCGGTGCTCCAATCCGGTCGGCGATCGAGCCGGCATTGAATAAAACATCCGTGGATCGTTTGGTGGGATAAAACCTGTTTGTGCGTGGCCAGTTCAAATCCATTCTCTGTTACAGGCCAGTGGGCGGGAAAGGCCTGATCCATTTTTTGGCGGAGCGTCTCGAATCGAAGGGGTTTGTCGGATTCCAGCAGAGGGGGTTCCCACAATCCCGTCCAAACATCGCGGCCGGTTCGTTGGCGCACCGGAATTTTTCCATTCCATTCTGGCAGCAGATAATAGAACCAGCGGATGCGTTTGCTTTTGGCTGGCGACTTGACCGGTAATGTTCCGACGTTTTTTTCCCGATTGGCTACACAGGAACGACGCAGGGGGCAGGTAATACAGGCCGGGGCTTGTGGTTTACAGACCGTGGCCCCAAAATCCATCAAGGCCTGATTATAGTTTCCGGGGCAAGTCGGATCCAGCGACCGTTGTGCCAGTGAGGTAAAAATCTTTTTTCCTTCGGGCTTATCGATGGGCGTTCGAATTCCATGATACCTTGCCAACACCCGAAATACATTCCCATCAACGACCGCGTAAGGAAGATCGAAGGCAAAGGAGGCAATGGCTGCCGCAGTATAAGGCCCAACTCCCTTCAATTGAAGGATCTCATCATAGGTTGACGGAAACACGCCCTGCCGATTAAATGCCAAATGCCGGGCCGTGTGGATCAAGTTGCGACAACGGCTGTAATAGCCCAATCCCTCCCAACATTTCAGCACCGCCTGATCGGACGCACGAGCTAGCGTGCGCAGATCCGGAAATTTTTTCAAAAACCGCTCATAATAAGCCCAGCCCTGCTCTACCCTCGTTTGCTGCAATATGATCTCGCTTAGCCAGATCCGATAGGGGTCTTTCTCCCCCTTCCAAGGCATTTCCCGCCGATTGGAATCCCGGTGCCAGCTCATCAGTTTTTTGCTGAATAATCGACATTTTTTATCTAACTGATTGTTTTTCATTGTTTTGTGAAATAAACAGTCGAAAAGTGGAGAAGGTACTCCGGGAGGGGGTTCAGACAAAATTATTATCCTATTTGCTTGACTATCAAAATATTTTACCTATATTAGTGTTACCAAACCTTGCAACCATGAGAAAAGCAGATCTGGTCAACCAAATTGCAGAAAAAACAGGCATTCCAAAAGTGGATGTGCTGGTTACCCTGGAGACTATGTTTAAAGAGGTGAAGGATACGCTTTCCGGCGGAGAGAATATTTATATCCGTGGGTTCGGCAGTTTCATCACGAAGAAGCGTGCCGCCAAGATCGGACGTAACATCAAGAAAAACACGGCAGTACACATCCCGGAGCATTATATACCAGCCTTTAAACCTGCGAAGGAATTCATTGCTGAAGTGAAAAAATTGAAGGAGCCAAAACCCGATGCTGGCCCGGGTGAGGAAGCCGATTGATTTCTAGAACGATTGCTTGTCATATGGGCCCCTCTGGGGCCTTTTTTATTCCGCTCCGCTTCCCCCCTTGTTTTCCGGTAACTTTGTGCCCCATGAAAGCAAGTTTCTCTCCCAAATGGGCCGTGGGTCTGGCATTATTGCTGATCGCTGTCATTTATTTCTTCGTGCCGATGGCCAAACCGGAAGCACAAAAAGCGGAGAGCCCGTCGGCTGCCGCAGGAGAGGCCCCGCTGCTCAGTGGTTACACCACGGATACGGTACTGGCGCTCTCTAAAACGCGTCTGAGCCCGGAACAGCTGCAACGGCTGGCGCAACTGGAGAAACAGGCATCGGTCGACACCACAAACCGTTCAAAACGGATGGAGGTCTTGCATGAAATGGCTCATTTTTGGCGGGATGAGGTCCGGCTCTTTGAGCCCTATATCTGGTACGAAGCGGAGGCCTCGCGATTGGAAAATTCAGAAAAAAGCCTGACCTTTGCCGCCCACTTGCTGTTGGACAACCTGCAACAGGAAGAGGACGAAAACCTCCGCCGCTGGAAAGCCCTGCAAGCGAAGGACTTGTTCGAACGCTCTTTGATCCTCAATCCCAAAAACGACTCCACCCGGGTTGGTCTGGGTGCCTGCTACCTTTTTGGAGGCATTTCGGCCGCCCCGATGGTTGGTATTCGCCAAATCCGGGAAGTGGTGGAAAAGGACAGCAGCTTTGTCTACGGACAGATGACCTTGGCCAAAGCTTCCCTGCTGTCTAACCAGCCCCAAAAAGCGGAAGAGCGTTTACGCACGGTTTTGCGTTTCCGCCCCGAGTCCCTGGACGCCCTGCTCTTGCTAGGCGAGATCCGGGAACAGGCCGGCGACAAAAAAGAAGCCATCCGGTTGTATCAACAATGCCGGACGCTGACGAAGCTGGAAGACCTGAAAAAAGCATTGGAGGAGAGGATCCGATCCCTGTCGAACGAAACAAACTGATTTAAAAAATTTAATAAACGAATTGAAGTATGCCTTGCGGAAAGAAAAGGAAGCGTCATAAAATCGCGACCCACAAGCGTAAAAAAAGACTTAGAAAGAACCGTCACAAGAAGAGGAACAAATAGTGTTCCTCGGACGGCCAGTGCTATACTGGCTGGTCTGTTTTACCGGATGGTTCGTTCAACCGATACAGTGGTAAAGGGCAAGTTGCCTTACCCGGGTGTTTATCCGGGCCTATTCCCAATTGAATCGTTCCATCTCCGCTATCTGGCATGTTGATTCGTACGCGAACGACATGAACAAAGAATTGGTCATCCACTCCTCCCCTGAGGGCGTAGAGATCGCCTTGTTGGAGAACAAACGACTGGTGGAGCTCCACCACGAGCGAAACGATGCCCGTTTTGCAGTGGGTGATATGTATCTGGGCAAGGTCAAAAAACTGATACCCGGACTCAATGCTGCCTTTGTGGACGTAGGCTTTGAAAAAGATGCCTTTCTTCACTACACCGATCTGAGTCCCTATGCCCGCTCCCTGCTGAAATTCACGCAGCGTTCGATCGATGACAAGACCGAACCCGGATTGGATTATGCCAAATTCACCTTCGAACCCGACATCGTCAAGACGGGCAAGATCAACGAGGTGCTGAGTGGCAAGCCCAATATCCTCGTTCAGATCCTCAAAGAACCCATCGCCGCCAAAGGGCCCCGACTCAGTTGTGAGATCTCCTTACCGGGAAGGTTTGTGGTGGTTACCCCCTTCAATAATGTGGTGGCCGTATCCCGGAAGATCCATTCGGGAGAAGAGCGCAGGCGTTTGCAAAAGATCGTAGAGGCCATCAAGCCAAAAAATTTCGGAGTGATCGTCCGCACCGCCGCCGAAGGCAAAAGCACCACCGAATTACAGGAAGACTTATCCATGCTCGTGGGCATGTGGAAGAGCATACAGCAAAACCTGCGCGGGGCGGTTGCACCGGCGAAGATCCTGAGTGAGCAAACCAAGACCACCAGTATTCTGCGCGACCTGCTCAACGAAAGTTTCAACCGGATCGTGCTCGATGATAAAACCCTGCACGCCGATACCAAAACCTATATCCAGCGCATCGCCCCGGAGAAAGCCGACATCGTGACGCTGCATCAGGCGAACGCGCCCATTTTTGATACGTATGGGGTCACCAAACAAGTGAAATCCTCTTTTGGCAAGACTGTCAACCTCGACAGCGGAGCCTATATCATCATTGAGCATACCGAAGCCCTGCATGTGATCGACGTGAACAGCGGTTACAAGAGCGTCAGCAATAACCAGGAGCAAAATGCCCTGGAAACAAATATGGAAGCGGCCGAGGAGATCGCCCGTCAGTTGCGGTTGCGCGACCTGGGCGGAATCATCGTGGTCGATTTCATCGACATGAAACTACCGGAGAACAAACGGAAGCTGGCCGACCGCATGGAGGAGATCATGAAGACCGATCGGGCCAAACACGCCGTCCTGCCGATCTCTAAATTCGGGATCATGCAGATCACGCGGCAGCGGATGCGGCCGGAGATGAATATCAATACACAGGAGAATTGTCCCACTTGCCAGGGTACCGGAAAGATCGGTTCGGCCTTGTTAATTGAAGACGCGATTGAGAAGAATCTTCTTTACCTGAGCACGCATCAGCATAAACAATTGGAGCTCGTCGTACATCCGATCCTCCATGCGTATTTAACCAAGGGCTGGCCTTGGAGCAGCCAAGTGGCCAAGTGGAAACGAAAATTCAGCCAGCGGATCCGCGTCAAACCGGACACCTCCTGTCACCTCACCGAGTATCGATTCTTCGACAAGAATCAGGAAGAGATCAAGCTTTAATCTTTACCAGCCGTTACCCGCAGCGGATAATCCTTGGATGCAATCACTTCCACCGGTTCCGATGTTTTTGAGTTGATCCGAAGTTGTCCGGCGTAGATCCGGGAAACATCTACCTGAAACTTTGTGGTGTCGGATAAGGAATTCAATGCTTCAGCCATGTTGATCATACAGGACAAGGCATTGGCAACGGAATAGACCGGCCGACCGCCCGGCGGCTGATCGGCGATGTATCGCTGTGTTGGTAAATAGATCGTGTCTTTACTATTTCGATGGAAGATGCACAAGGAATCGTGCCAGAATAATTGTCCGTTGATTTGAATGAAATCGCCCTGCTCCAATGATGGATCGCCGCTATACTGAATCAGCACCGACTGCGCTTCCAGACGGGTCGTTTTTTTGGCAGAGTCGGTCGGTCGGCAGGACAACAACCCCAGAAATAAAAACAGGCAGCCGAGAATCGGCTGCCTGTAAGCGATAAGATCATATCGCATAGAATCAATTATTGAGAGAGCTTCCAACCTACGTTGGCAGCGGTAGTAACCTCATTGAATTTACCTTCTTTAGCACCGGCATTGGCCTTGCCACCGAAAGTATAAGCATTTCCACCGATCACTTTCATCTGCTGCAGGGGAACCGGCAACTCGGTAGCGGTACCACCGATCAGGAGGTTGTGACGGCGCATGAAAGCAAAGGGAGGCATCGGACCACTGGCCGCATCGATACATACAGCATACTCCCAGTGCAGGGCCTTCTTCAAGTCGGCTGCATTGGCAGCAACGTTGGGAAGATTACCCAATGCCTTACGGCTGTAGGAGGGACTGTTCAGCAGGGCGGCGGCAGCGGCAGCATCACCAGCCATCAACTTCGCTTCGGCCTTCAGGAGCGTAGTCTCCTCTGCTTGCCAGAAGGGAGAGATGGCGCCCGGTACGGCAAGGAAGTTATCGGGGTTATCCCAACGTTTGCGCTTATAGTTGGTAAACAGACCACGGTTCCGGTCAGCACGCAAGAAACCGAAGTTCGGCGTGTAGCCAAAATAAACGGAGAAACGGGCGTCGTCTGTTTGAACAGGAGCCAGCACAGTGGGAGCGGCCGGATAGTAGTTAGGATAAGTACCGGTACGGTCAACCAGGTGCGGCACTTTGATGTCTACCGGCAGGTATCCGGAACCATCGCCCAACAGATAGATCGCCCAGTCCAAGGTACCGGGGTAAACGCTCTCATTGGCGTAGGAATAGATCAGGTCGGTAGAAGGAGCCGCATTGGCATAATCGTAAACTTTGTTCCACCAAGAAGCACCCAGGGCCATGGCCTCGGCATTATCGCGGGGCACACTGGCCATCATACGAGCAGCCATACCATTACACCAAGCAACGAATTGCGTTTTGTTGATGGTCAGACCGGGTATGAAGTCGAAATTGAAGTTAGCAGCAGCGTTCGCAGCAGCAATGGCTGAATCCATGTATGCTACTCCGTTCTCTACCATCTTCTTGTAGGAATCCGGATAATCAGAGAATGTAGGAACATCGGCAGAAGCGCCGTTCACCACAACCCCACGATCATAGAGGGCACCCAGATAACCATTAGCAAGGCCTTTGGCAAAGTAGGCAGCGATCTTGGAGTCGGAAGTACGATCGATTCCGTTGGCATCCTTGATGGGCTCACCGGCACGGATCTGCAGCAGAATGGCATTCGCATCGAGGTTAGCCTGAGCGAAACCAGCCCAATAGTCTGCGATCGCACCATAACCACCATAGGTATCGGCATTCTTGAGGGCCAGGCGAGGCTCCTGCGCAAAATCCCAGAACTCAAGGTAACGGTTGGTAGCAGTGATCTGATCGGCCATACACAGTACGTGTACGCCCGTAGCCCCGTTGAGTACGGTGTTCATCACACCAATAACTGCACCGGAACCCACTTTCACAGCAGCACCCGGAAGTTTCAGGTACTCTTCGTAAGTGAGCTTGTTGGGGTCTTCGAACTGAAGATCCCGCTTACACGACGCGAGCATCAGGGTGCTCAGCGCGAGGAAGGTTATGATCTTATTCATATTGCTCTAAATTTTAAAGGTTGATGGTGAGTTTTCCGCTGATGGTACGATACACCGGATAAGGATAATACTCGAAATAACCCTCGGGGTTCACACCGCTGTACTTGGTGAAGTAGAACAGGTTACGACCGATCAGGGCGATGCGGGCATTTTTGATCACTTTACCAACGGCACCGAGTTTATTACCAGCGAGGTTATAGGCGAGCGACAACTCGCGGATGGCTACGAAGGAATTCTTCTCCAACCAGAAGTTGGTGATGTTGTTTCCGTTGTAGATCTGCTGAATGAACTGCAGGGGCAATCCGCTGGAGATATAGTCCTCGAACAACTTCGTACGGTTGTCGAAGGTCAGGTACTGAATGGTGGAGTTGTATTTGTAACCACCCTGCTTCCAATCGACCAGGAAGAACAAGCTCAGCTTGTTATCCAGGAAACTGAATGTCTGCGGCAAACCGATCTGAAAATCGGGTTCACCACGCTGCAGGAAGGCGGTGTTACCGGTAGCGGCATCCACGAAGAATACAGGGCGCTCGTTGGCGGTACCCATCTTCGCTTTTTCCACCACGAAACCTTTCGAGTTGATCGCGAAATCAGCCGTGGTCAGGTTGCCCGGAACGTTGGTCACGAAACCAGTGGTCTTATCAACCTGAAGTTCGCTGAGGTTACGCAACACTTTGAAGCCCCAGAAAGCGTAGGCGGAAAGTCCTTCTGCTTTACGGAACAGTCCATCATAGGTGAACTCAGGAATACCACCGAGGTCGGTGATCTTGCTGCGCACCAGGGTAAAGGTGAATCCGGTATTCCAACGAACATTCTTAGTGTTCATGATGTTCGAGTTCAACTCGGCTTCGATGGAGCGGGATTCAACCGCACCGAGGTTACGCCAGATCAGAGCGGTACCATTTACCTGTTGGATAGGCGGTGTTTGGATAAAGTCCTTTTGGCTGTTCGCGAAGGCGTAAGTCAGGTTGAAGTTCACGCGGTTGAACACCTGTCCGTCAAATCCGATCTCCACCTCGTCGGTGTAAGAGCGAGACAGTCCGGGGTTCGCCAACTGGATCAAGCTTACGTTGGTACCAGATACAGCGGTCTGGCTGTTTTTGGCGTTGTAAGGAGGAACCGAACCGGCACGTCCAAAAGCGGCACGGAATTTCAGTTCGTTCACCGGACCAAGTTTGAAATCTTCGGTCAGGCGATAGGCTGCACTCACACGGGGGAAGAAAGCAGACTCTGCATCCGCACCGAAACGGCTGCTTTGGTCAACACGACCCAAGGCATCGATGAACAATTTATTTTTCCATCCCAAACGGGCATTCAGGAAGTATCCTTTGTTGATGGTCTTGTTCCAGTCTGAGTTCATGGAACGGGTATCGGGATCGGTTACGGCCAATTCCTTCAGGGGAACGGTCAGGTTGTAACCAGATGCGGAGAAAGACTCACCGTTGTACTCCTCATAGATGTACTTAACCGAACCGCCATACTCGAAATCACCCTTAGAACCGGCATAGTTCAACTGGATGTTTCCGTTCAGGAACTTGTTGGTAGAAGTACCCATGGAGTAGTTACCATTGTTCACAGAAGCGTTGGGCGTGATGGTCTGGTAACCGATGGGATAGTAGCTCCAGTTGTTACCGGTCTCCGTGTTCATCGATCCGCTTGCGAAGATGTCGAAGCCTTTTGCAAAGCGCCAGCGAATATCACCTCCCAAGAGGGTATTGGTCGCCGTGCTGCTCACCTCGCGCTGATCCCACTCATACAAGGGGTTGTAGAGGTTGGCATTCTGGAATTCGAAACCGGTCGGCTTGGCCTTGTAAGTTCCGTCGGGGTTCTTCTCCGTCAGGTCCATGAACGGCTCATACTGCAGCGTTGCAGCGAAGAGTGTTCCCTGAGTGTTACGAGAGATGAAGTCGGAGGGACGGGTAAAATTGATGTATTGGAATGTAACGTTGGTCTCGATCTTGTTGGAAGGGTTGTACCCAACGTTCACTTTCATGGTGTTCCGCACATCGGCATCAACAATGGATACAGCACCCCCGCGACGCTGGTTCTGGAAGGATACGTAGTACTTCAACGGACCTTTTGCATCTGACATGGAAACCACGTAGTTGCTGAAAGGGCGGTTGTCCAACAAGGCACGCGTGTTATCAAAATATTTCTGATAACGATTCATCTTGATGGAGAAGCCGTTGGCCAGATAGTCGATCGTCCGCTGAAACGGAGAAGCCGGGTTCGTGATCAAGAAAGAATTGTCAGGATTTACCTTGTAGATGTGTTTATCGGTCAGCTCCGGAATACGCTGGATGTTATTGATACCAAACTCCGCGTCGGCTACGATGGTAGGCTTACCACCGGTGGCACGACCTTTCTTGGTGATCACTTGGATGACACCACCCTCGGCACGGGTACCGTAGAGGGCAGCACCGGCTCCACCTTTAACGACTTCGATGGACTCGATGTCCTCCGGGTTAAGGTCGCTTAAGCTCAGGGAAGTTTGGAATCCGTCTACCACGATCAGCGGGGCGATGTTTCCGAATACGGATTTGGCACCACGCAGAAAGACAGCGGCTCCGCGGTCACCTTGCGTTTGGCTGATCTGGATACCGGCCACGCGACCCCGAAGGGACTGAGAGGCATCCAACTGAGGTACGATGTTGATCTCACTGCCTTTTACGGTAGTGGCCGCAAATGTCAACTTCTTCTTGGAAGTAGCCTGGGCTACACCCGTCACTACAACCTCACCGATCTCAGCAGCTGCTGATTTCAGGGAGATGGACAAGTTGTTCCCGGAGGCTGGTACCTCCATTGTCGACATTCCCACATAGGAGATCACTAATGTCTTTACACCGGCCGGTACGCTCAGCGTAAACTGGCCGTTGGCGTTGGTGGTGGTAGAAGCATTGGCCCCTTTGGCGGCAACAGTAGCGCCCACCAACGGGTTCCCATCTTCACCAGTCACACGTCCCGATATGGTCTGCTGGGCAAAAGCCAAACTCACAGACAACATCAGACCCATCAGAAAAAATAATTTTCTCATTGCTAAGGTTAATTTGGTATGGTAGCAAAAATATCAAAAATTTAACAATTTCCCAAAAACGAAACCTTTTCGAGTACTTGAAATCAATCGATTAAATAAAAAAAGGGTGACATTCCCATTGAAAGGCACCCTATAGAGCAATTTTTACAGTTACTTGGAGACCCGGATCAGCCCCTGTCCCGGCTGTTCAGGTAGATCATGACGTATTGGATCAGTTGAACCACGGCAGCCAAAGCGGCCACCACATAGGTGGTCGCGGCCCACTTCAAGGCATCCTTTGCCTTGGGATACTCCTGACTGTTGGTGATATTAGTTGTTGATAACCAACTCAATGCGCGGTTGCTGGCATCGAACTCGACGGGAAGGGTGACCAGCGTGAAGACCACGGTCAGTCCCATCGCCAAAATTCCGATCAGCAAAATCGTGGGATTCTGCGTCATCGCCAGAGCGATCACTCCGGCCAGCAGGATCCAGTTCACCCACTGAGAAGTGACCTGCACCAAGGGTACCATTTTACTGCGGAAAACCAGCGGACCATAAGCCGTGGCATGCTGTACCGCGTGCCCGCACTCATGGGCAGCGACGGCCGCGGCAGAAATGCTGTTGCCGTGATAGACTTCCGGACTCAAATTCACCGTCTTGTTCAGCGGGTTGTAGTGATCCGATAAAAACCCATCCACCGAGATCACCTGAACGTCATAGATCCCGTTTTCCCGTAGCATCCGCTCGGCCACCTCTTTACCGGTAAGACCGGTCGATAACGGCAGTTTGCTATACTTCGTGAACTTGGACTTCAAAATAGCGGAGACCAAAAAACTGATCCCCAAAAAAAGAAAAGACACCAACATGATATCATTGGTCATATACGATTGATTTTATGTCTATAACGACAAATTTCCGACCAAACCCATCGGCTTCCAAATTCCAGCCGTTTTGTCACAAACCAGTACGCTGCCGAAATTGGCAAGTAGCTGAAAATCAAGTCGTCAGAAAATAGCAAAATTTAATATAAAATACTGAATGCCATTGCCTTAGGTATTAAAATATAGATCCTTTATCGGGGCGGGTTCCTCTCACATTCCTAACAAAAAATTTACAGTCCCCCGAAAAATATTATTGCCCGAACCACCCCCAAATTGTACCTTAGCAGCAGAATTTAATGGGTTAGTAAGTTGGGCTGGTCGAAAGACCGGCCCTTCTTTTTTTCACTCGTTTCTTCAGAAGTTTCTACCACCATGGGGTGTATCCTTTGCTACAATCCTACCCTACATTTACAATCCACTGCCCCGAAACGCACCTTCCATGAGCAAAACAAAAACCGCATATTTCTGTCAACACTGCGGATATGAATCCGTGAAGTGGCTGGGACAGTGTCCCGGTTGCCAACAATGGAACAGTTTCCTGGAAGAACCGGTACATAAAGATGACAAGAAGAAAAAGAAATGGAGTGACGACGAAAAGCGCATCGGACCCAAAACGATCTCGCTGAGCGACGTGGAGTCCAAACCCGAGCATCGCATTCAATCCCCCGACACCGAACTCAACCGCGTCCTCGGTGGTGGCATTGTAACAGGCAGCCTTATACTCGTAGCCGGTGAACCCGGTATCGGGAAATCGACCTTGTTCCTACAAACGGGACTACAACTGAAAAACATTCGGGTGCTTTACATCAGCGGAGAAGAATCCGAACAACAGATCAAGATGCGCGCCGATCGGTTGAAGGCACACAACGAAGATTTTTATCTGCTCACCGAAACCTCGACCGATGAGATCTTTCTCGAGATCAAACGCATTCGTCCCCAACTAGTAATCGTCGATTCCATTCAAACGCTGCAAACCCCGCACATCGATTCCTCTCCCGGCAGTGTTTCTCAAATCAGAGAATGCGCGGCCGAGTTCCAGCGCTTTGCCAAAGAGTCGAATACCCCGGTATTCCTGATCGGACACATCACGAAAGACGGCAGCATTGCCGGCCCCAAAGTACTCGAACACATGGTCGACACCGTGCTTCAATTCGAAGGCGACCGGCACTATGCGTATCGTATCCTGCGCACCTTGAAAAATCGTTTCGGCAGCACGGCCGAATTGGGCATCTATGAGATGAGCGATCAAGGCATGCGCGGCGTACTCAATCCCAGCGAGATCCTCATCACCCAAAAAGAAGAAAACCTCAGCGGCATCGCCATTGCCGCCACGTTGGAGGGACTGCGGCCACTGCTCATCGAAGTACAAGCACTCGTCACCCAATCCGTTTACGGCACCCCGCAACGAACGGTTTCCGGTTTCGACCTGAGGCGACTGCAACTGCTGCTGGCTGTGCTGGAAAAAAGAGGTGGCTTCCCCTTCGGAAACAAAGATGTATTTCTGAACATAGCCGGGGGATTGAAGATCGAAGACCCTTCCACCGATCTGGCCGTGCTTTGTGCGTTGCTCTCCTCACACGAAGACCAACCGCTGCCTTCCTCCATTTGCTTTGCAGGAGAAGTAGGATTGAGCGGCGAGATACGCGCCGTGAACCGCATCGAACAGCGCATCGCCGAAGCGGAAAAACTCGGATTTGAGAAGATCGTTGTTTCCAAATACAACCAAAAGAGTCTGGCTAAATCCAAATTCGGAATTGAGATCGTAGCCATGAGTCGGGTCGAAGATCTTTATCGTTACTTGTTTTCCTGATGCCCTTGGACATTCCCTGGAAAGCCTGGCTCGACTGGCTTTTTCCCTGCTATTGCTGCAGTTGCCATCAGCAA
The DNA here is from genome assembly GCA_964229195.1 of Chitinophagaceae bacterium. Taxonomy (GTDB): domain Bacteria; phylum Bacteroidota; class Bacteroidia; order Chitinophagales; family Chitinophagaceae; genus JJ008. The sequence continues at coordinate 38,024 of CAXRAX010000079.1, read as the reverse complement.
TCGGTTTCACCTGAAAAGCCGCTCTGTTATCAATGTTTGTCAGAACTAACAGCTACCCAATACAGCCATTCCGATCAACTTCAATTGGAAAAGATCTTTTGGGGACGCATCCGACTGGAATCCGCCCTGGCCCTGTATCCGCTAAAACCCCAGTCCGTTTTACAACAGACCCTTCACCAACTGAAATATCACCACCGCCCCGGCATCGGTAGCTATCTGGGAGCGATAGCAGGAGGGAATCTGATGCGGGCGGGACAGCTCATGGAGATTACAGCCCTGATCCCCCTACCCTTGCATCCATCCAAAAAAAGAAAAAGAGGATACAACCAAGCCGAGAAGATCTGTGCAGGCCTGTCGGTCGCCACCGGGATACCCGTGTGGGATAACCTCGTCGTCCGTAATCAATTCACGGAAACCCAAACGCGTAAGGACCGGAGTGAACGGTGGAATAATATGTCGGGCAAATTCAGCTTGATCGATCCGGAAAAAGCGATCGGTCAGCACCTGCTGCTGGTGGATGACGTGATCACCACCGGAGCCACGCTGGAGGCCTGCGGACAAACCCTGCTGCAAATCCCCCAAGCCCGGCTCAGCTTTTTTAGCCTCGGCTACACCGAGACGCATTAAAATATCCCCTTCCGACAGCATTCTCCGGTTAGCGGTCAACCATCGCCCGCCTGAGTTGTTCTATTTAAAAATAAATCGCATGAAACTCCTCGTTATGACCCTTCTATCCACCCTGCTGCTCAGCGGCTCGATCTATGATTTTGAAGTAGCCGGATTGGATGGCGATCCGATCGCTTTCAAACAATTCAAAGGCAAGAAGATCCTGATCGTAAACACCGCCTCCCGCTGCGGCCTGACGCCCCAATACGAGGAATTGGAAAAACTCTATAAACAATACGCGAACAAGCTGGTGATCGTGGGGTTTCCGGCTAATAATTTCATGGGACAAGAACCCGGCAGCAACGCCGAGATCAAGGCATTCTGCCAAAAGAATTATGGCGTGAGCTTTCCCATGGCCGAGAAAATTTCCGTGAAGGGGAACGATACACACCCCTTGTACAAATACTTGAAAGACCAAGCTGAGAAAAAAGGAATGGACAATCCCGTTACCTGGAACTTCGGCAAATTCCTGCTCGATGAAAAAGGCGAACTGATCGCCACCTTCTCGCCCCGCACAGACCCGATGAGCTCGGAAATCACGAATTGGTTGAGCAGATGAGAAGTTGAGGGGATGAGAAATTGAGCTCATCTTCTCATCCCCTCAACTATATTCGCGTATGCAATTCGCCCAGGTCATTGGTCAGGCTGCGTTGAAGGAAAAGTTGCGAGGGTTATACCAACAAAACCGCATCAGTCACGCCCTGATGCTGGTGGCCAAAGAAGGCACCGGCGGATTACCCCTGGCCCTCTCCTTCGCGCAATACCTGGTCTGCGAAAAGGTAAACCAGCAATCCCCCGAACCCTCCCTATTCGATCCAACTACTCAAACTCTTCAAACTTCTCAAACTGACTCCTGCGGCGTCTGTCCCGCCTGCAAAAAAGCCGCTGCCTTCGCCCATCCCGACATTCATTACTCCTTTCCTACCGTCAGCAGTAAATCGATCGACAAGCCCCGGTGTAGCGATTTCATGGTCGAGTGGCGAACCTTCTTACAAGAGCAGCCCTATGGGAATCTATTTGATTGGATCGAGCGGATCAAGGAAAAAGAGAATAGTCAAGGTAAGATCACCACGCATGAGTGCGAGGACATCAACAAAAAACTCAGCCGAAAAAGTTTTGAGAGCCCCTTCAAGATCCTGATCCTCTGGATGCCGGAAATGTTAGAAAAAGAGGGCAACAAATTACTCAAGATCATTGAGGAACCTCCGGCCGATACGTTGTTCATCCTCGTAACGGAAAACGAGACATTGGTTTTACCTACGATTCACAGCCGGTGTCAGGTGATCCGATTGCCCATGCTGTCGGCCGACGAAATCGAAAACAGCTTGATGGAAAGAGAGGGCGCGCCTCCGGCGGTGGCCAAACAATTGGCACAGCTGTCGGATGGAAATTTTCGCGAGGCCCAGCAGCAACTCCAGCACGCCGAAGAAGGCTGGCAGATCAGGTTGCGGGATTGGCTGAATGCCATTTTACGGACGGGTCCGCTTGCCCAGGTAAAATGGGTGGAGGAGATCAGTAAACTCGGAAGAGAGAAACAGAAACAATTTCTTCGGTACGTCATTCATGTACTGGAGACAGCCATTCGCCTGCAGGCGACGGGGCAAATGCCGGCCGTGGGAGAGGAAGAGGCTGCCGTGGCCACCAAACTGAACCGGCTGGTCGGGATCGAACAACTCGAGGTACTGTGCCGCGAAATGAATAAAGCCACTTACTATATCGAACGGAACGCTCACGCTAAAATGCTGTTCCATGCCCTCACCCTGAGGGTCTATCATGTCATTCAGGACAAAGTCGTACTTTTGATGCCATCCGACACCGACGAGTAAGGTGTGTTAGCAAAGCAGGAACGGGATCGGATAGTGTGCAGGACAGAAGCGATTGACAATCAACAGCATCGAATATTCTCTTCATAGGCCCCTCGGCCCTTTCTCTTTCGACTACGCCTGTTGCTTTGCCTCGACTGCTACCTGCCTTAAATAAGGTAAGCATGGGCTGTTCCGGATGCAGTACAAAAACAGGCGGTAAACCGAATGGTTGCCGCAGCAACGGTGGATGTAGTTCCGGTGGCTGTAACCGCATGAACGCATACGACTGGTTGCACAATCTTCCGCTGGCCGATGATGCCTGTCGCGTCGTGGAGGTCAGCTTCAGCCAAGGTACCCGAAAAGACTTTTATCGCAATCCCGCCTTGCAAGCCTTCGAAAAAGGCGACCAAGTGGCCGTCGAAGGCGTAAACGGATTTGATGTAGGAGAGATCTCCCTCACCGGCGAGATCGTGCGGTTACAGCTGAAGAAAAGAGGAGTCAAGGAAGATCAGGCCGATATGAAAAAGATCCTGCGTCGGGCCAGTGAACGTGACCTCGACTTGTGGAAACAAAACAAGGCCCGTGAACCAGAGGCCGTCATCCGCAGCCGTGCCATCGCCAAACAGCTCAAGCTGAATATGAAGATCAGTCAGGTCGAAATGCAGGCCGACGGACGAAAAGCAACCTTCTTTTATATTGCTGACAGCCGGGTCGATTTTCGGGAATTGATCAAGATCTATGCCAGCGAATTCAAAGTGAAAGTAGAGATGCGTCAGATCGGTGCCCGGCAGGAAGCCGGAAAGGTTGGCGGCATCGGCAGTTGCGGACGGGAACTCTGCTGCAGCACCTGGCTCACCGAATTCAAATCGGTCAATACCAACGCCGCTCGCTACCAGAACCTCTCGATCAATCAAACAAAGCTGAGCGGACAGTGCGGCCGACTCAAATGCTGCCTGAACTATGAGCTCGATACTTACCTAGATGCCCTGCAGCAATTCCCCGACCATTGCGATGTATTGCAAGTAGCCAAAGGCAATGCCTTTTTAGCCAAAAAAGATATTTTCAAAAATCTCATGTGGTATACGCTGCCCGATAGCAACAAACAATATCCGTTGAGCATTGAGCGCGTAAAAAAGATCAAGGCCCTGAACCAACAAGGTGTCCGGCCGGAAGAACTCGAACCGGTTGAAGTAGTCTCCTCCAAACCTAAAGAAGCCGAACCCGAATTTGTGGAACTGGTGGGACAGATCAGTTTGCGCACCCTCGAAAAAGCCGACCGCAAACGAAAACAACAACAACAGCAACAAAGACGAGGCGGAAATCCTCCGGGAAATGCTCAGGGCAATCCGCCAGGCAATGCACCCCGTCAACAGCCTCCCGGAGGCAACCGACGCAGAAGGCGGTGAAGGGTGAAGGATGAAGGATGAACGTTTGACCTACCTAACCCTTCATCGTTCCACTGACTTCAAGATCACATCCTGAATTCTCCCGCGGATCGACAAGGAGGAAAGTTTTCCGTTATCTCGGGTGGGATGCACGCGATTCGATAGAAAAATATACACCAACTCCTTTTCGGGGTCAACCCATACACAGGTGCCAGTGAAGCCAGTATGGCCGAATGTAGAGGCTGAACCCAATAAAGATGGATAGGGATCTTTACGGGTCTTGTTATCGCGTTCGGGTTTGTCAAATCCCAAACCCCGTCGACTGCCATTGACCTGATAATTCGTGAAGAGCCGGATGGTTTCCGGCTTCAGGTAACGTTTCCCTTGGAAACGCCCTCCTTGTAACAGCATCTGATATAAGATCGCGAGGTCGTAAGCGTTTGAAAAAAGTCCGGCATGCCCGGCAATGCCCCCAAACATCGAGGCACCCTCATCGTGCACATCGCCACGTAGCGTTTGCTGACGAAAATGTTTTTCCGTCTCGGTCGGTACGAGCGCACTGACCGCAAAGCGGTCCCGCGGACGAAACCCCGTAGAGTACATGGCAAGCGGACGATAAAAATTCCGTTGCACATATTCATCTAAGGTCAGCCCCGACAATTGCTCCACGATCTTCCCTAAAAAAATAAAATCATTATCGCTGTACACATATTTACCTGACGGGCCCAACGGACTCCTCAGGATCCGTTGCATCAGGGTGTCGGTCCAGTCGTCCCGCATATACAAACCTTCGGCCACCCGAGTGGTAAATCCGCTGCCCGGTGTTCGCCGGTAAATCGTCGGCAACGGTTCCCCGGTATTCGGATCGATGGTCTCCTTATAAAAAGCGATGAAGGGAACCAGACCCGCCTGATGCAAGAGAATATCACGGATCGTTAAGGCTGCCTTATCGGTTCCTTTGACTATCGGTAAATAATCGGATAAGGGCGAGTCGAGGCGAACCAACCCTTTTTCATAAAGTTTCATGATCGCCAGCGTGGTTGCCGAGATCTTGGTTACCGAGGCAAGATCGAAAATGCTTTCGGACGTCGTGGGCTGGGTCTGACGGGCATCCAAAAATCCATAGGACTTGTCAACGATCACTTCTCCGCGGTGCACGGCCATTACCACACACCCGGGAAAGGCACCCTCCCGGATCCCCTCGGCAACAATGGTGTCAATTTCTTGTAACCGAAACGCTTTGGCTTCCCAGTCGCTCGGATCCAAAGCCGGTTGTAAACCAGCTCCCACCCCGAAGGCACAGACGCGTACCGGTAACTTGCCCTTGGGACGAACATAACCCCGCAACAGGTTCGACGCCACGCGGCGAAAAGCCGCATCATCCTGATGGCAGGCCAGCAACTGATCGGCCTCACAGAAATAAGCATTGGACAATACATTTCCGAAGGTGAGGGTGATCGTTCGGGAACCATTCAGTTGCTTAGCCAGTTCGAGTACAGGGCGTGACAGACCAAATTGATCCATTGGCTTATTGGAGTAATTGTGAATGCCAAGCAACACGAGATCATACGCACCCGCCGCCCGAAAACGCTGCAAAAGGGAATCTACCCGCAAACTATCGGCCTTCCCCGAAATGAAATAGGTATGGGTCGAATCGATCCCGAACGTACGAGTCAGTTCGTTGGGTCCGCTTTGTCCAACACCCACATACGCCACCTTTCCCTTCCGCAAGGCGCGGCGCAGAGACCGGATGCCACGGGGCGTGAACCATCCTGCACGGTCCTTCAGCAAAACAATAGATTGCTCCGCTGCTTCGAGGCAGATGGCATCGGTTTGACGATTCAGGTCATTCACCAACTGCGTCGTATCAATGAGGGTGCGTCGGTTCAATCCCAAGTCGTATTTGGCGGCCAATACTTTTCGGACCCTTCCATCCAGATCGGATTGTTGAATGCGGCCCGCTTGAATGGCCTGCTGGATCCTTTCGATCGACTCTTTCACATCGGCCGGTAAACAAAGCATGTCGTTCCCGGCTAAAATGGCTTCCACCGAGATCGTTCCGCCGGGAAAATACTTGGCGACTCCTTTCATCTCGAGTGCATCCGTGAAAACCAAACCCTGATAATTCAGGTCGCCGCGCAAGAGGTCGGTAACATTTTTCTTGGAGATGGATGTGGCGACGTTTTGACCGGTGTCGATGGCAGGAATGGATAAATGGGCCACCATCACACTACCGATACCGGCATTGAACAAGGCCCGGAAGGGTACGAGCTCCATCGTATCGAGTTGGGGCCGCGACTTGAGAATGCGAGGAAGATCATAATGGGAGTCTACATCCACATCGCCATGGCCGGGAAAATGCTTGGCGCAGGCCAAGATGCCGGCATCCTGCATGCCTTTCATATAGGCAATACCGAAGCGGGATACTTTTTCTTTGTCCTCCCCGAACGACCGATAACCGATCACCGGATTGTTGGGATTGTTATTGACATCAACGACCGGGGCATAGTTCACGTGTATGCCCAGCCGTTTGCATTGTTGTCCTACCGCCAACCCCATCCGATACACCAGTCCCTCATCGTTCATCGCCCCAAGGGTTAACTGATAAGGAAATTTCTTCACGCTGTCGAGGCGCATGCCCAATCCCCACTCGCCATCAATGGTCACCATCAACGGCGTTTGAGCCAGTTGCTGGTATTGGTTGGTGAGCAGGGCTTGCCGTACCGGTCCACCCTGAAAAAAACATAAGGCCCCCACGTTATACTGCTGGATCTGCTGCACCACTTGTGCCACGTGATCGGGACCGAGATTGGAATGGGCCCGGATCACCATCAATTGAGCAATGCGCTGATCCGGGGTAAGGCTGGAAAAAACGGAATCGACCCACTGGTCACGATTCAGCCGACTCTGATAGGGGGTTTGTGCCGCGAGCTGAAAAAAAGATAAAAGACAAGGCAATGACCCGATCAGCAGCAAGCGATAAAAGCGGATAGACATGGAATAAAATTACCGGATTTGCATAGAAACCGCTTCGAAAAACGAGCGATAAATAGGTTATTTTTGAACGCTAAACCCCCGCCGTGTCGACCACCATTCACGTTCTTCCCGATCACATCGCCAACCAGATCGCAGCCGGCGAAGTGATCCAGCGTCCGGCCAGCGCCGTCAAGGAGCTGTTGGAAAATGCCGTGGATGCGGAGGCTACCGAGATCCATCTCATTCTGAACGATGCCGGCAAGGCCCTGGTGCAAGTGATCGACAACGGAAAAGGAATGAGTGCCGCAGACGCCCGTCTCTGTTTCGAACGACACGCTACTTCCAAGATCAACCAGATCGACGACTTGTTTCAGATACGGACCATGGGATTTCGCGGCGAAGCGCTGGCCTCCATTGCGGCCGTTGCGCAAGTAGAGCTCAAAACACGTACCGCAGACAACGAGGTAGGCACCCAACTCGACGTAGCCAACAGCCGCATTGAATCAGAGGTTCCCGTGGCTACCCCCGTGGGCACCAGCCTCGCCATGAAGAATCTTTTCTTCAACGTACCGGCCCGCCGCAATTTTTTGAAGAGCAATGCCGCCGAGATGCGACATATTCTGGAAGAGTTCACGCGCGTAGCGCTGGCCTTCCCGGAAATTCGTTTTCGACTCACCGCCAACCACCAGCAACTCTACCAACTGGAACCGGGTTCGTTGAAACAACGGATCGTGCAACTGCTGGGAAATCCATATCAATCCAAATTGGTGGCCGTACAAGAGCAAACCGACTACCTGAACATCCGAGGATTCGTAGGCAAACCCGAAACAGCGAAGAAAACCCGGGGCGATCAATATTTCTTTGTCAACAACCGATACATCAAAAGCGCCTACCTGCACCATGCGGTCATGAGCGCCTATCAGGAGTTGATCGCCAGCGATCAGTTTCCCTCCTATGTGCTGTTCATCGATCTGGATCCGGCACAAGTAGATGTCAATGTGCATCCGACCAAACAGGAGATCAAATTCGAGGACGAAAAGATCGTTTACGCATTTGTGCAGGCCGCCATCCGACATGCGCTCGCACAATTCAGCATCACGCCCACGCTGGATTTCGATCTGGATGCCGGGATCCAATCCCTCTCCTCCATCCAACAGCCCTTTACCGAAGAGAAAAAACAAGCCACAACCGGAAGCCGTTTGTTCAGCGGATTTACGCAGGCCCATCAGGCCCATCGAATCGAACGGTCGGGCGACAAGCCCTGGGCCGGACTCCCCATTCGGGAAGTCGCTTCCCCGGAAACCCAACAGCCCGCACTCCTCCATACCGCCATCGATCTCGAGCACACCGCACTTACACAATTACTGCAGACATACATCATCCTCCCGCTGCAAGACGGTTATCGGCTCATTCATCAGCAACGGGCCCACGAACGGATCCGCTACGAAAAACTGTTGGCGGCCGATGCCCAAAAACCGATCGCCTCGCAACGAAGCATGTTCCCCGTCACCATTGAACTGAATGCCGCAGAAGCAACCTTGCTGGATGAACTGTTGCCTGAACTCCAGGAGCTGGGCTATCGGATCGAACCCTTCGGGAAGCATACCTACGTCGTACAAGGCACCCCGGCCGATCTGGAAAGCGGAGAAGAACAGCAAACCATCCATTGGTTACTGGAGCAATACAAGTACCTGGCGCTGGAATTGAAATTGCCGAAGAAAGAGTCCCTCCTCAGAACCCTGGCACGTCAACAAGCCATTCGAAGCGGGCAAACCCTCACCGAACGGGAAATGCGCGAACTCGTGCAGGAACTCCTTCAATGCAAGCAGGGAAATGTAAGCCCCGACGGACACCCAACCTACCTCGAATTCCGGTCGGGACAACTCAACAAGCTTTTTGGATTTCAGTAAAGGTCCCGCACGCGCAACAGAAATTTCTCTACCCCCTCCCGAACCGTTTTGGCCGTGGTGCGGTGGTTGTTCACCAAAACAGAAAAGATCAACCACTTGCCCGATCGCCCCTGTAAAAATCCACTCAACGCCACTACTCCCGAAAGGGTGCCGGTCTTGGCGTAGAGTTGACCGGGTATACTGTTGTAATAACTCTTCAGCGTGCCCACTCCCCCGGTCGGGAAGATGCCGGCAATACGGTTCATTCCGAATTCTTTTTTCATTCGCTCCAGGATGAATACAAAATCATCGGGACTAAATAAATTATACCGACTGAGTCCGGAACCGTCGGTCCACCTCGGATCATGCGGCATCGCGGCGAAATCCGTCTTCATGACCTGCTCGATCAATTCCCCATCATTCATCTTTCCCAAACGTTGTTGGCTGACCATGAGCAAGCTCTGATCGGCGAGGTGGTTGTCGCTCTCCCACATCATCACCCGCAACATCGAGTCGGTGGGTTGAGAATAAACCGATCGGTAGCCCGCGAAATTTTTCGCTGCGCCCAGAAAAAAATTATCGGCATGGCGATTCAAAGTATCCCGCAGAAACAGAAAATTGGTAATACCATTGTCGGTCTTGAACGGAACCTGCTGCGCGTAGAAAGGTGCATTCCGTTTCTTAAAATAAAATTGGTTTTTGTCGAATTGCCGGTCGATCTCCACGCGGTCTCCCTTGCCCATCAATTGGATCATGGGCTCTGCGAAGAAAGGAGGACGACCTGCCATTTTGGGATGTACCTCCAGTCGGTCCTCCGATCGTTTGAAATGGACCAGGTTGCCAAAAACTGGCATGGCAGCTCGTTCGGTCGAATACGAATCCTGAAATCCGTCCCAAGTCCACCCACTCCCATACGGCGTAAACGCATCTTCCGTATGATATTGGACCCAGATCTTTTTGGAAGAGGATTGCAAGGATTGAAAGAAGCGCTGCGCGGGAAACAGCGGATTCAGAAAAGTGGGGTCGCCTGCCGGAACTAAAAACAAGGTGTCGTCTGTTTCCCGGACGCGAAAACTCAGGAGGCTGTCCCCCAAATACTTCATCGCCAAATAACAGGTAGGGATCTTGGTATTGCTGGCGGGAGTGAAGAAGTGATCGGACTGATATTGATATAAGAAACGATTGCTGTCCGGGTCAAACAGGCTGATGCCTACGTGCGACTGCCGGATACCCGGCGCCTGTAAAAGAAACTGTTCGGCAGATTCCTCGACCGTCTGTGCCAACAATGTCTGTGCCGAGAGCATACCCCCTACAAACAAAGCCGTTCGGATCGATTTTCTCATAGAAAGTGAATGGGTTCGTTTCAACTCCGCTCCTGTGCGCGAAGCCAGCGTTCGGGGATTTCGTTGCTGCTGGCCAATAAATAATCTTTATAACTGCAGGCGATGAACTGCTTGTTGGGCAATTGCATCCACCAGCGGCCGGTCTTCTTGCTCTGCAAGAACATCGTTTCCACTTCCGCAAAGGCCATGATGTACTCGTTGAAAGAATCCCGTTCATCGAGATCGGCTTCGCGCCTTCCCCGACTGCGGCCATCCAGCACATACCAGATCATGTGGGCCAATTGCTCGGCACTGACCCCGTTGCGATCGGCTTCCACTTCGTAGCCGTAGAGTCCGATGGAGCTGATATTGGGACTGAGTCCGGCATACCGCATCAGCACACAGGCCTCTTCGCCGCTGAATCCGTTCGGACTCAGGGTGCTGGCGGGGGAATAGGCCTGGGCCAGCGATTGTATATCGAAACTGAGCAGGTGACTGTTGCGGAGCACGGGCTCCATTTCATCGATACTCTCCTTCACGCTGCCCACCCGATAACAGTCGAATCGCAACTTGTCGAGCGTTTCCAATATTCCGGGATGAACATAATAGCTCTGAAAACCGATGTGGTTGTAGTGTCGAATGAAATTGGGCGTGCCGGTCAGCATCTCCATCAGGAAATGTTCGGCCGGGTTGATGGCGTCTGTGTATAGATCGATCCGGGCATCGATGCCACTGGCTTCGATGATCTTTCCCGCATTCCCATAAGCCCGGTATTGCCCGAGGGTCAGGTCTTGAGAGCCGCCTAAAATGATCACGGTCTTTCCGGCCAGGATTAGCTCCTTGACGACGGTAGATAATGCCGCATAGGTATCGGAAAGCGAATGTCCGATCCGAACATTGCCCACATCGGCCAACTGGATATCCGTATGCCAGTAGAAAAGGCGGTAGAAATGGCTGCGAATGGCATCGGGGGCATCGGTAGCGGTACGGGAAAGATCGGTTCCGCGCATCTCTCCGCATCCCACCAACACCAAGGAGGCCGCATCCAGCTCAGGAAATTCAGTCTCGTAAGATTCAATGACATATCCGATCTGCCCATCCATGTAGCCTTGGTCTCCGCTCAAAAACGCTTTGGATATTGGCGATAAAAAATCGGCAATGCGCAAACGATCTCCCATGCCGACGAAGATAACGTTATCTTTGTGTGCATGGAAGCCCTCCGTCAACAACTGGCACAACTTCGCCAGGAGATCGATTCGTTCCCGGTGCAGCAATCCTCCGATGCCGAGGCTTTCCGCATCCGTTTTCTGGGCAGCAAGGGGTCGCTTAAGTCCATCATGGGCGAACTGAAAAACGTACTGCCCGAGCAACGCAAGGAAGCGGGGCAACTACTCAATGAGATCAAGTCCTACGCCGAATCCATTTACCAGCAACACCTCGACCGCACCGCTGCCGATACCACCGAAACCAACAGCGGCATCGACCGCAGCCTCCCGGGTTCCCCGCAAGCCATTGGCTCCCGCCATCCCGTGACCCGAATGAAAAATGAGATCATCGGAATCTTTCAGAGGCTGGGATTCGCCGTGGCGGAAGGACCGGAGATCGAGGATGACTGGCACAATTTCGGTGCCCTGAACCTGCCGGCCCATCACCCGGCCCGCGACATGCAAGACACCTTCTACGTGCAGCAAAATCCCGATTGGGTCCTGCGCACCCATACCAGCAGCGTTCAGATCCGGGAAATGGAAAAAGGCAACCTCCCCATCCGGATGCTGATGCCCGGGCGGGTATTCCGAAATGAGACCATCAGCGCCCGGAGTCACTGTTTCTTTCATCAGGTAGAAGGATTGTATATCGACGAACAGGTTTCTTTCGCCGACCTCAAACAAACTCTCTACTTCTTCGTACAGGAGATGTACGGAAAGGACGTCAAGATCCGTTTTCGTCCTTCCTATTTCCCTTTCACCGAACCCAGTGCGGAGATGGACATCAGTTGTTTCATCTGTGGAGGCGAAGGTTGTCCCGTCTGTAAAAAAAGCGGCTGGGTTGAGATCTTGGGCTGCGGCATGGTGCACCCCAACGTCTTGCGCAACTGCCAGATCGATCCGGAAAAATTTACCGGCTTTGCCTTCGGAATGGGCGTTGAACGCCCGGCCATGTTGAAATACGGGGTGAATGACCTACGGTTGTTCAGCGAAAACGATGTCCGCTTTCTCCGACAATTCCCAGCCCTTAGCTGATGAGCCAGGAAATCCATCGCGTCTGTGTCTGTGGCGCCGGCACCATGGGCGCCGGAATCGCCCAAACATTGGCCACGGCCGGCTATTCGACGCTGGTGTATGATGTGCAACCGGCCGGACTCCAACGGGCTTCCCAACAGATCGAACAACAATTACAGGCAGCGGTATCGAAAGGCAAGCTCACGAGCGACCAGGCCGAAAAGATCCGGCAACGCATCGAATTCACCGACGACCTTCAATCTTGTTTGGCCGATCTTTTCATCGAAGCGATCCTTGAGCGCATGGCAGATAAGGTTGCCTTATTCAATCAGCTCGCCGAACTCAATCACAGTGAATCCATCTTCGCCACCAATACTTCCTCTTTATCGGTCAGTCAATTGGCCGAACAGGTACAAAACCCGGCCCGCGTCATCGGCCTACACTTCTTTAATCCGGCCCACCTGATGAAATTGGTCGAGGTCATCACCACCGATCGAACCGATGCAGAGGTATTTGATTCGGCTTGGGCGTTCGTGCAATCGATCGGCAAAACCCCCGTCCGTTGTCAAGACACCCCCGGCTTCATCGTGAACCGCGTGGCCCGGCCCTATTACCTGGAGGCGATGCGATTGGTGGAGACCGGAGACGTTTCACCCGAGCAAGTGGATCGCATTTTGGAGTCGGCCGGATTCAAACTGGGCCCGTTTAAGTTAACCGATCTCATCGGACAAGACATCAACCTGGCAGTGAGCCGATCGGTATACGAACAACTCGGACGCCCCGAGAGATTGAAACCCTCGCCCCTGCAGGAACAACTGGTCGGTAATGGAAAACTGGGACGAAAAACCGGCGAAGGATTTTATCGTTATTGATCAACCGTGTCAAAACCCCTCATACTCCTCACCGGTGCCACCGGATTTCTGGGCTCTTATATTTTACAAGAGCTGATCGAACAGGGATATACCGTACGTGCCCTTCGCCGAACACCCAAAGCCCTTCCCTGGATACCGGAATCAATTCTTCGTCAGGCAGACTGGAAAGAAGGAGATGTACTGGATGTTGTTTCACTGGAGGAGGCACTGTCCGGCGTCGATGCCGTCATCCACGCGGCCGCGGTGGTATCCTTTCACCCGTCCGAACGAAAACGAATGTATCAGGTGAACGGGGAAGGAACGGCCAACGTGGTCAACATGGCCCTGGAGGCAGGCGTACGCCGATTCATTCATATCAGCTCCGTCGCGGCGTTGGGTCGGACGGAAAATGAGTCTACCGTCAGTGAAGAAAGCAAATGGGAGGACAACCCCATCCAAACACATTATGCCCGCAGCAAATTCAAAGCGGAATTACACGCCTGGCGGGGAATGGCAGAGGGATTGGAGGGATTGATCTTGAACCCGAGTACGATCCTGGGCTATGGCGACTGGAACAGTGGCAGTTGCGGATTGTTCCGACAGACCTTCCGAGGATTTCCCTGGTATACCGATGGTATCAACGGATTTGTGGACGTGCGCGATGTGGCCCGGGCTACCCGTCTTGCCCTTGAATCAACGATCAGCGAACAACGCTTCGTGATCTGTGCCGAAAATTGGCATTTTCGTGACCTGCAACAGGCAATGGCCGACGCCTTCGGTGTAAAAGGTCCCACCCGCAAAGCCACCCCATTTTTATTGGGGATCGCTTGGCGAATGGCCATGCTGAAAGGATGGATCTCCGGCAAACCTGAACTGCTCAGTAAGGAAAGCGCTCGAGTGGGCATCAGTCGAACTCGTTTCGATAACCAGAAATTTTTAACGGCATTCCCCTCCTTTCAGTATCGCCCCTTGCGAGAAACCCTCGCAGAGGCCTGTCAGCGCTATAAACAATAAGTGCCCGCTCCCAACGTTATATCTATCCTATGATCAGAACATTACTCTATTGGGGAATGATGCTGTGGGGGTGGGCTGCCCAGGCGCAGTACACGATCACGGGAAGGGTCGTCGATTCGGCCACGCAGGAACCGCTCTCGCGCGCCTCCATCTTTTGCCAGGGCACCACGCTGGGTACCACCACCGACCTGGACGGATATTTTCAATTGTCGCTCCGCAATGGAGGTTACGACCTGACGATCAGCTACGCCGGCTATCAGCCGCAGGTATTGCGGGTACAGGAATCTGTCAACCTGCCGGTTGCCCTGGTAAAAAAAGACAATGCCCTAGCCGAAGTCGTGATCAAAAGCAGCAACGAGGTGGCAGACGGATGGGAGAAGTACGGCGACTTTTTCCAAAGACATTTCATCGGCGAATCCAACATGGCGAAAACTTGTGCCATCCGGAATCCTGCCGCCTTGCGCTTTTTGTTCTATAAGAAAAGCAATCGACTCAAAGTAGTGGCCGATGAACCCCTCCAATTGGTTCATCCCGCGCTGGGCTATGAGATCCGTTACCAATTGGATTCGTTCGTCTACTACTACAACACCCAATACTTCCTATACCGGGGATATTCATTCTACACCGAATTGGCGGGAGAGGACTCCATGCAATCGGTTTGGAAACGTAACCGGCGCACGGCCTATGACGGATCGCGCCTGCAATTCATGCATAATTATTATGATTCCACATTGGAGGAGAATGGTTGGGTTATTGATCTGCTGAACGAAAACAGTGATACAAAATTCTCCAAGATCGACCCGTACGACACGACCTACTACGTGGTGATTGACAGCACCGAGGAGATCGAGATCGATTTTCCTCGAAAGATCAGCGTCACCTACAAGAAAAAAACGCCCGAGCCCGAGTATCTCCGCTCGATGAAGCTACCCAAAGGAACGCCGTACCAGATCAGTTATATCGACCTGAAGTATTCCATCGTGATCCGCCCCAATGGCTATTTCTACAACCAATCCGATTGGGTCCAACAAGGTTATTGGGTATGGAAAAATGTAGGCGATCAGTTGCCGACCGATTATGAACCGGACTGACCTTTGAGTTTTTCCCAGATCTGTGGAATGCGCTTGATCCACACCAGTTCGCGTTTTTTCTGGGAAGCTTCCTCGGCCGGATAGCCGAAATAAACCTTTCCACCCTCCAACGAAGAAGGCACGCCACTCTGCGCCAATACCACTGCACCGGCCCCGATGGTAAGTGTTTTGCTGACCCCCACCTGACCCCATAAGGTAACGCCATCCTCAATGACCGTTGCCCCGGCGATCCCCACCTGCGCTGCGATCAAGCAATTCTTTCCGATCAATGTATCATGACCCAGGTGTACCAGGTTATCGATCTTGGTTCCGGCCCCAATACGCGTATCGTGCGTAACGCCCCGATCGATCGTACAATTGGCCCCGATCTCTACCTCGTCCTCAATGATCACTCGCCCGCAACTGAGCATACGCTCATAAGGAAGCGATCGGTTGGGTCGCTTGTTATAATAAAATGCATCGCTGCCAATGACAGTACCCGCCTGAATCACCACCCGATCCCCGATCTGCGTACCGGCACCGATCACTACATTGGGATGAATGACACAATCTTTCCCGATGATGACCCGCGGACCAACACAAACACCCGCCATCAGCACCGTACCCGCACCCACTACCGCTGTATCGGCGATCGACTTCGATATCGGCTCAAACGGCTGATAAGTGCTAACGATGCGCTGATAGGCGATAAAGGGATCACTGACCACCAGCAGTGATTTCCCCTCAGGAACATCCACTTTCGCATTGATGATGATGAACGTGGCCGCCGATCGGAGACATTTGTCGTAATACTTCGGATGATCGACAAAGACCAGATCACCCGACTCGACACGATGGATCTCATTGATACCCGTCGCAACGGCCTGGGCATCGCCGATCAGTTCGGCATCAATAAGCGAAGCGATCTCCGCAAGCGAAATGGGATTTTTGAATCGCATACGATTCTGTTTTTACAAAGGTATCGAAGCAAACGCGAGTGCATTCGATCGAATCAACACGTTTGCAGATGCCGGAAACGATCATGAAACACAACAGTGCGTTTATCCACAAACCACTAAAAAATGTGAATAAAAGCAACTTAAAATTTTTTTGGTTTATTTATTTGGTATAATATTGTGGTGGGGAAACGCAGTTTCCCTGTACTTACTAACCCATCCATATATTTCCCTCCGCTTCTGCGGAGGGATTTTTGTTTCGGTCATTTCGCTTCTCACGAATAAAAAATATATTTAAACATAAAACGGATGACGATGGTACGTTCGATGACGGGTTTCGGAAGAGCAGAAGGCTCCATTGGGAGAAAGACCTTTTTGATCGATATCAAATCACTGAATGGAAAACAATTCGACCTGCAGGTGCGCCTGCCGGCCTTACTGAAACCACAGGAGTTTGAGATCCGTCGGATGTTGAGCGAGGGATTGGTGCGCGGATCCGTGGAATGTGTGATCAGCCTCAAAGAAACCGGCGAGGCCAAGCCCTTCACCATCAATACCGAGCTGGCCAAAGCCTATCATCAGCCCCTGGCCGAATTGGCGAGCTCCCTGCAATTGCCGACAGATGACCTCTTAGGCATTCTGGTCAAAATGCCGGAAGTGATCGTGCCCAGCAGCGACACCCTCGAGGGGTCGGATTGGAATGCCTTCCAAGCGTTGCTAGCGGAAGCCATTCAATCCCTGAATGCACACCGGGCGAACGAAGGGGCGATGCTTCAAGCCGACTTGCTCCAGCGCATCGAGCGCATTGAAGCCTTGCAAGAAGACATCCGAGCCCTGGAACCCAAGCGCAAACAAAAGATCCGGGAGGGAATGATCAAATTGCTGGATGAAGAGGTCGGCAAAGAGAAATACGATGCCAACCGGATGGAACAGGAACTGATCTATTACATCGAAAAGATCGATATCAGCGAAGAACAGACCCGATTGGCCAACCATTGTCAGTATTTCCGCTCCCTCTTCGCAGAAACCGACCCCTCCAAGGGAAAAAAACTCTCCTTTGTGCTGCAGGAGATCGGCCGGGAGATCAATACCACCGGGGCTAAGGCCTACGATGCCGAGATCCAACGATGTGTGGTGGAAATGAAGGACGAACTGGAAAAGGCCAAGGAACAGATCCTCAACCTGCTTTGAGGTACCGTAATTTTGTCCCATGCGCCCATCGGTTATACTCCTGCTCTGTTTCTTGCTGACCCAGTGTACGCCTATTGATCTGTATGAGCGGACCATCGACATCCCCCAACACCAATGGAAAAGCGATTTCGTGCCGACTTGTACCTTCCAACTCTCCGATTCCACCGCGCTCTACGAAACCTCGCTGATCCTTCGCCATACCGATGCGTATCCCTTCAATAATATTTGGCTGAATATAGCGGTGGAAACCCCCGACACGTTGATCAGCTTTCGAACGGAACAGCGGCTGGGTAACAATGAACAGGGATGGCTGGGCACCGGACTCAACGATGTGTACGAACACCGGATCCCCTTGAACGCTGAACTGGAAAAAGCCGGCGTCTCTTTTCGAAAAGAAGGCCCCTATACGTTTCGGCTGACGCAGATCATGCGGGAAGACCCCTTATCGGCCGTATTGCAAGTCGGCATTCGGGTAGAACGTAAAAAATAATTATCCGGGATCCGCTTGCCGATCAGAGATCACCCAGCCGTGGCCTGACTACGATCTCTTCCACACAAGCAGCGATCGATAATTGCGTGGTCTGGTAAACCAACTGTGCGATATCGGAAACTTCCATGATCCGGTGCTGGGAGTTGTCAAAATCTCCCCAGGAATCCGTTAACACGGCACCCGGATACACCGTAGTCACCTTCACGCCCGTTGGCTTTAATTCCTCCCGCAGGTTCTGACTGAATCCATTCAACGCATACTTGCTGATGCTGTACGCCCCGCCATGGGCATAGGGACGTTGGCCGGCGATGGAACAGATATTGATGATATGGCCCTGCCCACGCTTCACCATAGCCGGGGCAACGACCCTTGTCAGATGATAGGCACTGTATAAATTGACAGCCAGTTGTCCTTCGAGCAAACCCTCGGGTTGATCGAGCAGCTTACCCGGTTCAAAGATCCCGGCATTGTTGATCAGGACATCCGGCGCTCCTTGCTCCAAGCACCATTTCCCAAAAGCCTGTATTTGTTCGGGACGGGTTACATCAGCCGCTTTTCCCTTGCAGGTACAGCCAGGATAAGTGCTCATCAACGTCTGGCATAAAGTATCCAGGGTCGACTGATTGCGGGCCGAGATCAAAACCTCGTGACCGCCTGCCGCAAATTTTTCCGCCATTCCCTTGCCCATCCCCCTGGATGCCCCCGTAATGATCACACGCATAAATCAAATTTGGTCAAAGGTCGAACATTTTCACGGGCCGAATACTATCCGACCCCCTTACTTTGCACAATGGCGTACCGGCACCTGTTCTTCGACCTAGATCATACGCTGTGGGATTTTGATGCCAATTCGCGTCATACCCTGCAACACCTGTACGAAACGCTCGAACTCCAAACCCGAGGGGTGGATGATTTCGATCGCTTTCACCGGCAATACCTGGGCCACAACGAACGGCTTTGGGAACGCTACCGAAAAGGTTTCATTAAACAAGAGGAACTGCGCGTAAAACGCATGTGGCTAAGCCTGCTTGACTTCAAAATCGCCGATGAAACCCTGGCGAAAACCCTCAGCGTTCAATTCCTGGACCTGCTCCCCACCCGCAACCAACTCTTCCCACATACCCGAGAGATCCTGGAGTATCTACAGGATAAAAAATACCAACTGCACCTGATCACCAACGGCTTCGAAGAAGTACAACATCACAAACTGCGGGCCGCCAACCTCACCCCTTTCTTTCAACACGTGATCACTTCCGAAAAGGCAAATGCCCTCAAACCCCACCGGGCCATCTTTGAACACGCCCTCACCGCCAGCGGTGCCAGTGTCTCCGAAAGCATCATGATCGGCGATTCACTGGAGGTAGATATCAAAGGGGCCTTTGAGGCGGGGATGGACCAGATACACGTGAATCATCTCGACGGGAACAAATACCCGATCGAAGGAAACAACTATCCCACGCATACCGTCTTCGGATTGGAAGAATTAAAAGCGATCCTTTGACCTACCAGGTCGCGATCACCGTTACGCCGCCCTGGGGGCGGTCCCCGATCTTACAATGAATCTTGGCATCCAGGGGCAACAGCAGATCTACCCGGGAACCAAACTTGATAAAACCCATCTCTTCGGTCTGCCGAACAACCAGACCCGGTCGCACGTAATTACAAATGCGCTTGGCCAACGCCCCCGCGATCTGCTTCACCAAAATTTCTTTCCCGTCTTTCCGATATACGACACTATGCCGTTCATTCTCGGTAGAGGATTTGGGATGCCAGGCCACTAAATATTTACCGGGATGATATTGGCTGTACACTACCTCCCCGCCGACAGGGTTGCGGTTGACGTGAACGTTGAGCGGACTCATGAAAATGGAAACCTGGATCCGCTTATCAGAAAAATATTCATCCGCCTGCACCTCCTCGATCACCACCACCTTGCCGTCGGCCGGTGCCACGATCGCAGTCTCCTGAATGGTGTGTTTTCGATTTGGTACCCGAAAAAAAGAAACAATAAATAACCAGAAAGCCCCAGTGATCAGCCCCACCGGCCACCGCAAAAAAGAATAACAATCACAGACCCAATAACGAAGGATCAAATTGATCGCTACGACAAAAAGTCCCACGATAAAAATGGTCACATACCCCTCCCGATGAATGCGCATACGATCGATTTCGGCAAAAATAGGGGCATCCGGCCGATCGCCTCCTGATTAAATGAGCTCAATACTTCAATGAGAGGGCCCGCAAGAAAAGAAAGAGGACTGGCAGTGCCAACAATAATGAATCAAATCGGTCGAGCACGCCGCCATGCCCGGGCATCAACCGACCACTGTCCTTCACCCCGGCCAAGCGTTTTAATTTAGACTCGAACAGATCGCCCAACGTTCCCGCAACCGCCAACAGAAAAACCAATACATATCCGGCCCAAGGTGAAAGATCCGCATCGTCCATGAAATGATCCAATCCCCACCCCACCAGCAGTGTGGCACTGACAATACCGGAGAGGGTTCCTTCCCAGGTCTTCTTCGGAGAAATTTTGGAAAAAGGAGTCCGCCCGATCATCGACCCCAATAAATAAGCCAGCGTGTCGTTGGTCCACATGGTGGCGATCGTCACCACCACCCACCAGGCCGACGAAGAGAAAAACAGATCCCGAACCGGCAGCGGACCATATCCATACAAATGCAGGGCCAGGGCCCAGGGCAGGGTGAGATAAAGATTTCCGGCCGCCAACCACCACCAATGTTTTGCGACAAGTGGCTTGCTGGCGAAGGTGCCGCCGATCAGCAAGATGAACCCGGCCAGATGAAGCGGTAAAATCAGATTGTCGCGCAGCGCATAACCCCCAATGGAAAATGACGCACTCGTGAGCAGCAGACAAAGGGCCATTCCATTCAGGATCCATCCCAACAGAAGGTAAGGGTGCGTATTTGCAGGTACGATCTTATCGATCAGTTTGGCATACTCCATCCAGGAAGCAACCAATAAAAACAGAAAAAGCAGCAGATAGGAAACCGGGTGCAGGAACAGACCACCGGCCATGGCCCCTACAA
Organism: Chitinophagaceae bacterium; assembly: GCA_964229195.1. Taxonomy (GTDB): domain Bacteria; phylum Bacteroidota; class Bacteroidia; order Chitinophagales; family Chitinophagaceae; genus JJ008. Next base: position 17,140 of record CAXRAX010000079.1, on the reverse strand, counting down.
AAAAAATGGCCGTTAGGGTTCGGGTCTTTAAGATTGTGGCGGACAAAGCCATATCAGGAAGAGAAAGGGTTGTTCGGATCTTCGGGTGCCCAGGTGGGTTCTTGCGGGGGATTATCTGCCGAGCGATCGATCATCTGCCGGATCACCCACACACTCAGCAGCAAACTGATCAAGGCCGGGAGTACCATCTGCAACAGGGGGATGATCGATTCTTCTTTCAGTAAATCGGGATTGACATAAGCGGCCGTGATCAGCATGGCATCGTAAAAGAAGTGGGCCAGCATCGCCACCCACAAGCTTCCGCTGTAAGCAAAAAGAATGCCCAGCACGATCCCCAAGAGGAAACGGGGAACGAAGCCGTAGAATTGAAGATGGATGGCCGAGAAAAGAAAGGCGGCAACAACAATGCCCACCCACCGACCATATCGTCGGGTGAGCAGCCGCTGGATCATCCCCCGAAACAACAACTCCTCTCCTACGCCGGCCAGCAAGGCCACAAAAATGATATTCAGAAAAAGATCCTGTAAGGAATGGGCCGACAGCAGTGCATTGACCGTTTCCTGCGCCGATTGCTCCTGCGATTGCATCCACTCTTTTAGTCCCCCCGGAAAAACCACCCGCTGATTCAACTCCCCCACAAACTGAATGAAGGGAAGCAGAATGATCATGATCAAAATGGACCAGAACCAAAAATTATTCAGGTTGGGAGCCTGAAGGCCCAGAAAACGGTTGGGCTCATAACTGAACAAGCGTGCACCGATCCAGGCCGGAATGAGAAACAGCCCGATGAACTGAACCAACTGCATTCCGCGTAAAAAAGTCAGCATCCCGGGCTGGGAAAGTTGTTTCGCATTAAGGTCGCTAAGTGAATCGACGGAGATGCCGGTGATACCCTGTAAGATCGCCGTACCCAGCAAGGCAATGACAAAAAACGAGAACAAAGAGATCCCTACAAAAACGAGAAGTTGATTCAGCGGCGGACGATGGGCCAGTAATCCTTTCATGAAAATGGGTAATCCGTGGTAGATTTGCAGCGGATCAATCAAAAATAGGCAAATCACCACGGAATGGTACGGATCGGCCCCTTACAACTACCTGATTTCCCGCTCTTGCTGGCACCCATGGAGGATGTCAGTGATCCGCCGTTCCGGGCGGTTTGCAAAGATGGCGGGGCAGACCTGATGTATACCGAGTTCATCTCCTCGGAGGGGCTCATCCGCGACGCCATCAAAAGCCGGAAGAAGCTCGACATCTTCGAAGAAGAACGTCCGGTCGGCATTCAGATCTTCGGAGGAGATGAAGAGTCGCTGGGACTGGCCGCCAAGATCGTAGAAGTAACCGGGCCCGATCTGCTCGACATCAATTTTGGTTGCCCCGTCAAAAAAGTAGCCCTTAAAGGGGCCGGTGCCGGGGTGCTGCGCGACCTCGACCTGATGGTGCGGCTCACCGATTCCGTTGTTCGTTCCACCAATCTGCCCGTCACCGTAAAGACACGCTTGGGTTGGGATGATCAGACCAAGAACATTGAAGAAGTGGCCGAACGCCTGCAAGATGTCGGCATTCAGGCACTGGCCATTCACGGACGAACCCGTACGCAGATGTACAAAGGGGAAGCCGATTGGACCCTCATCGGAAAAGTCAAGAACAATCCCCGCATCCGCATTCCCATCTTTGGCAATGGCGACATCGACTCACCCGAAAAAGCATTGGAGTACAAGAATCGCTACGGGGTGGATGGCATTATGATCGGACGCGCTGCGATCGGTTACCCGTGGATCTTCAATGAGATCAAACATTTTCTGCAAACCGGCGAACACCTGGATCCACCCAGTCTCGAGGATCGGATCGCCGTCTGTCGCAAACACTTGCGCCGCTCCATCGAATGGAAAAATCCCATCGTGGGCATCAACGAAATGCGCCGCCACTACAGCAATTATTTAAAGGGATTGCCCAACATCAAAGACTACCGCCTCAAACTCGTAACGATGAAGACCGAAGAAGAGATCAACGAGGTACTCGATGAGATCGGTCGCGTGTACGCCGGCTATACCTTTGAAAAGAGTCCGATCCGGTTGGTGAACTATCACGAGAATTGTCCCGTTAACTGATCACTCCCCCAAAGCCATCGTTACGTCTTCGCTCAAAGGAGAGACGGAGGGACCAAAATACCGGATCAATCTTCCTTCCCGATCGATCAGGAACTTGGCAAAATTCCACTGCGGATTCAAACTGTTCCATCCGTTTTGCTTGGGATCCGTCAGCCAATCGAATACCGGCTGCTGTCCGGTCTGCCGCAGCACCCCGCCTTTCTCCGCTACCGGAAAACGAATGCCGTAATTCCGCTGGCAAAAACCGGCGATCTCCGTATTCGTGGCTTTCTCTTGCTCCTTGAAATCATTGGAGGGAAAAGCAATGATCTGTAAGCGATCGGCAAAACGGTCCTGCAACTGTTGCAACTCTTCGTACTGTCCGGTATAGCCACAATCGCTCGCCGTATTCACCAACAACAGATAACGTCCCCGATAATCAGAAAAACGAATCGTATCGCCAGCGAGCGACGGAGCGGTGAGGTCGTAGAGGGACGTAAGCGGTTCGATGCCACTGCGCATCAGCACGGTGGTATTCTTCCCCGAGAAACGGGTGATCCACATCAAGGCCGGATAAAGGGTGCGAAGCACCTTTTGACGAAAACTCATTTGACTGTTGCGTTGACTGATACCGACATAGGTTAAAAATCCGGCCAGCAGGCCAAATAGGATCAACAAGATGTTTCGGGCTTTGTTCATCGAACCATTTTTTTGAGTAACCCCAATTTTCCGGTAAGCGGCGGATACTTGATCGACGGATCGAACCAGGTGGGGGTATGCATGACGGATTTACGGTGACTGAACACATAAAAACCATGTTTGCCGTGATAGGCACCGAGTCCGCTCGCACCCCGACCGCCAAAGGGCAATTCCATATTCGACAGGTGCCAGCTCGCATTGTTGACGCAGGCGCCACCCGCCGGAACCGCTTGCAACCAGCGTTGGGCAAGGGAATTATCCTCCGTAAACACATAAAACGCCAAAGGATTCGGGTGACGCTCGATGATCTGACGGGCATCCTCAAAGGTGCGGAAGGAGAGAATGGGAAGGATCGGCCCGAAGATCTCCTCTTGCATGATCGCGGCATCCGGAGATACCTCTTCCATCAGGGTGGGCTCCAGGAAAAGATCGTTGCGATCGTGCCCACCACCCAATAAGATTTTTCCATTGTTTAAATAACCCACCAGCCGGTCGAATTGACGGGCATTGACGATTCGGCCAAAGCTTTCGCTCTGCTGCGGATCGGAGCCATAAAATGATTGCATGGCCGTGCGCATTTCCTCCACGAAACGATCCCGCACGCGCTCCTGCACTAGGATATAATCGGGCGCTACGCAGGTTTGACCACAGTTCAGAAACTTCATGGCGCTGATGCGTCGTGCGGCCACGCGAAGGTTGGCATCGGATTCGATGATGGTAGGACTCTTTCCACCCAATTCCAACGTGACCGGAACCAGTTTGTCGGCCGCCATTTTATAAATGATGCGTCCAACCGTGGTGCTGCCCGTATAAAAAACATGGTCGAACGTGAACGATTGCATCAATTGAGGCACCAACGTGGCCCCCTCACCCGAGGCGTATAAAACTTCTTCCTCTGTAAAGGCCTGTGCTACGATCGATCGCATCACCTCTTCGGTGGCGGGTGTGAATTCACTGGGTTTGAGCACGGCTAAGTTGCCGGCGGCCAATGCGGCTACGAGGGGATTGAAAAGCAATTGAAGCGGATAGTTCCAGGGGGCGATGATCAACACCAGACCCAGCGGCTCTGGGTGGATGTAGCTTTTGGATGGCCAATTGAGCAGGTTGGTCTTCACCTTTTGGGGACGCATCCACTTTTTCAGGGATCCGAGTGTTTCATTGAGCTCGGCCAGGACGAATCCGATCTCCGAAGCCCAGACCTCCTCTTTACTTTTCCGAAGGTCTTTGTACAGCGCTTCATAAATAGCCGTTTCGTGATCGAGCAGGGCTTTTCGCAAACGCAGGAGTCGTTCGCGCCGATACTCGTAGGACTGCGTTTCGCCCCGGAGCACCCGCTCGCGCATCTTTTGCAACTGATGGATATCCGCCATTCGACTAATTTTAGGCCAAGTTAACCAAATCCCCACCGATGAATCACGAGCACTTCATGCAGCTGGCCCTCCGGGAAGCCGAGCAGGCCTTTGCCGCCGAGGAGGTGCCGATTGGCGCGGTGGTGGTTATGAATGACAAGGTGATTGCCCGGGGGCATAACATGACCGAGAAACTCTGCGATCCCACGGCTCATGCTGAAATGATCGCCCTGACGGCCGCCTTCAATGCGCTGGGCAGTAAATACTTGCCCGAGGCCACGTTGTATGTAACCATCGAACCCTGTGCCATGTGTGCCGGGGCGTTGTATTGGGGACAGATCGGTCGGGTCGTCTTTGGTGCCAGCGACGATAAGAGCAGTTATCGGCGAAATCAACCCGGCCGCTCGCCTTTCCACCCGCGAACCGAACTGATCGGCGGCATTCTCGCGGATGACTGTGCCCAACTCATGAAGGACTTCTTCAAGAGCAAAAGGAGCTAACGACCTAACTCCAAACGCAGCATTCCTAAATCCTAATCACTAAACCCTAAACAGTTTAGTTATACATTTGCCATCTAAATCACAGTATATGTCCTTCACCCTTCCCGCCCTTCCGTATAGCCATGATGCCTTGGAGCCACATTTCGATACGCTCACGATGCAAATCCATCATGGCAAACACCATCAAGCCTATGTCGACAATCTGAACAAAGCCATCGCCGGCACTCCGCACGAAGGGAAATCCATCGAAGCGTTGGTCGCCCAGGCCGGATCGATCTCCGCGGCCGTGCGCAACAATGGTGGCGGACATTGGAATCATACATTCTTTTGGGAAAGCTTAGCCCCGAATGCCGGAGGTGCGCCCACCGGCGCATTGGCCGATGCGATCAATTCAGCCTTTGGATCTTTTGATGCCTTCAAGGAAAAATTCGCCAACGCAGGTATGACCCGTTTTGGTAGCGGTTGGGCCTGGCTCATCGTCAAAGACGGAAAATTGGAGATCTGTTCTACACCGAACCAAGACAATCCCCTCATGGACATCGCCGAAGTAAAAGGAAACCCCATTCTGGGCGTGGATGTATGGGAGCACGCGTATTACCTGAAATATCAAAACCGCCGGGCCGAATACCTCAATGCGTTTTGGAATGTGGTGAATTGGAATAAAGTAGCCGGACGTCTCTGATCTTCATTCATCTGTTTTATACGATCCCGACACGAGTTGTCGGGATTTTTTTTAGGGCACCGGATCCCATCCGCTTCCGCCCCAGGGGTGACAACGGGCGATGCGGCGGATCGCCAACCAAAATCCCTTGAAGGGCCCATGTTTCTTGAGCGCCTCCACGGCATAATGCGAACAGGTGGGTTGGTATCGGCATTTGGGTCCGAGGACGGGCGAGATAACCCATTGGTAGATCCGGATCAGTCCGATCAGGGGCCATCCGATCACATAAAACAGAAAAGTGCGCAGTTCTTTCATCCGCCAAAGATCTTATCGAATAGTTTATTCAGTCCCGCTTGCGTAGCGGCAAAGTCCGGCATCGTTTTTCCGTTGTACAATATGAATAGATCGAGTCCTGATTGTTTTTGCATCAATGCTTGCTTCCATCGGTGTTGGTCGAGTCGATAGGCCTCTCGGATCAATCGCTTGATCCGGTTTCGGTCAACCGCCTTCTTGAAAATTCGGGAAGGAGCTCCGACGCCGAGCTGCAATCCGAGCGCCGGACGAAATTGATAGTTGGCCCGCCACTCACCCGTAGCGGTGCGCTTGCCGGATTGGAAAAGGGCATCGATCGATTTGCGACTTTTCAATCGGTCTTGCCGAAGAAAGCGGAGAGAGGGTTGCATAGTAAATAAAAAAGCTCCGGATAGACCGGAGCTGTAAAATTATCGATTCGGTACCGCCCGATCACTTGAGTTTGCGCTCGTCGGAAACGGTCAGCTTTTTACGGCCTTTGGCACGACGGCTGGCCAATACCTTACGGCCATTGGCGGTCTGCATCCGTTTACGGAAACCATGGACGCTCTTGCGGCGTTTGCGGTGCGGTTGAAATGTACGTTTCATTTTTCCTGTTCAGTTTTCACGTTCGATCCGGCGGATATTCGCGGACCGCATGGCGCCGGGAGAACGGCTCCGATTGGTTAGCCTGCCGGTCACCACACCTGCAGGTTTGTGAAAGGAGGGCAAAGGTAAGGGTTGTGCGGAAAACTTGGAGAGGGAAACGGGAAAAATCAGCCGAATCTCTGTTTATCAATGAATTAACTCGTCGGGGGGCAGGTGCGTGGACCGAACCGCTCCTCCAAAAAATACTGCGCCCTTCTGATCGAAATCGGCCGGTTCATCGGTGGTGAAGAATTTGACCGAGCGGCCCCGGCCCAGGCGGGATTCCATTTCCGGATGGCGATTCAAATAATCGGCCAGGCTATCGGCCACGATCGCTCCCTGCGTGAGCACCTTCATGCCCGCGGGTACATATTGACGGAGTTTCTCTTCCAGCAGCGGGTAATGGGTGCAGGCCAGCAGAATCAGGTCGGTTTGGGGCGACTGTGCCAGCAACGCTTGCAGGTCTTTTTGGATAAAATAATCAGCGCCGGGCCCCAGGTGTTCTCCTTGCTCAATGAGAGGAACCCAGAGCGGGCAGGCCTGCTGATGCACGGTCACGGCCGGAAAAAATTTTCCCATCTCCAATACATATGAATCGGATTGCACGGTACCGGGCGTGGCGAGGATGCCGACGTGACCGGTTTCGGTGTGGTTACCCATGATCTCGGCGGTGGGACGAATCACCCCCAGCACACGGTTATCGGGCGCCAATGAGGGAAGATCTTTTTGCTGTATGGTGCGAAGGGCTTTGGCCGAGGCAGTGTTGCAGGCCAAGATCACCAGCGGACAACCTTGCTTGAAGAACCATTTCACCGCTTGGAGGGTGTATTGGTGGATGGTAGCGAAGGATCGGTTCCCGTAGGGAGCCCGGGCATTGTCGCCCAGATACAAATAATCGTAAGGGGGCAATCGATCTACCAGGGAGCGCAGCACGGTGAGACCGCCATAACCGGAATCAAAAACACCGATGGGTCCTGTTGTCGGCATGTTTCAAAAGTAACGCAATAAAAAAGCCCCCCATCTGGGAGGCTTCAAAAAGCTTTTCAAGTATTAGTTTTTACCGGCAGGCTTGGGGGCGGGTTGCTGCAGCTGAGCCGGGATCTTGATGCCGAGCTCTGTCAATACCGGCACCAGCAGATTGTCTTGCTCAGGAGCAACCAAGAGAGAGTCGGGTGTTACCACGTAGGTATATCCTTTTTTCTTGGCTACGGCGTCGATGGCTTTGCGGGCCTTGGTAACGAACGGATCTAAGAATTCTTGTTGCTTGGCCTGGAGTACTTGTTGGATGAAGGACTCGGCTTGTCCCAGTTCTTCCTGATAGGACTGCAGCTCCTTACCGATGATGTCTCGTACGCTTTTCGGCTTGGTGGTATCGGCATAGTCCTGCAATTTCTTCTGGTACTCGCTTTGGATGTAGTTCAGGCGGGGCATGATCGAGTCTTTCACGAATTGCTGTCCGACCGTATCCAGGTTCACTTTATCTGCTGCCAGTTCGGGCATCAGACCTAATACATCGTTTACACGCACATATCCGATCTTGATCTGTTGTGCGGTGGCTTGCTGTGCACCGGCTCCAAACAGAACCAACGACAGGATTAAAAGGGTTTTTTTCATGTTTGTTTTATTTAGCGTACACCTAATTCTTTCAGTACGTCCTCACTCTTGTCGAGTTTGGGGTCGGCAAATATAATGGTAATTCCCTCACTTTTATCGAAGACCAGCTCATAGCCCCGGGCTACCGAGATCTTCTGAACCGCATTGAAAACCTTGTCCTGAATGGGCTTGATCAGTTCCTGGCGTTTCTTGAACAGATCTCCCTCAAAACCAAAACGTTTCCGCTGTAGGTCGCGTACTTCTTTCTCGAGGGCAAACAGTTGATCCTCCCGCTTCTTCCGGAGTTCTTCCGTCAACATCACCTGCTCAGCCTCGTAATCGCGGTACATCTTATCCAGTTTATCCTGTTTGCCATCGATCTCTTTTTGCCAATCGGCCGCGATGCCATCCAGTTGTTGCTGGGCCTCTTTGTAAGAGGGCATTTTATCCAAGATATAACGCGTATCGATGATGGCGTATTTCTGTGCCATCAGCCAACTACCCCAGCAAAGGGTGAGGAGGAGTAAAAGGTATTTTTTCATGAGAAGGATATTTTATTCGGGTTCGAAGCCCAGCATAAAGGTAAAGCGGGAGGCGGCTTTGAGTCCGGTTTGTCCGGGCTGGATCCGGTCCAATCCGATTCCATAGTCAAATCCAAGCAAACCGAACATCGGCAGGAAAAAGCGCATACCGGCACCCACGCTTCGGCGCAGGCGGAAGGGATTGTAATCGCGGTAGTTGAACCATCCGTTCGCAGCCTCGAAGAAGGTCATGGCATAGATGGTACTGCTGGGATTGGTGACCAACGGGAAACGCAACTCCAACTGGTATTTATTGAAGATCGTAAAGAATTGGCTGGCACTTTGCTGGTCGGGATTGATCGTGGGATCGGAGTTTTGATACACCGGGTAGCCACGGTGGGCAACGATGTCGAAACCGAGCAGACCAAAGTTGTTGGTGAGTCCCGCATCACCCACCTGGAATCGCTCGAAGGGCGAATAATCGAGTGCGCGGTTGTAGCGTCCCATGAAGCCGTATTTGGCCGCCAGCTTCAATACGAACTGACGATTCTTCTCTGCACCCAAAGGCTTCCCGATGGGTACGAACCACTCCGCTCCGAAACGCCACTTGTGGTATTCCGGATTTCGGTATTTGTTGTTGTTCGTAGCGATGGTCTTATTGAATAACGAGTACGGCGGGGTCAGTTGGACGCTGGTAGTGATGTTGGATCCGCTGGTGGGGAAGATCGGATTGAACACCGAGGAACGTTGCAAGGTGAATTTGAAGCTGACGTTGTTCGAGGTCCCGTTGGTGAAGTTCTGGTCGAAGATGGGATAGTTACGCAACACGTATTGGGTATAGTTGAACGTGTACACGAGACTGAAATAGTCATCTGGCCATTTCAATTGCTTGCCCAGTGAAACCGAGAAGCCGGTCGTCCGCAAGAAATTGGTATCGGAACGCGCGCGGTCGATCATGCCGGTAAAGGGATCGAAGGCGTTGGAGAATTTGCTGTTGTTGAACGAGATGGTGAACGAATTGCGCTTTTTTCCGCCCAGCCACGGCTCCGTGAAGGAGGCGTTGTACGAGCGATAGGCCCGACCATTTGATTGCAACCGCACACTCAGTTTTTGTCCGTCGCCCGTGGGCAATGGATCCCAAGCGGATTTCTTCCAAATGTTTCGAATGGAGAAGTTATTGAACGTTACACCGAGTGTTCCGGTGAGTCCGATCCCCCCACCCCAACCGGCGGAGAGTTCCAATTGATCGGAGCTTTTTTCTTCTAATTTCCAATTGATATCCACGGTACCATCTTCCGGATTGGGCACAACACCGGGGTTGATGGTCTCCTGATTGAAGTATTGCAGGTTGCCCAATTCACGCTGGGAGCGAATCAGGTCGGCTCGACTGAAGAGTTCCCCGGGAATAGTGCGGAGCTCACGACGCACCACATAATCTTTCGTCTTCTCATTGCCGGCGATGGTTACGTTCTTGATACGGGCTTGCGGACCTTCCATGATGCGGATCTCATAATCGATGGTATCGTTGTAAACGGCCATCTCTACCGGCTCGGCCCGGAAGAACAGGTATCCATCATCCATGTAATAGCTGCTGATGTCGCCGCCTTCCTGTGAAGCTTCCTTACCCAAGCGTTTGTTCAGGGTAGCGGCATTGTACACATCGCCCTTGTTGATGCCCAGCAAAACATTCAGCAGGGAGTCGCTGAATTTGGAATTTCCTTTCCAAATGATGTTTCCGAAATAGTAGCGACGCCCCTCCCCAACTTTGATATCGACATTTAAGTTGCCTTTCTCGGTGAGGTATTGCGTGTCGGCCAAGATCTGTGCGTCGCGAAAACCCATTTCGTTGTAATAGTTCAGCAAGCGTTCTTTATCCTCTTCGTATTTTTTATCATCGAATTTGGCGCCGCTGAATAGTTTGAATCGGAAATACGGATCGAGTAATTGCTTGGTGCGGGAAGGAGAGAGAAAACCCCAGTCCTTCATATAGGTCCTAAAAGGCAGCACGGTGGTTACGCCGTACGGACTCTCCGATCTATCGGGCCGCAAGGTCATCTTCGACATTTCCTTGGTACCCTTGAGTCGGCGCTTCAACTTGAAAACATCCACGCGATCATTTCCAAAGAGGCGAACCTGATTGATGCGGACTTTGTTGCCCTTGTCAACGTAGATGGTCAGTGCATTGGAGTTGACGAATGTGGGGTCGGGACTCTCCTCAATGCGAACCGTCACATTTCGATATCCTTTCTCCATGAAATGCTTGGTGATCTTCTCGGTTACCTCACGACGGGTATTTTCCGAGATAACGGTTTGCTTGGTGAGTACAACCTTGGTGAGGATGTCTTCCTCCTCCGTTTTGCGAATGCCCACAAATTTGAAACTGCCCAAGCGGGGGCGTTCCTGGACATAGATCTCAAACCATACTTTGTCGCCTTCGATCCGAGTGGCATACACCCGAATGTTGGAGAACAGTCTTTGACGCCACAGATTGCTGATGGCCTTTCCAAATATCTCGGAACCCGGATGAATGAATTTATCGCCCGGCTGCAGGTTGGCGATCGAATAGACGATCGAGGTATCCGAATACTGGATGCCCGTGATCTCGATGCCGCCGATCGTGTATTCTTTCACGATCTTGGCATTCGACCACTCGATCAATTTAGGGTCAACAGAAGTGGGTGCAGTAGTATCCCGGATCTCTTGTGCATTCAGCTGAAACACACTCCAGATTCCGACCCAAAGGGCCAAGGTCGATATACGCAAGATCCGATTCGGCATGAAATGCAGGGGGAAAATTACAAATGGTTATCAGTCAGTTAGTTAGATAGTTCCTCTTAATCGAAAGTGGGCAAATTAACGGATATTCCTGAAAGTCTTTGTTAAAACGGCTAAGTCGTGAGCTGTTCAGAGGTTTTTCCGAACCGCCGTTCGCGTTGCTGGTAGTCGAGCAGGGCCTCATAGAGGTGCTGCCGGCGAAAATCGGGCCAGAGGGTTTCGGTGAAATACAGCTCGGCATAGGCCAGTTGGTAGAGAAGGAAATTACTGATCCGGTGTTCGCCGCTGGTACGGATCATCAGTTCCGGATCCGGAAAATCGCGGGTAGACAAGTGTGCCGAAAGGGTATCGGCATCGATGGATTCGGCCCGGAGTGCTCCGCTCTGTACTTTTTGGGCCAGTTGCTGAAAGGCCTGGGTGAGGTCCCACCGACCACTATAACTGAGTGCCAGGATCAGGTGCAGCTGGTCGTTCTCGGCGGTCAGATCCAGGGCTTCGGAGAGCTCTTGTCGGGCCGAAGGAGGGAGCATGGAAAAATCGCCGATGACGTGCAGGCGGATGCCATTTTTTTTCAGTTGATCGACCTCGCGGCGGACGGTGTTCACCAGCAATTCCATCAATCCGGCTACCTCCGCCTGGGGGCGATCCCAATTTTCTGTCGAGAATGCATAGAGCGTCAGATACCGAATGCCGATCTCAGCACTGGCTTCCACGATATCGCGCACACTCTGTACTCCGTGAAAATGACCGAACAGTCGATCCTCTCCTCGCTCTTTTGCCCAACGGCCGTTGCCATCCATGATGATGGCCACGTGTTTAGGCAGGTGTTCCCGGTCGATGCGTTCTAGTACTGTATCCATGGAGAGGCCTTCCTTGGGGAGGGGCACAAAGTTACCAAGGGTTTTCGTATTTCAGCGAAAACTAATGGGTGGTGGGACAACGATACGATTGCAGGTTGAAGCTAATGTGCAGCATCGCGGTCACGAACTGATCCTTCTGACGGCTGTTGCCCCGTTGACGACCCGGGATCCCCACGCGGGGGCCAAGTTCGTAGGACCGGTCGCTCATCAGATAGGCAATTGACTGACTACCATCGGGATTAAGCGGAAATGCTGCCGGATCCACATAGGTCTTACTGACATCATCCAGGTAATCGGTATTAGTGAACCGATGCAGGATCTCCAATCCGATATTGACCCGATCGTTGAGGGAGTATTTGATGCCGCCGCCGAACGGTATGCAAAGGGCCGTTGTACCATAGGTTTTCCGATCGGGATAAAGCGCACTGCCCTGTCCCTCCGTACCCAATGGTCGCAGGAAGATCTTCTCGCCCTGCAAATACGCATAGGGATCATAACTGAAGATACCGGCTCCGAATGTGATATAAGGTGTAAAGCTGTACTCAGGTTCGCCGGGCATGAATCGGAAGAAATTGAAATCCCCCTGCAAAGTCAACTCCCAAACCCGGCTGTTGAAGCTCAGGTTTCGACTGCTCATGTATTTATTGTGGTCGTTGTAAATGTCGGAGTACCCCAGTTGGGCAAAAGAGACGCCAACCCGACCGGCGATATAGTTGCCGAAATTCTTACGAAAGAAAGCGGTGGCGGCCACTTTGGGGCGATTCAGGTTGGCCCGGGTGTTCAGGTCGCCGAAATAATGCCCGGCACCCACTCCGAAACCAAACTCACCTTCCTGCACCACGGCATCCTGTGCCGACAAAGAAGTGAAACTCAGAAGAATGGCTGCGGTCGACTGAAAAAAGGTGCGAATCAGAGATTTCATGGGATCGATTTACGTTCCAATGGGTATAGAACGACGAAAATAGACAATTTCTTGTGAGCGGCAGGAATAAAGCCCCCCTGCTTGGGATTAGTTCCGCTTGTCCAGTCCCCAGGTCAATTTGTTTCGCAAGGTCTGCAGGAAATTGTCCTCGCTCAGCCGCAGCAGACCAATATCAAAGGTTTCCTTCCGCACGGCCAGTTGAACATTTTTGGAGATGACTTCCCGCCGCGCATCGAGCGAGCAGATCACCTCCTCAAATCGGCTTTCGATCTCAAAGGAAATGACATTGGTATCGGGTACCACAATGGGGCGGACGTTCAGGTTATGCGGCGCAATGGGCGTGATCACAAAACTGCGGGAATCGGGAAACACGATCGGTCCCTGACAACTCAAGGAATAGCCGGTTGAGCCGGTGGGCGTGGCCACGATCAAACCATCCGCCCAATAGGTATTGAGAAACTCTCCATTTAGGTAGGTATGGATCTTGATCATAGACCCCTGATCCTTCTTGTGAATGGTAAACTCATTCAACGCATAAGGCACTTCCCCAAAAAGCGATTGGCTGCCGTCGAGGTGGATCAGGGTACGTCGATCCTCTACGTAAGACCGTTGCACCATGGCCCGAATTGCGCTGGGAATATCCTCCCGTCCAATGCTGGCCAAAAATCCACGCCGACCGGCATTGATGCCGACGATGATGATCTTTTTCTCCCGGATCAACGACAAGGTGTCGAGCAGGGTTCCATCGCCGCCAAAGCTGATGAGAAATTCGATGTCCTCCCCCAGATCCCGGGCACAAGTGAACTGACCCGACGAGTCTGGCAGGCGCAAGGCACCGGACAACTGATCATAAAAATCCCGGAATATCACGGGGCGAATGCCCTGATGCTCCATCTCATCGAACAGCATTTGCCATTCGGCTTGCTGTGCCGGATCATAGAACCGGCTGTAAACGGCCGCTTGCATCATTAAAAAGGATACTTCCGATGTAAAAATAGACCGTTTTCCCCGAACCGGTTTACCGAATACTCCAGACGCAATAAAACATCATAAAACAATAACAGATCTAGTCCGACCCCACCCGAATATTGCCACTGATTGGCCAGTCGCCCTCCCACTGGCACTGCTGGATCATGTACGTAGCCGGTTTGCATGAAGGCACGCGACATCAGGCGGACCGGAATCCGTATCGGCTCCTTATCCTTGAAGAAATGGATCCGGATCGTATGGTTGATCCACTGCCGGGTGAGCATGACGCGAGTCAGTCCACCGGAAATCCCATCCACTACATTGTATTCATAGCCGGAAAGAAATTGCGTCCCATATCCCAAGAAACGCCGATTCACAAAAGGTTGATCGGAGGGAGATTTCCAGCCGGCATAAACACTCCACGCCCAGGACCATTTCGGGGCGATCGGCCAATGCATCATGGCTTTGGCATGTATCTCCCACATCGAAACGGATGAACCGATGCCCGCCCGAGCCAGCTGCAGCTGGGCTAATGACCCCTTCATTGGATAGGGCAGGTAGTCGACCCGCTGGTAATTGAGCGTGTACTGCAACCGGGGATAACGAATGCGGGATTCCCCTTTGGGGTAAAAATTCGGATTGCGAAGGCGAACCGTATCGGCAACCCGGTCCTGCATCCACTGAAAGCCAAAACTATGACGCGTATTGATCCGAGGACGATACTGCAACTCCCCATAGACTTGCTCGAAATGACGGATGAACCGGTCGGGATCTCGCAAGAAAACTTGTTTATCGTTAACCGTTTCTACATTCACCTCCTTGTTTCGTCCCACGGAAAATCCCACCCGCAGCCCCCATTTCAGTTGCTTCCCCAAATATGGAAGTTCGTACGAAAGGGAGAATTCCTGCGTATACCCTCCATTAAAAGTTGCTAGTAATCGATCGCCTCTTCCGGATGTATTATTCAGGAAAAGCTGTGCCCCGTAGTTGATTCTTTTCAAGCTGGCACGCTGCTCCACCAACCACTGATTGATGTTGCGGTCGATGGGTGAAATGAAAAATACCGGATAGATATTAAACCGCTCCAGCACCCGCACCGTCACCCGCACCCGATAGGCCCAACTGCTATCGGCAAAAACAGCAACCTGCTGAAAAAGCGTAGTATTCATCAGCACCCGCTTCGATTCTTCAAACCACTGTTTCAGTTTGGTAAGCCGACAAGTATCACCCGCCTGAAAAGGCAACTCACGTAAAATGATGTTAGCACGCGTATGCTTATTTCCCTCGATACGTATCGTATCAATATACATGGGAGCAGCCGATTGTGCCCCGATCGAGTCGACAGAAAAATAAAGGAGCAGCAACAGCCAGATCCGGAGTCTGACGCCATTACGAAGTTGACAAAAGACACTACACATTCAGGTAGGTCATGAGGTTGTCGTAGTTGCTGCGCAACTGGTTGGTGTATAATTCCTCTCCGAAGAAACAAACTACGTTGTATTCGTATCGCTGAAACGTGGCCACGATGTCGGAGATCTCCGGTTTATTGATCCGAATGGTAACAGCGAGCTGACCGGTGTCGGGCAGGATCCGAGTGTTCAGTTGGGTGATCTGTGCATCGTGCGTTTCGACGAGTCGACTCATCTCGCTGAAGGCATATTGCTTGGGCTCCATCTCCAAAACCAGCAGCCCACCCGGCTCCTCCAACCGCAGAAAACTGGCCAATGCTCGAATGAGATCCGAGGGCAGCAGCGTTCCGATCAGCTCCCGTTCGTTGGTGACCACCGGAATCACGGTGAGGTGTTGATCGGCTGCCAACTGAACAGCCATCAGTAAATGATCCTCCGCTTTCACGGAGAGTGGCTGCCATAGGCCGGTCCAATCTTGCAGGATAGTTTGATCATCCTCCACGCCTTGCAAAGAAGATTCACTGATCAATCCCACATAGTCAACCCCCTCCACAATGGGAAGGTGGAGCACCTGATGATCGGCCATTACGTTGAGGGCCTGGAATACCGTATCGGTTGGCCGCAGGAACGGAAGGGTCTGGGATAGCAGTTGACGACAAAGCATGTTTGAGAAGAATGACTCAAAAATACGGGAGAGCGGTCAAGCAACGCGTTACTGTGAAACAGCCGGGTCCGGAAATTTTTGCAGGAATCGATCCAGAATGACATTGAATTCAGCGGGCACCTCCATCATGGGGGCGTGGCCGCATTTGTCGATAAAGTAAAGCTCGCTGTTGGGGATGAGGCGATTGAACTCCTTCCCCACGAAGGGCGGCGTAATGGTATCGTTGTTGCCCCAGATCAGCAAAGTGGGTAATTGGATCTTGGACAGCTCCTCCCCCAAATTATTGCGAATCGCACTTTTGGCCAGGGCAATGATCTTGATGACCTTGAGGCGGTTGTTGGTGATGCTGAATACTTCGTCCACCAACTCCTTGGTTGCCGTCGCCGGGTCATAGAAGGTCTGTTCCGTCTTTTTCTTGATGTATTCGTAATCGCCCCGCTTGGGATAACTGTCGCCCATGCCATTTTCAAACAAACCCGAGCTGCCGGTTAGGATCAGCGAACGGACGCGGTCGGTATGTTTTAGTACATGCACCAAGGCTACGTGTCCGCCCAGTGAATTGCCCATCAGGTGCACGTCTCTCAACTCGAGGGTCTCGAGGAATTTTTGCAGATACTTGGCCAATCCTCCGACGGAAGTATGCAGCAGATCCATATCCAGCAAGGGCATCTGCGGTACGATCACCCGATGGGTTTTCTTAAAATGTTCAATGACGCCGGAAAAATTGGCGAGGTTTCCGAATAATCCGTGCAGCAGGACCAAGGGCTGGCCTGCACCTTCATCGATGAAGTGATACTTCTTGATCTCCTGAATCTGGTAAGACATACTAACTGAAGGGTAAACCCTTATCGCTAAAATAGACTTTTTACCCCAAACGAAACGGAAACATATAATAGGATAAAATGAATTCTACTGCAACGAGGTGATCGATGGATCTGCTGTAAAATACTTATCGAGCGTATCGAATACCTCGCGGCCACCGGGAATCCACTGGCTCAACAACTCAAATCCCTCTATAAAAATGGGTTGAACACGCTGTATGAAAATGGATTCCTGCCCCTCCGCTGCCGTTATCAAGCCAGCCCATTGCAAGCCCTGAATGACTGCGGCACTCACGCTTAGCAACAGCAAAGTATACAAAACGGCCCCGGCAACTCGGTTGAAGGTCCCCATTTGCGCCAGCTCCAGCATG
>CAXRAX010000078.1:0-7963 GCA_964229195.1 Chitinophagaceae bacterium | reverse complement strand
GCCTTTTCCGGAACCAATTGGGAGTACAGTTCCTCCGTGAAATGCGGGGCGTAGGGTTGCAGCAGGATCAGCAGCGGCAACAGCACTTCTTTTTTATGACAGTGCAGGTCGGTCAGCTCATTGACAGCGATCATGAACTGGCTGACCGCCGTGTTGAAACTAAAGCGTTCCGTATCGCTTTCGATCTTGCGAATGGTTTGATGTAGCACTTTTAATTCGGCAGCGGTGGCCGGCGCGTCGGTTACGATCCAGCCTTTGTCGGAATCATAAAAGAGACGCCAGTATTTTTTCAGGAAGCGATGTACGCCCTCGATGCCTTTGGTGTCCCAGGGTTTACTGAGTTCAACCGGACCGAGGAACATCTCATACATCCGAAAGGTATCCGCGCCGTACTTGGCCACGAGGTCATCGGGGTTGACTGTGTTGAATTTGGACTTGGACATTTTCTCTACCTCGGCCCCGCAGATATATTTTCCATTCTCCAACACAAACTCGGCCTGAGCGTATTCCGGTCGCCATTTTCGGAAGGCTTCGGTATCGAGTTCAAGTCCGTCTACCAGGTTCACATCCACGTGCAAGGGATCCGCTTCGTAATTGGATTGGAGTCCGGCCGATACATATTTATTCGTACCCCTCACCCGATACACGAACCGGCTGCTGCCCTGGATCATGCCTTGGTTGAGCAGGCGTTTGAAGGGTTCGTCGAAAGAGATATAACCGAGGTCGTAGAGGAATTTGGTCCACATCCGGCTGTAGAGCAGGTGTCCGACGGCGTGTTCCGTTCCGCCTACATAGAGATCTACTTGGTTCCAATAATCGGAGATGGAGCGGTCGCAGAATTCTTTTTCGTTGTGTGGGTCCATGAAACGCAGAAAATACCAGGAGGATCCGGCATAACCGGGCATGGTATTGGTTTCGCGTTGGGATTCGCCTTGGTTTACCCATTGCGTGATGTTGGCAAGCGGGCCTTGTGCATCGGGACCAGGCGAATAGCTGTCAACGTGCGGAAGCTCCAGCGGAAGCTCGGATTCATCGAGCGGATAGGCCGTGCCGTCGCGCCACAAAATGGGAAAGGGTTCGCCCCAATAGCGTTGGCGACTGAAAGCGGCATCGCGGATCTTATAATTGATCTGTCTTTTCCCGATGCCTTCTTTTTCGATGCGCTGGATGGCCACCTCGATCGCATCCGACATTTTTAATCCGTTGAGAAAATCCGACTGCTCCAGGATCAGGTTCTTATCGGGATTTGCTTCATTTCCGTTGTATCCCTTTCCGAGGATGTTGGTGATGGGCAGTTGAAAATGCCGGGCAAATTTATGGTCGCGTTCATCGCCGCAGGGCACACCCATGATGGCACCGGTTCCGTATCCGGCCAGCACGTACTCGGCCACCCAGATGGGAATGGGTTTTTTTGAAAACGGATGAAGGGCATAGCTGCCGGTGAACACGCCGCTGATCTGTTTTTCGGACATGCGTTCGCGCTCGCTGCGGCTTTTAACCCAGGCCAGATATTGCTCTACTTTTTCTTTTTGATCGGGATGCGTTAGCGCTGCCACTGCTTCGTGCTCCGGTGCCAGCACCAGAAAATCAACCCCAAAAATCGTATCTGGTCTCGTCGTATAAACTAGTAAATTATCGACTCCAAACTCCGAACGCTGAACTCCGAACTGTACTTCTGCTCCGGCGGAGCGGCCGATCCAGTTGGCCTGCATCTCTTTCATCGCGTCGCTGAAGTCGACTTGTTGGAGTCCGTCGAGCAACCGGTCGGCGTATTCCGTAATGCGCAGGTACCATTGGCGGAGTTTCTTTTTGACCACGGGGTGGCCGCCGCGTTCACTGACGCCGTTGACTACCTCATCGTTGGCCAGCACGGTGCCCAGGGCTTCGCACCAGTTCACTTCGCCGTAGCCACAATAGGCGAGGCGATGATCCATCAAGATCTCCAGTTGTTTTTTTTCGGAGAATTGATTCCAATCCGCCGCCGAAAACACCTGTGCCGTGGTTCTCACCCCGGGGGCAGCGGATCCGTGTTCGGCGAAGGCGCGGCGAAGCGTTTCGATGCGTTCGGCCCGTTGGGTTTGGCGGTTGTACCAGCTGTCGAACAGTTGGAGGAAGATCCACTGGGTCCATTTATAAAAAGACGGGTTGCTGGTACGGACCTCGCGCGACCAATCATAATTGAAGCCGATGTTGTCGAGTTGCGCGCGGAAGGTGGCGATGTTTTTTTGAGTCGTTACGGACGGATGTTGTCCGGTATCGAGGGCATATTGTTCGGCGGGCAGTCCGAAGCTGTCGAATCCCATCGGATGCAGCACGTTGAATCCTTTCAGGCGCTTGTAGCGGCTGTAGATGTCGGAGGCGATATAACCGAGGGGGTGACCGACATGGAGACCCGCCCCGCTGGGGTAGGGAAACATGTCGAGCACATAACACTTGGGCTTTTCGGGTGAATAGGAAACCCGGTAGGTATGTGCTTGCTGCCAGGCAGCCCGCCATTTCTTCTCGATATCGGTAAAGTTGTATTCCATGATCGACCGGCTGGCTACATTCTACCTAAAAAAATTTGGAAGCAGCTCGAGCAATAGATGACATCGATCTGCGTTGTAAAAGAGTCTCAAAAATACGCATTGTGGGTTGATTCTGTTATTTTTGTGATCATCCGATTGAAAGAAAAATGAGCAAATCCAAGAACCTTTCCATCAAGCGGGGCAAGCCCTCGTATTTCATGTCGATCTTGGGAGTGACACTGGTATTGTTGCTATTGGGCGTGGTGGGTTGGCTGGTGATCAACGCCAACAAGCTGGGGGACTATTTCAAGGAAAGTGTGGAGGTGCGGGCGGAATTGCGAGGCGACCTGAACAAAAAGGACAGCCTGGCCTTGATGGAATACATCGGGGGGCAGCCATACGTACGCACGATCGAATTCATCAACAAAGAAAAAGCCAAGCAGATCTTTTTGGGGGATGGGAATAAATCCTGGGACGGTATTCTGGATGCTAATCCTCTTCCCAACAGCATCAACTTCAAGGTGAAGCCGGCCTATATGAATGCTGATTCACTGGCCCGCATCGAAACTGACCTGAAAAAGCAGACCTACGTGAGCGATGTCAATTACCCGAAAGCGCTGGTCGATAACCTGAATAAAAACATCCAACGCATCAGCCTGATCTTGTTGGTGATCGCCATTCTGTTGGCCACCGTGGTCATCATCTTGATCGACAACACCATTCGACTGGCGATGTTCAGCAATCGTTTCCTGATCAAGACCATGCAAATGGTAGGAGCCACGCGTTGGTTCATTGCCAAACCGATGGACCAGCGGGCGATCCTCAACGGTGCCGTTAGCGGCGGGATCGCCATCGTGTTGGTGCAACTGGTGATCCTGGTGTTCGAGCGGTTGTTGCCGGAACTGCGTGCGATCCGTGATTGGGAAAGCCTGACCATGTTGTACATGGGTCTGATCCTCCTCGGGATCTGCATCACCCTGTTCAGCACACACCGAAGCGTTATCAAGTATTTGAAAATGAAATTAGACGATCTGTATTAGGATGAGGGGTTGAGCACTTCCGCCCTCAAACTTTCAACTCCCAACTCTCAAACTATCAACCCCAAAACTCTAATCTCCTCATCCCCTCAACTTCTCTTATGTCCCCAAAACTCTTCTCCAAAGAAAACTACATCTGGATGCTGGCCGGTATCGTGCTCATCGCCCTGGGCATGTTTTTGATGTCGGGCGGAAAAAGCAACACAGATCCGGCGGTGTTCAACAAAGAGGCATTGTATAGTCCCATCCGCATCACCGTTGCCCCGATCCTGATCATTGCAGGACTGGTGGTGGAGGTTTTCGCCATTTTCCGTAAACCCAAGACGGCCCAGTAACATGACCTGGCTCGAGGCCGTTTTGATCGCCATCGTGGAAGGCATCACCGAGTTTTTGCCCATTTCCTCGACCGGGCACATGATCATCACCGAAGAATTATTGGGCGTGGAGCATACCGCCTTTACCAAACTTTTTACCGTGGGCATTCAGCTGGGAGCGATCGCGGCCGTGGTGATCCTGTACTGGAAACGCTTCTTTCTTCCCTTGCGAAATGGCACCGAAGCCGGACACTTCTACGGAAAACTGCTGCTGGCCGTGATCCCGGCACTGGTCAGCGGATTCTTTTTAGCCGAGTGGATCGATGTGATGTTGGAGAATGCGTGGACGGTGGGAGTTACGCTGATCCTGGGCGGCTTTGTGCTGCTGTTCATCGATGGCGTATTCAAGGAAGGTAAGATCGATAACGAAAAACAGATCCAATTCACGCAGGCCCTCTGGATCGGCTGCTGGCAATGCCTGGCACTGATACCCGGTGTGAGCCGCAGTGCCGCCTCGATCATCGGAGGCATGCAACAAAAACTGACACGGGCACTGGCCGCAGAGTTTTCCTTTTTCCTGGCTGTGCCCACCATGGTGGCCGCTACCGGATATAAGTTCGTGAAAGGATACGACCAACTGCAAGCCGAGCACCTCACACTTTTCTTACTGGGGAATGTAGTGGCCTTCCTGGTTGCCATCGGCACCATTACCCTGTTCATCGGGTTTTTACAACGCAAGGGCTTCCGTTTCTTTGGTTACTACCGGATCGTGGTGGGGAGTTTGCTGCTGATCGCCCTGGCTACGGGAATCATCGGTTAACCTGCTTTCCGTATTTTTAGAAAAACCTCGCCATGCCAACTGCTTCTCGCCGGGTCATTAACGGTTGGGCCCTGTACGACTGGGCCAACTCTGCCTACAACCTGGTCATCACCTCCACCATCTTCCCGACCTATTTTCAGGCGATAGCCGTAGATGAAACAGGGGGATCGTCTGTGACGTTTCTGGGGCGCAGTTTCCAAACATCCGCACTATATAATTATACCATTGCCGTGGCCTTGATGGTTGTGGGCATACTGTCTCCGTTGCTGTCTGCCATCGCCGATTTCAAAGGAAACAAAAAGCAGTTCATGCGTTTCTTTTTGACCATGGGTAGCATAGGCTGCAGTGGACTTTTCTTTTTTGAACGCGATACGCTGGGACTGGCACTAGGCTGTATGATCCTCGCGTGCATCGGCTTTTGGGCCAGCTGGGTGTTTTATAATTCTTATCTGCCGGAGATCGCTGCCCCTGAAGACCGCGACCGCATCAGTGCCCGCGGATATGCCTATGGTTATGTGGGCAGTGTACTGCTGCAGCTGATCTGCTTTGTATTTGTATTTGTCCCCTCATTAGTTGGAGGGGTGGAAGGATCCACGACCATTCAATTCCGGATCTGTTTTCTATTGGTAGGAATCTGGTGGTTCGGCTTTGGCTCGCTGGCCTTGAGCCGGATGCCTGCCGGAAGACCGGCCGGTACGGGTGACCTGCAACATCATATCCTGACGAAAGGATATGCCGAATTAAAAAAGGTTTGGCGCGAATTAAAAACACAGCACAAGCTCAGGCGTTTTCTGAATGCATTCTTTTGTTACAATATGGGCGTACAGACCGTCATGCTGGTAGCCGCGATCTATGGTGCGGGTGAATTGAAGATACCCACTACGAATTTGATCGCTGCGATCCTGATCATTCAGCTGATCGCCATTCCGGGCGCCTTTACCATCTCATGGGTCTCCTCCAAAATCGGGAACATCAAAACACTGATGATCTTGGTAGCGGTTTGGTGTGTGGGATGTGTGATCGGATACCTGCTGCCGGTGGGGGGCATCTATGAGTTCTATGGATTGGCCGTGCTGGTTGGATTTATGATGGGTGGTATTCAATCGATCAGTCGCTCAACCTACTCTAAGCTTATGCCCGTCACAAAGGACACGGCCTCCTACTTCAGTTTTTACGATGTAACCGAAAAGCTTGCCACGGTGATCGGCATGTTTGGCTTTGGCTACATCACCGAGCTTACCGGATCGCAGCGGAGCTCCGTCTTGGCCCTGATGGTTTTCTTTGTGATCGGATTATGCTTGCTGTGGTATACGGACCAGGAAAAAAGTGAAACGCATGCAACTGTATAGTATTGAAACGGGTTATTTCAAGCTGGACGGCGGCGCCATGTTCGGCGTGGTACCCAAAACCCTGTGGAACAAACAACACGAAGCTGACGAGCACAACCGCATCCAAATGTCGATGCGTTGCCTGCTCATTGAGGAGGAAAACAAATTGATCCTGGTCGATACGGGTATCGGCAACAAACAAGACCCCAAGTTTTTCAGCCACTACGACCTGAACGGAAGCGACACCCTCAAAGCCTCCCTGAAACAACACGGATTTTCAACAGACGATATCACGGACGTGATCCTGACGCATTTGCATTTCGATCACTGCGGAGGTGCCATCGAGCGACAAGGAAAGGGATTTCGGCCGGCCTTTCCGAATGCCACGTATTGGAGCAATGCCGATCATTGGGATTGGGCCGTAAATCCCAACGAACGCGAGAAAGCATCGTTTCTGAAAGAAAATATAATCCCGATACAGGAGTCGGGACAATTGAAATTCATCGACGTGACGGAAACGCATCATGGACATCTCGGAAAAACAGAATTATTTCCAAACGTTTCCGTGCGATTTGTGAATGGTCATACCGATAAGATGATGCTGCCCCAGATCGAGTACAACGGTCGAACCATCGTCTTCTGCGCCGACCTCCTGCCCTTTGCCGCTCACCTGCCGCTTCCGTGGGTAATGGCGTATGATATGTTCCCGCTCACGACCCTACAGGAAAAGAAAATGTTCTTGAACGAAGCCGTCGAGAAAGATTATATCCTGTTTTTCGAGCATGATGCCTTGCATGAATGCGCGACGCTGGAGCAGACGGAGAAAGGGGTTAGGGTGAAGAATTTTGTTAGGACAGAAGAATTATAGTTGAACGGTGATTTAGCGGTGGTTGAACAATAGTTAACCCCTCGTTCATCAATCGTTAAACCATCGTTCCCTAACCATCAGTGCACCGCCGACAAGGGCCGGAAGGATGAGGTTGATGAACCAAATGGTGGTAGCGGTGAGTACGATTCCCAATGAGTTGGTGCTAAACGCACCCACGACCCATAGCGAAAGTTGTCCCCGCACACCCAGTTCCGCCAAGGCCACGCCGGGTATCAGGGCTAAAGCCAAAAACAGGAAAGCAACCGTGAAAAAGGAGTGAGAAAGTCCCAATTCCACGCCAAAAAACTGAAAAAGAAAATAATACTGAAGCAAGAACACCAAGTAGCGCAAAAAAGATAAACCTAATACAACAGATAGTTCGGTGAACGAAAACTTTGTCAGGGCCTCAAGCAGGGGTTGAATGGACCTTATCCACTTGATCCGGGATAAAAAATTACCCACCTCTCCCAAGTTGAAATAGAGCAACAGCAATACCATCGTTGTGCTCCATCCGATAAAACGAACAAAGTTGATAGCCAGCGCATGATCCGTCAAGGACATAATATTAAATCCACCCCTCCATAAAAATTCGAACGCACACATGCCGAACAAAGCGGTGACGAATAGCTGGGCAACGCCTCCGGCTACACTTAAGGAAACGGCTGCGCCTCGACTGGCGGGCGATAAGTGCCAGATGCGTCCCAGATATTCGCCGATCCGGTTAGGCGTGAACAGGGTGAACGAAACCCCTGTCAAAACACCCCGAAACGCACGACCAAAGGAAACGGGTTCCGTATGTGATAACAATCGTTGCCATTTGGAGGCTTCCAATCCCCAATTGACGATGGTGCCCACACCAGCGGTGATCAACCAGAGGGCAGCGGTGCTGACAAAAGATTGCCGGATATAGTTCCAGGCCTCCGGAAGATCGGGTTGAGTGCGCACGGCTCGGTAGACGGAATAGGTGAGCACGACGAGCAGCAAGGGTGCCAGCACGTAGGCGATCCAGGATTTGATGGTTCGGGTGGCCTTCATTAATCTTGTAAAAATAACCATGGCCGTCTCAAACTCCACAAAGATCATTTTGGG
>CAXRAX010000077.1:0-10352 GCA_964229195.1 Chitinophagaceae bacterium | reverse complement strand
GGGGCAGAAAGTGTGGATCCGGATCGTTACACTGAGTGCTACCACCGGCACGGGTAACCGGGCTTCCTCTGCCATGGATGATTTTCAATTGAGTTGGAATTGATGTTGTACACCCACCATAACGTTTAATATATATCGGATGAAAAAAATACTTGCCTGCTCAATCGCGCTGATGCTGACCCTCTCTTCATTTGGGCAGTTGCTGACCGAGGACTTTACATACACTGCCGGACAGTTATTGACGGCCAATGGGTGGACGGCCCATTCCGGTGCCGGCACCAATGCATTTACCGTTACCGCCCCAGGGTTGACCTACACAGGTCATCCTGGGTCGGGAATTGGTAATGCCGTGAGTATGATCAATACGGGTGAGGACGCCAATCGCACCTTTACCAATACCAGTACGGGCAGTGTTTACATGTCTTTTCTGGTAAATCTCAGTGCCGTGCAAACCGGTGATTATTTTATTGGACTATTTCAGACCTCCAGTATTTTCCCCGTTCGTGTCTATGTCAAAACGGACGGATCCGGCGGATTTCAATTTGGCGTAAGCAAAAGCAACGGTACCGTCACTTATGAAACAACCTCTCGAACATTGAACACTACGTACCTGGTTGTGATAAAATACACCTTTAACGCGGGTGCTAACGATGATGTCGTTGATCTTTGGGTGAACCCTGCACTGGGGGGTACTGAAACTACCGCCACCATTCCCAACGTTACCGCCTCTACCGTCACCGATGCAACCGGGATCGGTGCGGTCTTTTTACGCCAGGGCAGTTCGACTGCAGCTTCAACGCAGCAAGTGGATGCCATCTTGGCCGGTACTACTTGGGCTTCGGTTACACCCGGCGGTTCAGCGGCCTCGCCGGCGCTCACATTGGGTACAATCAATGCATTCGGCAACGTGGTAACCGGTAGTAACTCGACCTCTCAAACAGTATCCCTGTCGGGAGCCAATCTGACCGGTGCACCCGGCAACATTACCATCAGTGCGCCTGGTACCGATTTTCAGGTATCTAATAACAATACTACGTGGGGTGCTACCGCCACCATTGCCTACACATCGGCGACCTTGGCATCTACCTCTTTTTATGTTCGATTTACGCCGCAGTCAAACGGACTAAAATCCGGCAATGTGACACTCACAGGTGGAGGGACTACTGCCACACTTCCCGTTTCCGGAACAGGTGCATCCATCGATGCTCCTGTGGCCACCACCGCTACGGCCATCGGCAGTACCGGATTCACGGCGAATTGGAATGCCGTCACTGGTGCCACCGGGTATTTTCTGGATGTATACACCAAGGTTCCCGGGTTGGTGACGGAAACATTGGCCGGTTGGAATTGCGCGACCGCTACATCAGCGAGCCAAACCGCTGATGTAACGAACAGCAATAACACGGGAAATAATTCTTTGAGTCCGCAAGGATTTACTACGCCTCCTACGATTTCTTATCCTTCCGGACCCTCCGGCGCCACCGGTTCTCCCAACCCATACTCAGTTTCCGCAAACGGTTGGGATAACGGACAAGACACTAAATATTGGCAAGTAGAGGTGAACACCACCGGTGCCTCGAACCTCACCGTTTCATCTTTGCAAGGTTCCTCTTCCACAGGTCCCAAAGATTTCAAGCTTCAATACAAAGTCGGATCATCGGGCACATGGACGGATGTGACGGGTGGCGTCGTTACCCTCACCACAGCGGTCGTTGCCGGAAATCTGACCACCTGGGGCGCACTGACAGATCTGGCGCTGCCGGCTGCGGCCAACAATCAGCCCTCGGTATTCTTGCGTTGGATCATGACCACCAATAACGCCATCAATGCCTCTCCGGTGGCCTCAACCGGAACCAGTCGAATCTCAGCTATCTACGTGAAGGGACAAGTCAATGGATTCGTCAACACCTACGTACAACAAAACATAAATGTAGGCAACGTGACTAGTTATGCGGTAACCGGACTCAATCCCAGTACCACGTACTATTATGTCGTACGCTCAACCAATGGCGTATCCTCTTCCGCAAATTCTAATGAAATCACGGCTGTTACCACTGCTGCTCCATCTGCGAGCTTGAGTGCAACGACCCTTTCAGCATTTGGAAATGTTTGTTTGAATGTTACAGCTGCCGCCAATTCGTTTACGATTACCGGTGCCAACCTGAGCACGGCGAATGTTACGGTAGGACCACTGGCCGGGTATCAATTCGCTACAACAGCCGGCGGAACTTATAGTTCTTCCCTGAACCTGACACAAACCGGCGGGGCGTTTACGCAGCAAGTATTTGTTCAATTCACCCCCACCGCGGTACAATCATATAATGGAAACATTCCGGTTAGCGGGGGAGGAGCCAGTGCTATTCAAGTGGCAGCTAGCGGAGCCGGGGTGAATACATTGGCAACAGTTAGTACCGGTGCGGCCAGTGGCATCACTACCACGGCGGCCACCTTGGCTGGTTCGATCTCTGCCAACGGATGCAGCAACGTAACGGCCTATGGCATCGAGTACAGCACCACGGCCGGATTTACCAATGGTTCCGGCACTCAAGTGGCCTCCACCAATCTTGCCGGCGGAAACTTCAGTTCCTCTTTGAGCAGTCTCACACCGGGTACCACTTATTATTATAAAGCTTATGCGACCAATGGTGGTGGCACGGCCTATGCCACGGAACAGAGTTTTGTGACCTTAGCACTCACACCCACTTTATCGGCCACAACGCTCGCCGGTTTCGGAAATGTTTGTGTCAATGCAACCGGTGGTCCCAATAGCTTCACCATCAATGGTTCTGCCCTGAATACAACGAATATCAGTGTTGGTCCGTTGAGCGGATTTACATTCTCGACCTCGTCTGGTGGAACCTACACGGCTTCTCTTTCGTTGACGCAGCCGGGTGGAACCTTCGCGCAGCAAGTATTCGTTCAATTCACGCCCACGGCTGTTCAATCGTACAACGGTAATATCGCTGTTTCGGGCGGAGGGGCTACGGCGATCAATGTAGCCGTCACTGGAGCTGGTATCAACACGGCCGCTGCGGTAACCACCGGATCGGCCTCTTCAATAACCGGTAACAGCGCCGTTGCGGCCGGAACGATTTCATCGACCGGCTGCTCTGCCGTATCTGCCTACGGTATTGAATACAGTACAACGAACGGATTTGCGAACGGATCGGGTACGCAGGTATCGGCTTCAAATCTTTCGGGCGGTAATTTCAGCTCATCGCTCACAGGTCTGACTCCTGCCACCACTTATTATTATAAAGCCTATGCCACCAATGCCGGGGGAACTTCCTGGGGTGCGCAGCAATCCTTCACCACGGCTTCTCCTTCGATCAGTGCTTCTACGCTCTCGGGCTTCGGCAATATTTGCATCAATACCACTTCAGCTGCGGCTAGTTTCACGCTGACCGGCAGCAATCTTTCCAACGCCAATGTGGTGGTGGGTCCTTTTACCGGTTATGCTTTCTCTACGACTTCGACCGGAACGTATACGGCCAGCCTGAGCATTTCGCAGCCTGGCGGAGCGTTCACACAACAGGTCTTTGTTCAATTCACGCCCACGGCGGTGCAATCGTATAACGGGAATATTCCGGTCAGTGGTGGCGGTGTATCTTCTTCGATCAGCGTGGCGGTTACCGGTACCGGTATCAATACGCTGCCTACGGTAGTTACCGGATCTTCTTCTGCTGTTACTACCACGACGGCTACGGCGGGAGGATCCATTACTGCCAACGGTTGTAGTTCCGTTACCGCGTATGGCATCGAGTACAGTACGACCAATGGATTTGCCAACGGTTCCGGCACGCGGGTGGCATCGACCAACCTGAGTGGCGGAAGCTTTACGTCGGGATTGACCGGACTGACAGCCGGCACCACCTATTATTACAAGGCCTACGCTACGAATGGTGGTGGCACGGCATATGGGGCACAGCAACACTTTCCGACAACGGCTCCGCCGCCTCCGCAGTTGACGGCCACGGCCTTGGCTCCGTTTGGTTCGGTGTGTGTGAATGGCCTGGCCGGTCCCAATTCCTTTACCATCAATGGTACCAACCTGACAGCTTCGTTGATCACGGTGGGACCGCTGGCCGGATACAGCTTCTCGCAAACCTCCGGCGGCAGTTATAACAATACAATTGGCATCATCAATCCGGGCGGAACACAGAGCTACACCATCTTTGTTCGATTCAACCCGACGGCTGTTCAGTCATACAACGGATCGATTCCTGTTTCCGGCGGAGGAGCTTCCTCGGTATTTGTCGCTGCATCCGGTGCCGGGGTGAATACACCTGCTACGGTAACCACTGGTGCGGCTTCGGGCATTACCACCCGGGGTGCTTCGTTGGCGGGTTCAATATCTGCAACGGGCTGCTCAAATGTGACTGCCTATGGTATTGAATACAGTTCCGTCAACGGCTTTGCGGATGGAACCGGAACAAAGGTGTCGTCAAATAATCTCTCTGGGGGTTCCTTCCAGTCTGCTGTATCTGGTTTGCTGCAGGGGGCTACCTATTATTATAAGGCTTATGCCACCAGCAGTGGGGGTACGGCCTATGGCGCACAGCGTTCCGTTACTCTGAACTCGATCGGTGCCGGATTCCGGGTCTTCCCTTCGCCGATGCGTCCGGGACAGTCGGTGAACCTGACCGTTTCGTTAACGGATCTGACACCTGGTTATCATGGTTTGCAGTTCTTTGATGGACTGGGACGGATGGTTCATGTTCATCACATGAGTGTACAGGGGAATTTCATCGATCGGACCTTTGTGATTCCGGCACACTTGCCCTTAGGCATCTATGAGCTCCGATTGGTGAATTTTGAGAAGGAGTTGGGACGTCTGCGGATCCTGTTGCAGTAAGCCTCATCCGATCGGATCCATGGATATCGATATTAGTCCCGCTTTCGGCGGGACTTTTTATTTCACCTCCATCAAGGATAAACGAGTTCGTTGATTGCCTTGTGTGAGCTCCAGGTAATAGTTTCCGTTGGAGAGGGGTGGAAGCGACAGTGGATACGTGGATCCGGCACTGAGTCGGGGAAGTCGTCCGCTCCAGATCAGTTGTCCACCCGCTGCGAACAATCTGGCTTGTGTTGCTGCTGTGTTTTTGCTAGCACGAATATAATAGGTAGATCGTCCGGGGTTGGGATATAAAAAAAGACCCCAATCGACGGAAGGGCTAGGCGGAACGGACGTAACGACGCCGGAGAGATTGTATTGGGAGAAGACGGGATAGTGGTCGGATGTATTGGCGGCACTTACGTAATCGGGAACGATGGTGGTGACATCGGTCCGCACTTTAGCGGAGTTGGGTATATAGAAGGGCACGACCTCGTTGGAGATCACGTGATTGTCGATGACGTTGGGAAAGTTGATCATCGTGGTTTGTCCGGCTGCACCTAATGGAAGCGTGATCGATTTATAACTATCGGCATCGGTACTATCGGCCACGATGGAGATGTAGCTGCTGGTCGTGGCACCTGCAAAAATGGAGGTGTTCAGCGCATCGTTGTAATCGCCGATGATCAGGTTGAGGGTATTGTTGTAGTATGCGTCGAGGGTATCCTTGAGTTCCTGTGCGGCGGCGAATCGTCGGTCATAATCGGATTGCGTGGCTCCGGCTTTTCCATGCAGCAGGATAAAATTCAGGTTACGGCTGACACCGTTGATGGTGGCGGTGGCACTGAGTTGAAAGGGAAAGCGTCCGGAGCCCCAGTTGGTATAGGCGGCGCTGCTGTTTCGCATCATGCCTCGGGTGCTGACGTTCGAGAAAACCGAACGACGGTAGATGTAGGCTTGTTTTTGTCCGCTGGTCCAGCTATTTCCCGTGCCGGTGGTATTGCTGGAGCAGTAGGGGGCGATGACGAAGGCATATTCACCTTGTCCCAACGAGTCGACCAGTCTTCGGAACCGCAGGGTATCCACGATCTCTAGTACACCATAGATATCGGCATCGAGCATCCGTAGGATGCGTTTGGCATTCATTTCCTGAACATCCTTGTTGGGGGGGCCGGAGTTGTACGGAGCTCCAAAATATTCGATGTTCCAACAGACCACGTCGAGTGTGTTAGGGGAGCTTTGCGTACGACCCGTGTGTGGGCTAAGCAGGAGGATTGCCGCTGCCAGTAGGATCGCTTGACCATAACGAAGGGTATGCCGCTTCATGACTGACAAATGTAGGCGAAATTACCGGGCTGGCTCGGCCGCGCGGATGTCCAGTACTCGAATTTGCAGTGTGATGTTTCCCTGGTACTCGTTTTCCTCAATGTGGCATACCAGATCGATCGGATCACCGGAAAGCAAGAGGTTGCTTTTTTTGGCCAGTCCGAATCCGATTCCTGCGATGCGGTGATTGCCTTGTTTTACGACAAAACGAAGGTGATCTTCCTTGACGATCTTTGAATAGCCGGTATCGGTGACGTTTCGAAGGAGAAAAATTGGCGGTTCGTTATCGGGGCCGAACGGTTCCATTTGCCGCAGGATATCATAAAATTTTTGGTGGATGTCGGCCAGTCGGATCTCTGCATCGACGCGGATCGAGGGGATGAGCAGTTCCCGGTCGAGGGTGTGTTGTACGGCCTGTTCGAATTGATCGCGGAAGGCATCTACTTTATCCAGCGGAAGGCTCATGCCGGCGGCAGCCATGTGTCCGCCGTAACGGGTCAGCAAGTGGCGACAGGCATAAATGGCCTCGTAAAGATTAAATCCCGGCACGCTGCGGGCACTCCCGGAGGCTTCTTCGCCCGAGCGGGTGAGTACGATGGTAGGCCGGAAATGATGTTCGATCAGCCGGGAGGCAACGATTCCCACAACGCCTTTGTGCCATTCGGGATGAAAGACAACGGTGGATACCCGTTCTTTCCAATCGGGGTTGGCTTCAATTTGTCGAAGGGCCTCTTGGGTGATGGATCGATCGGCTTGTTTGCGTTCATCGTTGTCGGCGTGGAGGGCTTTGGCATATTCCATCGCGGCTTCTTCGCTTTCGGCGGTGAAGAGATGAACGGCTTTTTTGGCATCATCCATTCGTCCCGCCGCATTCACGCGCGGGGCGATCATGAAGACCAGATTTTGTATGTGCAGGGTTTTGGTTAGTCCACTGATCCTAGCCAGTGCCCGAATGCCGATGTTGGGTTTTTGGTTGGCTTTTTGGAGTCCCAGGTACGTGAGCACCCGATTTTCTCCGCTCA
Source organism: Chitinophagaceae bacterium (assembly GCA_964229195.1). GTDB lineage: Bacteria > Bacteroidota > Bacteroidia > Chitinophagales > Chitinophagaceae > JJ008. The sequence goes on along the minus strand of CAXRAX010000077.1, from coordinate 3,170 downwards.
TCGAAACGATGTCGGCGGCGATGGCGGTGGCCAGCAAGTCGAGGTACTCATCGGCTTCGGCTTGGGGCCAATGCATGCGTTCGCACAGTGCCGTCATGAGTTTATATCCAACGCCGCAGCCACATAATTCTTTGAAGGGGTAGGGGCAATCGGTTTGTTTGGCATTGAGGATGGCAAGGGCGGGAGGAAGGATGGTGTCTGGCAGGTGGTGATCGCAGACAATGACGTCTATTCCGTTGTCGCTGGCCTGCCGGATCAGTTCTACCGACTTGATGCCGCAGTCGAGCGTAAGGATGAGCTGAACGCCTTGTTGGATCGCGTAGTCGATACCGGCCTGACTGAGTCCGTATCCTTCCCGGTAGCGGTGGGGAATGTAAAAATCGAGTCGGGCATGGTGTTTCCGCAGGAAAGAGTACATACTGGCCACGGAGGTGGTACCGTCAACATCGTAATCGCCATAGATCAGGATCGACTCGTTTTGTTGGAGGGCTCGTTCGATCCGATCGACGGCTTTTTCCATATCCTTCATTAGCCAGGGGGCGTGAAGGGTGTTGGGATCTGGACGAAAAAAGCTACGGGCGGTGTCGAGGTCTTCGATGCCACGCTTGACCAGTAATTCCAGCAGGGCGGGTTGCAGGTTGAGTTGTTCTTGCAGCCGGGCGATGGCCGATGGATCGGGCTGTTGAAGTATCCAGCGCTTTTGCATGTTTCTGGCTCGGCTTAGAATTTTCGCTCGGTCACAAAGCGGACCATGTCTTCCAGTCCTTGTCGAATCGGACTTTCCGGAAATTGATGGAGTTGTTCGAGGGCCTGCGCTTTGAATGTATTCATTTTGTCGGTCGCATACGCAATGCCTCCGTACTCATTGACGGTATGGATCACCCAATCGACCCGGTCGCGTTGGGTATTCTCATTTTTGAGGATGTAGATCAATTTTTTTCGGACCGACCGTTCTGCCTGTTGCAGTGCATAGATCAGGGGCAGGCTTAATTTTTTTTCCTTGATGTCGTTGCCGGTCGGTTTGCCTACGCGTTCTTGGGTGTAATCGAACAGGTCATCTTTGATCTGAAAGGCCATGCCGGTTGTTTCACCGAATACTCGAAGGGTTTCCGTGATGGTTTCATCTTCGGAAACCGACCAGGCGCCGGCTGAACAAGCGGAGGCCAGCAGAGAGGCGGTTTTATTTCGGATGATCTCGAAATAAACGTCTTCGCGCAGGTTGAGGCTACGGGCTTTCTCAAGTTGGAGGAGTTCGCCCTCGCTCATTTTCCGAACGGCTTCGGAGAGGATATGCAGAATGCGGTAATCGCCATGGTCGAGTGATAATAGTAATCCCTTCGCCAATAGATAATCGCCGATGAGGACGTTAGCCTTGGCTTTCCAGAGGGCATACGTAGAGAAAAAGCCTCTGCGCTCGAGGGAGTCATCTACCACATCGTCGTGCACCAGCGTGGCGGTGTGCAGGATCTCAACCAGGGAAGCTGCCCGATAGGTTTTCTCATTGATGGTGCCGCAGAGCTTGGCGCAGAGCAGCACAAACATGGGTCGGATCTGTTTCCCCTTACGGTTTACGACGTAGCGCATGATCCGATCCAACAGGGGCGCGTCGCTGCGAACGGCTTCCTGAAAGCATTTATCGAACTGCTTCAGCTCTGTTTCGATCAGGTGGTTGGGTAGTTTCATGCCCGGTATCAGCGTTACGAATGAGGGAGGTCATTGTTGATTTCGGCCTCAACATTCAACTTCAAAAATCAATTTAAGTAATTGAAAGCTAAAGGGATATCATTGCAAATAAACGAAGTAAAATTTGGAAAATCCCCTCGTAGATGTAATTTTGTAGAATTACGGGCTTATCCTTAAAAAATTTAATATCAAACTATGCAAACCAACTCATTCAGGATTTTTTTCCTGGCTTGTGTCTCGCTGATTTCCACTGCGTTCGCACAAAATGTGGGGGGTGGATACGACCTCAAAGACTCCTCGCTGATCCCCAGCAAACGGATGCCCCAACACACGGAATTCCTGAACGGTACGTACAATTTCCCCTCCAAACCTCGTAACCAATGGGAGATCGGGGTCAAAGGAGGGTTGTTTCAGATCAGCGGCGACGTGCATGCCCAGTTTCTCTCGCCTGGCTTTGGCCTTCATGTGCGCAAGGCTTTTGGGTATGTTTTTTCCTTGCGCGGCGAATTCATGAACGGCGTCGGGAAGGGATATGCTTACACTGCTTCCGGCAATTATGGAAAGAACCCGGCTTGGGGCAGAAACATCGCCAATCCGAACCAGCGCTATTCCGCTCCGCTGGCACAACCGGGTCCGGGGGGTGCGATCGTTGTGGGTTCTTCGACCGGACAACCCGGCCGTCCCTGGGAGCAGGTTTTCTACAATTACAAGACCAATGTGCAGGAATTGAGTTTACAGGGAGTCATCACGCTGAACAACGTGCGCTTCCATAAGTCCAAAACCGGCATGAACTTATACATAATCGGTGGGATGGGCGCTATGATCTATGAGACGTACGTCAATGCGTTAAATGGAACCCAGAAATACAATTTTCAGGCACTTGCTTCTGCTCCATACAAGGAGCGTCGTTCTTTCTTGAAGAACATGCGCAATAATGTGTTGGATGATGATTACGAAACGCCTGCGGAGGATCACGGCACGACTCGTCCGAAGATCGGCGGCAAAACCCTTCGCCCCGTTGCCATAGTAGGTATGGGTGTGGCCTTCAAGTTGAACAACCGATTGAACCTGGCCATTGAGGATCGGATGAGTATTGTACGCGACGATTTGTTGGATGGTCAGCGTTGGCAGGAAAACCCCTGGGGGGATGCGGCTTTGACCCGTGATTTTGATTCGTACAATTATTTGACCGTGGGATTGAACATCAACCTGGGCGGGCGCTCGGTTGAGCCATTGTGGTGGATCAACCCGTTGGATTATGCCTACGGCGAGATTCGCAACCCTCGTTTGATGAAATTCCCCAAACCCGTTTTGCCGGATACGGATGGCGATGGCGTGACCGATCAATTTGACCGGGAGCAAACGCCTGCCGGTTGTCCGGTTGACAGCCACGGTGTTAGCTTGGATACCGATGGTGACGGCGTGCCGGATTGCAAGGACAAGGAGCTCATCACACCTACCTATTGCCAGCAGAATGTAGATGCGGA
>CAXRAX010000076.1:0-13134 GCA_964229195.1 Chitinophagaceae bacterium | reverse complement strand
CTTGATCTTTCCGTACGTGCATTCAATTGCTTGAAAGCAGCTAAAATCAATTCACTTAGTGAGCTGGTTCAATATGAGCAAGAAGACTTGATGAAGTTCCGCAACTTCGGACAGAAGTCCCTCTCCGAGATCGAGCAAGTGCTCACCGATCGTGGCCTGCATTTCGGAATGGACCTTCCCAAGCTCGGCATCGAAGTCAGCGAAATCTAAATCAAGGAAAGTAGGTTGTAATTCCTGACACGGTACAACCGAATTTTATAAACCCGTCAAACAAACAACATGCGTCACGGAGACAAAGTCAAAAACCTGAGCCGTACCAAAGCACACCGCGAGGCGTTGCTGAGTAACCTGGCCTGCCAATTGATCCAATACAAGCGGATCGTTACCACTACCGCCAAGGCCAAAGCCCTGCGCGTATTCGTAGAGCCCCTGATCACCAAAGCCAAGACCAACACCACGCACCAGCGTCGGGTGGTGTTCAGTTACCTGGGTGATAAGGAAGCCATCAAAGAACTGTTCGGTGCCGTTGCGGAGAAGATCGGTGGCCGTCCGGGCGGATACACCCGTATCATCAAGTTGGGTGCACGCCCCGGCGACAACGCCGAAACCGCCATGATCGAACTGGTGGATTTCAATGAAATCTATGGTAAAGGAACGGCTGAAGCCAAAGCTCCTGCCAAGAAAACCCGTCGTTCCGGTGGTGCCAAGAAGAAAGCCGATGCGGCTTCAACAGAAGCACCTGCGGCGGATGCACCCGCTGCCGAGTAATCGACAAATACCTATTCAAGATCCCGACCCAACGGTCGGGATTTTTTTATGTCCGCCTCCTTCGGGATAGTTAATTTTGACCCACAACTTCAGCCATGCGAAACGTTTCCGTTGGACTCGTCCAAATGAGTTGCTCGGCCTCCAAAACCGAGAACTTGAAAAAAGCAATGGAGGGCATTCGAACGGCCGCCGCCAAAGGGGCCCAGATCGTGTGCCTGCAGGAATTATTCACCTCGCTTTATTTCTGTGATGTCGAGGACTATGCCAATTTTCAGTTGGCGGAGCCGATTCCTGGTCCCTCTACCGAAGCCCTTCAACCCCTGGCCCGTGAACTCAATGTGGTGATCGTGGCTTCCCTGTTCGAAAAACGCGCAGAAGGACTTTATCACAATACCACGGCCGTAATCGATGCCGACGGCAGCTACCTGGGCAAATACCGGAAAATGCATATCCCCGACGATCCGGCCTATTTCGAGAAATTCTACTTTACGCCCGGCGACCTGGGATACAAAGTATTCAAGACCCAATACGCTACCCTGGGCGTGCTGATCTGCTGGGACCAATGGTATCCCGAAGCGGCCCGTATCACCTCCCTCATGGGTGCTGAGATCCTGTTCTATCCCACCGCCATCGGCTGGGCTACCACGCAAGATGAAGCCACCAACACTGAACAATACAACGCCTGGCAAACCATTCAACGAAGCCACGCCGTCGCCAATGGCGTGCATGTGGTAAGCGTGAACCGCGTGGGATTTGAACAAAATGGTGCCATGAAATTCTGGGGCGGTTCCTTTGTGTCCAACCCCTTCGGCTCCATTCTCTATCAAGCCTCCCATGACAAAGAAGAAACACAGGTGGTGCAGATCGATCTGTCTAAAACCGATCGCTACCGGACTCATTGGCCCTTTTTGCGGGACCGGAGGATTGATTCATATGAGGGAATCACGAAGAGGTATTTAGATGAGGAGATGAGAGGATGAGAGGATGAGGCTTCAGCGTTTAAATGGTTTGAAAAGTTGGGATATGAGTAAGATTTTGGTTACGCCGAGGGAGTTGGGTTATACTTTTCCGGCGGAGTTTGCGCCGCACCGGGCGACGTGGTTGAGTTGGCCGCACAAGGAAGCGTCGTGGCCCGGGAAGATCCATACGATCTTTCCTTCCTATGCCAAGTTTATCAAAGAGCTCACAAAAGGGGAGCGGGTTTGCATCAATGTGGCTGATGAGGCCATGAAGGCATTTGCGATCTCGTGGCTGGAAAAAGAGGCGGTAGATCTTTCGCTGGTGGATTTTTTCTTTCACCCTACCAACGATGCCTGGTGTCGAGATCATGGTCCCGCTTTCCTGATCAATCCCCAAGCTGCCCAGCCGAAGGTTATTGTGGACTGGAACTACAACGCCTGGGGAAACAAATACCCGCCCTACGACCTCGATGATATCATTCCTACCCTCATAGGCGAAGCCTTGAACCTGCCTGTTTTTCACCCCGGCATTATCATGGAGGGCGGATCGGTCGAGTTCAACGGAGGGGGTACCGTTATGACCTCCACCGCCTGTTTGCTCAATCCCAACCGAAACCCCCACCTGAGTCAGGCCCAGATCGAACAATTCCTGCTCGATTATTACGGGATGAAACAAGTCCTCTGGGTAGATGAAGGGATCGTAGGCGACGATACCGACGGGCACATCGACGACACCGTCCGTTTCGTGAACGAAGACACCGTGATCACCGTGATCGAGGAAGATAAGCAGGATGCCAACTACGAATTGTTGCAGCACAACTTGCGTCAGCTACAACAGATGCGTCTGTTGAATGGCAAATCCCTCAACATCATCGAACTGCCCATGCCGGAGGAATTGATCTATGAGGACCAGCGACTACCCTGTTCCTACGCCAATTTTTATATAGCCAATAAATCGGTGATCGTTCCCACGTTTCGGAGTCGGCGAGACGACCGCGCACTGCAGATCATACAATCCGCCTTCCCGGATCGGGAAGTGGTGGGCATCGACTCTACCGATATCATTTGGGGACTGGGCAGTTTTCATTGCCTCTCGCAGCAAGAACCTTTGATCTGAGCTACTGAATTGTGGACATCTTTCTGGAAAAACTAACGGTCCGGCCGTAATTTTGCTCAATTTGTTTTTACCACAACCCAGTATCATGTCAACCTCCACTACGCCCGCTGTGCTTTTACTGGCCGATGGAACCCTGGCCCGGGGCTTTGCCTTTGGGGCCATTGGCACCACCACCGGCGAGATCTGTTTCAACACCGGAATGACCGGTTATCAGGAGGTCTTTACCGACCCCAGTTATTTCGGGCAGATCCTGATCATGAACAGTGCCCATATTGGGAATTATGGAGTGAAACAGTCGGATGTAGAATCAGACTCGGTGAAGATCAGCGGATTGATCGGCCGAAATCTCGAGGACCAATATTCCCGCAAAATGGCCGATGATTCACTGGATCAATACCTCAAAACGAACGGGATCGTTTCCATCACCGGGGTCGATACCCGGGCACTTGTGGAGCACATCCGTCAGAAAGGGGCCATGAACTGCATCATCTCTTCGGAAACTACGGATATAGCCTCGCTGGAAAAGCAGTTGAAAGCCGTCCCCGACATGAACGGATTGGAGTTGGCTTCGAAAGTGAGTACCCCATCACCTTATGTGCTGGGAGCGGATACCGGTGTGCGCATAGCAGTAATGGATTATGGCGTAAAGAAAAATATTCTGCAGTGCATGGTGGAGCGCGGAGCACAAGTGAAAGTGTTCCCGGCAAAAACACCTTTGTCGGAGGTGGAAGCGTACCAGCCACACGGGTATTTCATTTCAAACGGACCGGGCGATCCGGCCCCGATGGATTATGCCATCCAAACCGTTCGCACGTTGTTGGAAAAGAATAAGCCCTTGTTCGGGATCTGTCTCGGTCATCAATTGCTGGCACTGGCCAATGGCGTATCCACATTCAAGATGCATCATGGGCATCGGGGACTAAACCATCCGGTCAAGAATTTGGTTACCGGTCGTTCCGAGATCACCACCCAAAACCATGGGTTTGGCGTAGATCCGGTCTCCATCTCGAAATCCGAACAAATTGAAGTGACGCACGTGAACCTGAACGATCAGTCCATCGAAGGCATTCGTGTGAAGGGCAAGCCGGCCTTCTCGGTGCAATATCATCCGGAGGCAACACCGGGGCCGCACGACAGCCGCTATTTATTCGATCAGTTCCTCGACATGGTGCGATCGCACGCCTGATCGGGGCTTCGTAAATTAGAGTTATGAAAATTGCCATCCTCAACGGACCAAACCTGAACCTGCTCGGAAAACGGGAGCCATCGGTGGATGGTCATCAGTCCTTCGAGGATGTTTTACAGCAGCTGCGGGCCCGTCACCCTGAGGTGGAGATCCGCTACTATCAATCCAACGTAGAAGGCGAGTTGATCAATGAACTCCAGAAGCAAGGATTTGAGGTCGATGGCATCATTTTCAATCCCGGTGGTTATACGCATACTTCTGTGGCATTACGAGATGCCGTTTCCTCGATCCCGGCGCCGGTCATAGAGGTCCACATCAGCAATGTTCACGCCCGGGAAGATTTTCGTCAAGTTTCCTATATCAGCGGCGTGGCCAAAGGAACGATCGCTGGATTGGGACTGCAGGGATATGAGTTGGCGCTTCTGCGTTTTCAGCAGTCGGCAGCGAAGAAGGATTAATCTTCTTCTTCCCACTCGTTTCGTTTTTCTTTTTTGGGTGCCGGTTTCTTTTTCATCCAGTCCGGATCTTTTTTCAGTTTTTGCACATCCTCCAGTTTGGCCACGTACAAACTACGTCCGTGGGTTCCCAAAACGATCTCGTTTTCACGAGCCTGTATGGCAATGTCGTGTACGGGAACGGATTTAGGCAGACCGCTTCTCCAGGCCATATAGGAATTGCCTCGATCGAAGCTCACATACACGCCCCCGTCGGTACCTACATAGAGGATATCGGGATCGGTGGGGTCTTCCCGGACTACATTAATGGGTTCGGGCGGCAGATTTCCCGCAATGGATCTCCAGGTCTTCCCATAATCCTCGCTGGTGAAGAGGTAGGCACTGAAATCATCAAACCGATAACCATTCAAACTGGCATAGACCCTTGCTTCTTGGTGGTGGGAGGCGATCACCCGACTCACCCAGAGTTGGTTGGTGTTGAAGCCGGTGAAAGCCGGAGTTTTCTTTTTGGTTGGCGGAGGAGGCGTGGCATTTAATTTTTCAAAGCTGTATCCACCGTCGTAGCTCCGGTGCAGGTTGCCGTCGTCGGTGCCTACATAGATCAGCCCGAACCGTTTGGGCGATTCGCAAAGCGTGGTGATGGTACCGTAGGGTACGTTACCGGTTACACGGCCGTTGGTGAGGTCACTGCTCAGCGCGATCACGGTATCTCCTTTGTTGAGTGAGCGATGTAAGCGGTTGCTGCCATAGTATAAAACATCCGGCTGGTGTTTACTCAACCAAATAGGGGTTTGCCAATTGAATCGCAGGGGTTTTTCGCCCAGCTCATGTTGGGGGCGGATGTATTTGGGTGCTGCTTTCTTTTCTTTATGATACCGTGCATACACACCGAATTGGGATCCGGAGTAGACGGTGGCATTGTCGCGCGGATCGACCTGGGCTTGCATTCCATCGCCACCATTGATGGAACGGAAACCATACTGTCCGTTATCGATCCAGCCGATGTCTTCTTTATGGGTGGAGGGTCCCCACCAGCTACCATTGTCTTGTAAACCTCCGTAGACATTATAGGGTTTGGCTTCATCGACGGTGATGGCATAGTATTGTCCCACCGAAGGCGTATTGGCCTTGAACCAGTTCTCTCCGTTGTCGTAGCTGATGTTACAGCCGCCGTCGTTTCCGTTGATCACGTGGTTGTCGCGTTGGGGATTGATCCAAAGTGCATGGTGGTCGGGGTGCACATTGCCTTTGTCCATCGTCGTGAAGGTTTTTCCGCCGTCGGTGGAGACCTGTGCGTAGAATCCGAGGATGAAAACTTTATCGGTGTTGTAGGCGGAGGTATAAATTTTCGCGAAATAATAGCCGTAGGTATTGAAGATGCCGATGGGTTTTTCGTGTGTTTTGGTCCAATGCAATCCTCCGTCCTCACTTCGGTAAACCTCACATCCGGCGATACCGGTATTTTGGAAGCCATCGTCGCTGTCGAGCCAGTCCCACACGGCGCGGGGCGACAATTCACCCTTGGCCACTTTTTCTTTTATGGATTTGGCGGTATAGGCACGTGGAAAGCGATTCTTTTTGAGGAAGCTGTCGAGACGGGCTTCGTTCAGGTTTGCGAATTGTTCTTTGCTGAGTTCTTTGAGATCGGCCTTTTCGAAGGAGGAGTCTTTTTTTGTTTTGGCGGGAAGGGGGGTGTTGTTGTCGACGATCGCATAAATGATCTGTGGATTTTTGGGATGGACGGCCAGGCCGATGCGTCCGACCTTATCGCCTTTCATGAATCCCGAGCCGGCGGCACTGACGAGGTTCCAGGTTTGTCCCGCATCGAGGCTTTTGAAAATGCCGCTGCTGGGACCGCTCTCTTCGAATTTCCAGGCGCGGCGCACGCGGTACCACATGGCGGCATAGACTTCATTGGGGTTAGCGGGATTGATATCGAGATCCACGCAGCCGGTATTTTCATCTACGAACAAGGTGTGTTTCCAGGACTTTCCGCCGTCGGTGGTTTTATAGACGCCTCTTTCTTTATTGGGCGAATAGAGATGGCCCAGGGCGGCCACCCACGCGGTATTGGGGTCTGTGGGGTGGAGTTGGATCTTGCCGATGTGGTGGGATTCTTCCAGTCCGAGGTGATTCCAGGTCTTTCCGTTGTCGCGGCTTTGGTAAACTCCTGTTCCGGCGTAGGAGGACCGGCTGCTATTCACTTCTCCGGTGCCCACCCAGATAAGGCGCTCCGGCGTATTCCAATTGATCGCGATGTCTCCGATGAAGAGCACTTCCAGGCTATCCATGATCGGGGTGAAGCTTTGTCCGTTGTTCTTCGTGTGCCAGAGTCCGCCTGTGGCATACGCCACATAGAATTCTGTGGGGTCGCTTGGGTTGGCATCGATGTCGACGACTCGTCCGCTCATGATAGAGGGACCGATGTTTCGAAACGGAACTTCCTGGAGCAAGGAGCGATTTTCCAGTTCGGTACGTTTGGCCAGCGTTTGGTTAAGTCGCCACGATCCGTTGCTGGGTTGGGGTTGGGCGTAGGCCGGAGTGGTGCCGGTCTGCAAGGCGAGTAGAAGCGAAAATTGTAGTGTCTTTAACAGGGAGTTGCGCATGGCCTGGTTGATTTCGTTCGTATTTTGGGAGGTCTCCAAACTTACAAAATATGCGGTTGCTGACGGGATTGTTTCTTTTGTGGGCGGTTCAGTCCACGGCCCAATGGAAATCCTTTGAATTGAGTCCGCGCGGGGATACACTCAATCGGGTGGATCAGCAGGGCAGGCGACAGGGCCCTTGGTATCTATCCGTTCCGGAGATCCGGGGGGAGCGGGGGTATGATGAGCAAGGATATTTTGTCGATGATAAGAAGGAGGGTGAGTGGAGCAAATTCACGCCGGAGGGTGTTTTGATCGCGGAGGAAAAGTACCGGTGGGGACTCTTGAACGGTCTGCAACGATATTATACCCCGTTCGGCGGGTTGTTGCGTACGGAATCTTGGCGGGCCATCGATCCGAGTAATGCAACTGACACCGTATTGGTGTATGACCTGAACGATCCCAATAAGGTGATCGGGTCGGTCGTGGTCAAGAACGAAGGGGTCGCCTTTCGGCATGGACGGTTTACCTATTATGATCCGCGAACGGGAAAGGTGGAGGAGCGGTTGGAGTATGTGATGAATCGATTGAAAGAGGATAATGAACAGGCCAGCGGTATTAACCTAGACCCGCGTGCGAAGCCTGTCTATACGCCAACTGTTGATTCGCTCGGCAATAAAAAGATCACGAAGCCGCCGGTGATACAGCAATTTGACAAAAAGAATTCCGGTAAGAAACCCGTACGGGTGCGTGATGGGGCAACAGGGGGTTACTGAGTCTGTTTTTTTCGGGCTTCTGCCTGAAAGAATTTACTGAAGAACAGCATTTGATAGGAGACGGCATTGCGCCAGTAGTTCCAATCGTGTTTTCCGGGGCGTTCGATGTAATCGTGTGCGATCTTTCGTTCGATCATTTTGGTGTGGAGGTTACGATTGCCTTGGAGCAGGTGATCGTCCAGTCCGCAATCGATGATCACGGCAAGGGGTTGCGAGGGTTGATCGAGGGCGCCGAGGGCGCTGTACTCGTACCAGTTTTGACGATGGTTCACGGTATCTCCGATCCGTTTGGCGATATCATATTTGTTCACTGAGTAGGAGAGGTCGACGGCGCCGCTCATACTGCCACAGGCACCGAAGAAGGTTGCGTGTCGAAAGCCCAGGTAGATGCCGCCGTGGCCGCCCATGCTCAGTCCGGTGATGGCCCGTCCGCTTCGGTCGGCGATGGTTCGGTATTGCTGATCGATCTGTTTGGGTACTTCCAGGGCGATATAGGTTTCGTAGCGGGAGGTGGAGTCGATCGGGCTATCCCAATACCAGCTGCTGTATCCGCCGTCCGGGCAAACGATGAGGACTTGCTCCCGGTCCGACAATTCCTTCAGTTCCGGCACGCGTATGATCCAATTGCTGTACCAGCCGCTGTATCCGTGCAGGAGATAGACAACGGGAAATCTTTTTTGGGCGTGTTTTTTTTGGGTGTAGGAATCGGGTTTGATCACTACGCACCTCCATTCTTTGTTCATGGATTGGCTGGGCAGGGCGATGGAGTCGACGGTCGCTGCCGAGGCGATCGTCGTTATCGTCAGCAGCAGCGCAAGCAGGGGCAGGGATGGGTTCATCTATCAAATGTAAAAAAAACGGCCGCACCAGGCGGCCGTTGGAATGGGATCGGGTTCGTTAGAATGCTTTTTTGTTTTCTTTCTCCTGTGCGCGTTGCATGGGGTTGCCGCCCACGCCCGGGGCACCGCGGCGGGGCCCGTTCATGTTTTGCTTGAACACGCTGAATTTGGAGGGGGTTGGGATGGTGTTCCATCCGTTGTTCGACTCATTGATGTCGGCGGTTTCGCGATAGGGGTCGAGTTTGATGGATTTGACTTCTTTGTTTTTGACGAAGGACTTGATCACCTTTCCTTCATTTAAACGCCATACCTGCGCGGGGATCTTTTCATATTCAGTGGTGCCATCGGTATAGGTCCACTCGAGAATGATCGGCATCACCAATCCGCCTTTGTTGCTGAAGGTTAGTTCGTACATATGGCGATCGCGGTATTTCTCTTTTTCTTCCTGCGACAGGGTATCGCCTTTCATGGCCGGGATGGTGATCTCGTATTTGGCGGTATCGTAGGGTTCGATGCCCCGGGCGTAGCGCCAGTAAAAATCACGCAGGGTGGTATCGCGATCGGTCTCAAATACGATGGTGGTGTCTTTTCTATTACGGATCTTGGACAGGTCGTCGAAGGCCGGTACCTGAGGTTTGTCGACACCGCGTTTCATTTTGGTTTCTTGTGATTCCATGGGTTTGGCATCCACATCGGCCTTGGCATATTTGACGGTATCGAGGGCGATGTCGCATACTTCGGTGCTGTAGAACCAGCCTCTCCAGAACCAGTCGAGGTCTTCGCCGCTGGCATCTTCCATGGTTCGGAAGAAATCGGCGGGTTCGGGATGTTTGAAGGCCCATCGACGGGCATATTGTTTGAAGGCGTAGTCGAACAGCTCACGGCCCATGATGGTTTCGCGCAGGATATTCAGTCCAGTAGCCGGTTTCGAATAGGCATTGGGACCAAATTGAACGATGTTATCACTGTTGGACATGATGGGCTCCAGTTGGTCTTTGGGCAGTTTCATGTAGTCGGTGATATAGGCTGCGGGCCCCCGGCGGCTGGGGAATTTATTGTCCCACAGTTCCTCCGTCAGGTACTCTACGAATGTGTTCAGTCCCTCGTCCATCCAGCTCCATTGTCTCTCGTCGCTGTTGATGATCATGGGGAAGAAATTATGTCCCACTTCGTGGATCACCACTCCGATCATACCATTTTTGATGCTTTCGCTGTAGGTGCCGTCTTTCTCGGTGCGTCCGTAGTTAAAGCAGATCATCGGGTATTCCATACCGTTGCTGGCCTCCACACTTTGTGCCACTGGGTAGGGATAGGGGATCGTGAAATCTGAGTAGGTTTTGATGGTATGGGCCACTACTTTGGTGGAGTAGGGGCGATAGAGTCCGTAGGCTTCTTTACCATAGAGACTCATGGCCATTACTTTTCGTCCCTCGATATTGACCGGCATGGCATCCCACACGAATTTGGGACTGGATCCCCAGGCGAAGTCGCGAACGTTTTTGGCTTTATAATGCCAGGTCTTTTTAGCGGTGGTATTATTTTTCTCCGCGGCCTTGGCTTCGTCCAGGGTTACGATCTCGATCACATCCTGACTGGTCTGGGCTTTTTTCCAACGGGCGAGTTGGGCCGGTGTGAGCACGCTGGCGTAGTTCTGGCCTTCCCCGGTGGAGCCAACGATATGATCGGCGGGTACGGTCATCTTTACATCGAAATCACCGAAGGTCAGGGTGAATTCTCCGCGACCGGTGAATTGATGGTTCTGCCAACCTTTGTAGTCGCTGTACACGCAGAGTCGCGGGTACCATTGGGTGATGGTGAAGAGGTAGTTGCCGTCCTCCGGAAAAAATTCATAGCCGCCGCGGCCGCCCAGTGTCATCCGATCCGGGATCTTATAGTTCCAGTCGATGTTGAACACAAAACGTTGGCCGGGCTTCAGGGGTTTGGGTAGTTCCACCCGCATCATTGTTTTATTGATGGTATAGGCCAATTTTTTTCCGCTACTGTCTACGATCCGGGTGATGTTGACGCCGTATCCGTTGTCGCGGTACGATTCTTCTACCTTATCCAATGCGGCGGGCGTCATCCTGCGGTTCATCGGATTGCTGCTCTGGTAGTTGGCATTGTTCACGCTGCTGTGTTCGTTCTCATCGAGTTGCAGCCAGAGATATTCCAATACATCGGGCGATTGATTTCGGTAGGTGATCCGCTCCCGACCGGTGAGGGTGAGATTCTTCTCATCCAGTTCGCAGGTGATGTCATAGTCACAGCGTTGCTGCCAGTATTTGGGTCCGGGTGCCCCACTGGCGGTACGGTATTCGTTGGGCGTGGGAAAGATGGATCCCATTTGCTCAAACTTGTTGCCGTGGTTACTGCCGGGGTTGTTCTGGATGTTCTGGGCCATGCTGGTCGAGGCCAGGAAGCACAGTGCGATCAGGGTCGAAAAACGCATGGGGTTCATATTTCTTTCGGTTAAGGAATTCGTTGGAGTGTGATCCACAAAGCTAAGCCAAACGAGGCAGCTGAGAGAAAAAGAGACCAATCTCTTCGGTTTACACGGAAGGTATTGACGATCCCATAGCCCAGGGCTAATACCAGCAGTACGATCGCGATCTGTCCTGCTTCCAGTCCCAGATTAAAGGCCAACAGGTTGGTCGCCAGGCTTTCGTCCCTGGCCAGCATAAATCGGAGGTTGTTGGCAAAGCCCATTCCGTGGATCAGTCCGAACAGCGCGGCCAGGATGTATTGGGAGATTCGCTGAGACGTGTCTGGTGTGAGCCGACGAAGGTTCAGCAGGCAGGTCAGCACGATGCTGAGGGGGATCAGAAATTCGACCCAGGCCGAATCGATCCGGATCCAATCCAGCACACTTAGGGCCAATGTAAACGAGTGGCCGAGGGTAAAGGCGGTGACCAGTATCAGGATCTTTTTCCACTCGTTCCACATGTATAGGGCCATCAGGGCGGTGAGGAAGAGTTGATGGTCCAGCGCATCCGCACTGATGATATGCTCCCATCCGAATTGAAAATAAAAACCAAATCCGTTCATGCCGTTCATTCGTTTGATGCGGGGCTTCAAATTACTTCCTAGTTTTGACACGGAAAAATCTACCCGTGCGTTCGATCTTACTGAATACGTTTTTATTGCTGGCCGGCTTTAGTCTGGTGGCGGGAAGTTCCCATAAGGATCATCCGTTTCACGTGGGGGTGGTGGAGATCGAGCATAATGCCGCCGAGCGTTCGCTGGAGCTCTCCTGCAAATTATTTACCGATGATTTTGAGAATGCCTTGCGGACCCGCTTTCAGGTGCCGATCAACTTGAGTGATCCGGCCCGGCAAAAAGCGATGGATAGCTTGGTGTCGAGGTATATCCAAGAGCAGCTGGTGCTGTCGGTCAATGGGAAACGGTTGGCGGGACGGTACCTCGGGTATGAACAGGACAAGGAAGCTATCTATGCTTTTATTGAATTTCCCGCTCAGCCCAAGCCGACTCAATTAAGTGCGCAATGTGGATTGATGTACGATCAATTCACGGATCAGATCAATATTTTTCACGTAACGGTGGAGGGAAGACGGCAAAGCTCCAAGCTGAATTACCCGGCTCGGGAGATCGAGTTTCGTTTTTGATTTACTCCTCTTGCATATCCCGGCGGATCTCGTCGGAAATGGCCACCAGCACTTTGTCGATGCGATGGCCATCCATATCCAACACTTCCAGCGAGAATTCCTTCCATTGAAAACGGTCGCCGGCCTTGGGGATGCGTTCCAGTTGATGCAGGATGAAACCGGCCAGGGTATCGAATTCCTGTTCACCTTCGTTCATCCACTCCGTTCGGTGAAAACGGCTTAAAAAATCATAGAATGGGATCTGTGCATCCACTAAGAAGGTGCCATCGTGCCGCTCTGTTACTTGATATTCCGGTACATCTGCCTGTGGCATCTCGCCTACGATCGCTTCGAGGATGTCTTTGAGGGTGATCAATCCCTGTATGCTTCCGTATTCATCCACGATAAAGGCCGAGTGGATCTGGGAGGTCTGGAATTTTTCCAGGACCTGGTAGGGGGAGTTGTTCTCCGGCACGAAAAGAGCCGGTTTCATGATCTTTCGAAAGGGGGTTTGATCGGGGTGTACATACAGGTCCTTGATCGAAACCACGCCTTGGATCTGATCGATATCGCCGTCGCAGATCGGATAGGCGGAATGGGGTTCCCGAATGATCTTTTCCTTGATCTGCTCTTCGGTTTCATCGAGGTTGAACCAGATGATATCGCTTCGGTGGGTCATCAGCGAAGTGATGTTTCGATCGCTCAGGTGAAAGACCCGCTCGATGATCTCCTGTTCGGTCTCATCGATGGTGCCGGCTTCGGTTCCTTCGGTGATCAGGGTTTTGATCTCTTCTTCGGTGACGGTATCCTCGGTCGCTCGCTTGATGTTGAACAGGCGAAAAATGAG
>CAXRAX010000075.1:0-7544 GCA_964229195.1 Chitinophagaceae bacterium | reverse complement strand
ATCTTCCCTTCTCCCAATGATGGTAATTTCCAGGTATCCTATTACAATGCCAGCGGCACGAACAGCCAGCGTCGGATTCTGATCTATGATTCTAAGGGCTCGTTGGTCTTCGACCGAACGTTCCCCATCGCCGGCGCCTATACCTTGATTCCCGTCAATCTAACCCGTGGCAGCCGAGGCATCTACTACGTATTGGTTGGCAACATGAACGGGGAGAAATTGGCGGAGGGACGAGTGCATGTACGTTGAGAGGATGAGGGAATAAGCAAAACAGCTATTGTTCAATGACCAATGTCGACAATCAGGATGGTTTAACAATAGATGAACGATTGTTGAGCACTGGTTTAATGATGGCGAAGCAATAGTTCAACCACTGTTCTTCGGCTGTTTGGTTGTGCTCATCCCCTCATCTCTTCTTCCACCCATTATTCCCCCGATTCACATCCGGTAATTTTTTATCGGGGTCGACGATGACTTCGGTGACTTCACTGGTGGTGGGTGCCCGGAAGGTCCATTCGCTGCCGCGTTGCCAGATCTCGACGGGTAATTTGAGGCGGTGCGATTTTCCGTTCGATTCTTTGATATCTACGGTTACCGGCATAGGCATTTTTTCCAGGATGGAGAGGGTAACCATGGAGCCAGCAGCCGGGTCTCCCTCTGCTGCTTTGATCCCTTTGACCGCTACATCCAATTTCCAGGTATTGAGCACCCAAGCCCGCCAGAACCAAGAAAGATTTTCACCGGCAACATTTTCCATGGTGTGGAAGAAATCCCACGGCGTAGGATGCTTATATGCCCAGCGACGGATGTACTCTCTTAGGGCGCGATCGAATCGCTCTTCGCCCAGCACCTCATTTCGCAAGGCATGCAACATCTGTGCGGGCTTCATGTAAGCGGCGATACCCAAATTATCTTCTTTTATTACGTCCGGGGTGTTGTAGAGTCCGTCCATTTCCTCGCCGAACGTGTATTTTACCATGAAGGAAGAATTCGGATCGCTGAAAAAAGATTGTTCCTTGAATTCGCCATTCTTGAAGGCTTGCGTGGACAGATCGTTGATGAATGTATTGAAGCCCTCGTCCATCCAGGCATACTTTCGTTCATTGCTTCCTACGATCATTGGGAACCAAATGTGGCCAAACTCGTGATCGGTTACTCCCCATAGTGCCGGACCGGCAGATTCCCAACTGCAAAAAACAATACCCGGATACTCCATCCCTCCGACGATTCCGGCCACGTTCACGGCAGCGGGGTAGGGATACTCGAACCATTTCTTGGAATAATGCTCGATGGAACCTTTGACCATTTCGGTGGACAATTGCCATCCCTGCTCCTTAATACTCTCGGCCGGATAGACACTCATCGCCATACATTTTTTCCCGCTCGGCAGATTGATGCGCGCCGCATCTAGAATGAATGCTTTGGAAGCGGCCCACGCCACATCTCGCGTATTTTGAATCTTGAACCGCCAAGTGAGGTTGGCCATAGCAGGGCGTGACGCTTTATCCTGGATCTCTTTCTCTCCCCGGATCGTGATGGTTTGATCGCTACCAGCCGCCTTTTCCCAACGTTTCATCTGTTCGCCGGTAAAGCACTCCTTGGGATTCAGTAACTCGCCGGAGCCAACGATGATCAAGTCAGCGGGGGCGGTAATGCTGAAATCAATATCGCCATACTCCAAATAAAACTCGCCTGCCCCGAGGTAGGGCATCGTATTCCATCCATGGAGATCGTCATATACACAGATCCTAGGAAACCATTGGGCCACTTCATACACCCATCCGTTTTTTGTTTTGAGTCGGCCCATCCGGTCCGTTCCATACTCCGGTATCTCAAATTCGTAGGCGAGCGAGAGTTTGATCTTCTCTCCCGTCTTCAGGGGTTGCTCGAGGGGGATTTGCAGGCGGGTATCCGTCGTCATCGCGTCCTTCACGACATATTTAGTTGTCAAATACTCAACACGCAAATTGCTGATGCTGTACCCTTTTGTGTAGGAAGCATTGGCCCAGCGACCGCCTGTCTGCGTGGTCGTGGCCGATCCGCGTGAATCTTTTTGGTAGATGTTCTGATCGAGTTGGAGCCAGAGAAAACGCAGGGCATCGGGACTACTATTCGTATACGTTAAGCTAAGCTCACCGTTCACTGTATGGGTAGCCGTATCGAGTTTACATTGAATGCTGTAATCGGCCCGGTTCTGCCAGTAAGCCGGACCCGGTTCGCCGCTGGCACTACGATAGATACTTCCCGGATAGGGATAGAAATCGGGATGAAAGGCCGCCCGGTGATCATAGTTCTGAGCATATGTACTCAATGTTACCAGGGTTAGGGCTAGGAGGAGGATTCTTTTGTACATACCTTGAAAGATGAGGAGATGAGGGGATGAGGGGATTAGGGGATGAGCGTTCAGGGTTTCTGGTGTAAAATACTTTATATCGGGTTTGAATTTTGTTAAAGTCGTATACGACCTCATCTCCTCATCTTCTCAACCTCTCAACGAAAAAGCGCTTGCGCTTTTTCAACCGCTTCCGGCTTCCCCACATCAATAAACCGATCACCAGAGTGGTCAAATCCGAGGATCTTATGCTCGGTTGCCAATCGCAGGTATACATCGGTCAGGGAGAATTTTCCGGAGAAGCCGTGCTGACGCATCAGCGGGAAGATCTCCGGTTCGAAGATCACCACGCAGCTATACGAAAACGGAGTGAGGTTATGCTCGTCCCTCGACATGCGTACTTCGCCGGTGCTGTTGTTTTTCCAACCACAGAGTTGCATCGAGTTATTGAAGAGAAATTGACGGGAAGAAGGCCGATCGGTGACCCCAAAACTGATCAGCGGGCGATGGGCTTCGTGAAAAGCGACCAGTTTTGATATCGGAAGGTCCGTCAGAATATCCACATTGCACGTGAGAAATCGCTGTTGATCGCCCAATAAAGCTTCAGCCTTCTGTAAGCCACCACCGGTTTCCAGTACCTCTTCGCGCTCATCGCTGATTTGGACGTTGCTGCCCCATCCGTTGGAATCGCGAACCGCCGATTCGATCTGATCGGCAAAATGATGCACGTTCACAACAACCTCCCGAATTCCATATTGTTGGAGATATTCAATGTTTCGCTGCAAGAGCGATTTTCCATTGACAGGGGCCAGGGCTTTGGGATGACGATCGGTCCACGGCTTGAAGCGTGTTCCCAGTCCCGCCGAAAAGATCATCGCCTTCATGCGTTTTTTGGCAATTCGTTCACCCAATTCTTGGAATCTTGGACAAGGTGGCGGAGTTCAACTTTGACTTTGAATTTATTGCGGAGGTGACGGGCCAGGGCATCGGCGGCATAAACGCTTCGGTGTTGTCCGCCCGTACAGCCAAAGCTAACCATCAAACTTTCAAATCCGCGCTTGATGTATTCTTCCACCGTTATATCGACCAGGTCATAGACGCTGTTCAAAAAATCGGGCATCAGCGTTTGTTGCTCGAGAAAATCCTTCACGGGTTTGTCTCTTCCGGTCTGGGTTTTCATTTCTTCGACCCTACCCGGGTTCACGATACCCCGGCAATCGAACACAAATCCCCCGCCATTCGAACTCGTATCCTTCGGAGCCTCTCCTCGGTACGAGAAGCTGCAGATCTTTACGACGAGGGGAGTGGATTCAGTGGCTTGGGTTGGCGTGAATTGTTTAACGATCTCGTCCGAAATACAGAGGTTCAGCACCTTCATGAATTCCGGCAAGGCAATGCCGATGGTTTGTTTCGACAAATAAGACTTGAGATTGGATAGTGCCAGCGGGATGCTGGTGAGGAAATGTGCTTTGCGGCCGAAGAGTCCCCGGAATCCATACGCCCCTAACACTTGCAACAGGCGGATCAATACATAACCATTGTACTGGCTTCGGAAGACATTGCGGTTCACCGGAGTGCCGATTTCTTTATCCAACGCATCGAGGTAGTCATTCAGTAATCTCTCTTTCCAATCGGCCGAAAGATTGGCTTTTGCCTGCCAGAGTAAGGATGCGAGGTCGTATTGGGGGGCACCTTTCATGCCACCCTGGTAGTCGATGAAATACACTTCATCATCCTTCACCAAAACGTTGCGGCTTTGAAAGTCACGAAACAGAAAGTATTTGTATTCGGTGTGGGTGAGGTAATTGCTCAGCGCATCGAAATCATCGATCAGTTTTTGCTTATCGTAGGGTTTACGGAGGGTGTCGAGAAAATAATACTTGAAGTAAAGCAGGTCGGCCAAGATGGCCTGCTTGCCAAATTCCTGGTTGGTTAAGCAGCGGCTATAGTCGAGTCCCTGATCGGCCTGTACCTGCAGCCGGGCGAGGGACTGAACGGTTTTCTGAAATAAGGAATAAACATGCTCGCTTTCTCCTTCTTTCTCCAGCACACTGAGCAGCGATTGATCGCCCAAGTCGGATTGCAGGTAGGAAAATTTATCTGCCGCGAAGTGAAGGAACTCCGGAACCGATAAACCTTTTTTATGAAAATGTTCCGTGAAATATCGGAAGGTTTCGTTTTCCCGGATGTTCTCACCGTAGGTGCCGATGACCGTTCCTTTCGCGCCATGTAGTCGAAAATATCGGCGTTCACTGCCGCTCTCCGGGAGCAGGTCGATGGCAGTGGGTTCCGCCCCCGACCATTCTTTGTATAACTGGCTGACCGCCTGCGTCATGGGGTGCATGCCACAAATGTAGCAGACATCCCTCATTCCTGATCGCTTTTCCGTGAACAGTTGTTCGTTTTAAGTAATTTTGGCCGTCTTTTATGAATTCAACAACATCCAAGGTCCGACTCATCACCGCAGCCAGCTTGTTCGACGGCCACGATGCCGCCATCAACATCATGCGGCGCATCCTACAAAGCCAAGGAGCCGAAATCATTCACGTGGGTCATAACCGGTCCGTTCGGGAGATCGTCGAGGCCGCCATCGAGGAAGATGTACATGGCATCGCCATCACCAGCTATCAGGGCGGACACCTCGAGTTTTTTAAATACATGAAGGACCTGCTGGAGGAGAGTGGCTGTGGCCACATCAAGATCTTCGGCGGTGGTGGTGGAACGATCCTTCCCGGTGAGATCGAGGAGTTGCATGCGTATGGCATCACCCGGATCTATAGTCCCGACGACGGCCGCCGTCTCGGACTCGAAGGCATGATCGCCGATGTGATCGAGCAATGCCGTTCCGTTTCCCTGAATAATTCCTACCCCAACGCAAAGCAGGTCCTGGACGAATCAGCAGACATCCGCACCATCGCTCGTTCTATCACTGTCGCTGAGAACCAAACCACTCAAACTTCTCAAACTGTTCAAACTTCTCAAACTCCTGTCCTCGGCATAACCGGTACCGGCGGCGCCGGAAAATCCTCCGTCACCGATGAGATCGTACGTCGGTTTCTGAACCAGTTCACGGATAAGACCATCGCCGTCATCTCCGTCGATCCCTCCAAAAAGAAAACAGGCGGTGCCTTGTTGGGCGATCGCATCCGGATGAATGCCATCCATCACCCGCGCGCTTACATGCGGAGCCTGGCCACCCGAGAGGACAATACCGCTCTCAGCAGTGCCGTCAGCGATGCCTTACAGATCTGCCAGCAAGCCGGATTCGATCTGATCATTCTGGAGAGTGCCGGCGTGGGACAAAGCGATGCCAGCATCCTCGATTATTGTCAGGTTAGCTTGTATGTAATGACACCCGAATACGGAGCGGCTACCCAACTCGAGAAGATCAACATGCTCGATTATGCCGATCTGATCTGTCTCAATAAATCCGATAAAGCCGGCGCCCTCGATGCCTTGGCCGACATCCGCAAACAATACAAGCGCAATCACAAACTATTTACGGCGCCCGACAGCGATCTGCCCATCATCGCCACCATGGCCAGTAAATTCAACGACGAGGGAATGAATAAGCTCTTTTCGTTACTCCTGGAGAAGATCGATCAAAAAACGGGCACGCATTTCGGAGTGTTTCAAAGCAGTCAAACCGCCGCCGTCTCTCAATCGGTGATCCCTCCGGCCCGGGTTCGCTATCTATCGGAGATCGCCGAGAACAACCGCGGATATGATCAATTGGTAGAAGAACAAGCCAAACTGGCCAGTAAATGTTATCAATTACAGGGTGCGATCGACTCCATGAAGCAGGGTAATGCAGAGCCCTCGCTGCTCGAGGCTCTTCAGACACAATATCAATTCTTCTTCGATCAGTTGACACCGGTAGCACGTAAGCTGATCACCAACTGGCCGCAGAAGGTCAAGGCCTATCAGGAAGATTTTTATGAGTACACCGTACGCGATAAGCAGATCCGTCTGCCAATGACCTCCATTTCGCTGAGCGGTACGCGCATCCCGAAAGTGGTTTTACCGAAGTACAAGGATTGGGGCGATCTGTTGCGCTGGCAAGGAAGAGAGAACGTACCCGGACATTTTCCGTTCACCGCCGGGGTGTTTCCATTGAAAAGAGAAGGAGAAGATCCAACCCGGATGTTTGCGGGAGAAGGCGGACCGGAAAGGACCAACAAAAGGTTTCATTATTTAAGTTTTGGTCAGCCTGCCACCCGACTCTCCACGGCTTTCGATTCGGTTACGCTATACGGAGAAGATCCTGATCATCGTCCCGATATCTACGGCAAAGTGGGCAACAGTGGCGTGAGCATCGCTACGGTCGATGATGCCAAAAAACTCTATAGCGGTTTTGATCTCTGCGATCCGAAGACCTCGGTGTCCATGACGATCAATGGTCCCGCCCCCATGCTCCTGGCCTTTTTCCTCAATGCCGCCATCGATCAGCAGTGCGAAAAAAAGATCACCGAATTGGGTTTGTGGGAGGAGGTGGAGAAAAAGATCCGGGCTAAGTTTCCCGAGGGACATCGCCCTCTTTATCGCAATCCCCTCTCGCCAGATGCCTTGCCGGAGGGGCATGACGGACTCGGACTTCGTTTACTGGGGTTAAGCGGCCAGGAGGTTTTACCGGCCGATATCTATGAGCAATGTCGACAAGCGGCTTTGATGCAGGTACGGGGTACGGTGCAGGCCGATATTTTGAAAGAGGACCAGGCGCAGAATACCTGTATTTTCTCGACGGAGTTTGCCTTGAAGCTGATGGGCGATGTACAGGAGTATTTCATTCAGCAGAAGGTCCGTAATTTTTACTCGGTTTCCATCAGCGGATACCACATTGCCGAAGCAGGTGCGAATCCTATCACCCAATTGGCCTTTACATTGTCCAACGGCTTTACCTATGTAGAGTATTACTTGAGCCGGGGCATGAACATCGATGACTTTGCCCCGAATCTTTCGTTTTTCTTCAGCAATGGAATGGATCCGGAGTACAGTGTGATCGGAAGAGTGGCGCGTCGGATCTGGGCCACTGCCATGAAGTACAAATACAAGGCCAATAAACGCAGCCAGATGCTGAAGTATCATATTCAGACATCGGGTCGTTCGCTCCACGCACAGGAGATTGACTTTAATGATATCCGCACTACCTTACAGGCATGGTATGCGATCTATGATAATTGTAATTCGCTACATACAAATGCATACGACGAGG
>CAXRAX010000074.1:0-14453 GCA_964229195.1 Chitinophagaceae bacterium | reverse complement strand
CGATCAGGTTCTGTGTATCACTCATCGATACCAACGAGGCATTGTGCTGGCGGGTGCCGCAGCGTTTGGCATCCAGATGAAGACCGGGAACCGACACTACGGTCCAATCCGGCGTGAATCCGTCCAGGTCCGCCTCCGCGGGACGAATGAACATATTGTAGGCAAACAGGTTGGTCCATGGTTTTTCTGATATCACCCGCACCTTCAACCGATAGCGCGGATCGGCGCAGACATAACAATCGCGTACCCACACTTCTTTCAGCGTACTCAGGTACTGTTTGACGTCCTCCCGGATCAGTCCGTAGGAAGCAGGCGGGATGGCCTGGTTGAAATCGTTCCAGTTGACCGTTTGTTCCGTAAGCGTATCCTTCACCAGGAATTTATCCTTCGGCGAGCGGCCGGTAAACTCCCCGGTTTTGATCACCAACGCTCCCGAGTCGGCCAGCGTGCCCTCTTGGATCCGGAGTGTATCCTGCACCAAGGCTTCCGGTGGCAACTGATAGTGTATGGAGGTGTTCGCTTGGACTTGCCATTCCGGGAGTTGGATTATACGTGCTGACATTCGTTCGTATTTGGACAGCAAATCTACCGGATTTCCGAAATCCTGTTCAACAAATGGGCTTGATTTTTCAGCTCCCTGCTTGGTTTGGGGATATGCGGTGACTTCTTTTTTCCGTTAATTTTGAATGAGTTACAAATTTTTTATGAAATACACACCGCTGGACCCCGCCCTTTTCGTCCGGAACCGAGCTCGTTTTCAGTCCCGCATGAAAAAGAACGCCATCGCCATCTTCGTCAGTAACGACGAGGTACCTGTCAATGCCGATGCGCATTATCCGTTCAAGCAGAACAGCGATCTGTTCTGGCTTTCGGGCATTACGCAGGAGGATTCGATGGTGATCCTGTTTCCCGACAACCCCGATCCCAAGTATCGGGAAGTATTGGTGTTGGTGCGTCCCAACGAACTCAAGGAGAAATGGGATGGCAAACGGCTCCGTGCCGCCGAGGCCCGGGCCATCAGCGGTATCAATACCATTGTTTGGTTGGATTCGTTGGATGCACTGTTGCAACCCTGGGTTCATCTGGCAGAGCATATTTACTTAGACAGCAATGAAAATGACCGAAAGTCCAGTTTGCTTCGTACTCGTGAGTATCGGTTCATCGATGAGATGAAAGCGCGTTATCCGCTGCATCAGTTCCAGCGGGCTGCTGCCATCATGAAGGAGCTGCGTGCCATCAAGACCCGCGAGGAAGTGGAGGTAGTGAAAAAAGCGATTGATATCACCGACCGAACGTTTCGTCGGCTACTGGGATTCATTCGTCCGGGCGTGATGGAATACGAGATCGAGGCCGAGATCTGGCATTCGTTCTTGTCGCAGCGTGCGACCGGCCCGGCTTACGGTAGCATCATCGCCAGTGGGGATCGGGCCCGTACGTTGCATTATGTAAGCAACAACCAGGAATGCCGCGACGGCGAATTGTTGTTGATGGATTTCGGGGCAGAGTACGGTGGATATTGTGCCGATCTGACCCGCACCGTACCGGTGAACGGAAAATTCACCCGTCGCCAAAAAACCGTGTATAATGCCTGTTTGCATCTGCACGATTATGCCAAATCCTTGTTGAAACCCGGTATCACCATTTTGGATTATACGGATAGAGTAGGAGAGGCGGCTACGCAGCAATTCCTGAAGATCGGGTTGCTCCGCAAATCAGATGTCAAAAATGAAGATCCGGAAAACCGGGCCTACCGGAAATATCTCTACCACGGTATCTCGCATCATTTGGGGATCGATGTGCATGACCTGGGTACGCGTACCGCCCCTATTCAGGCGGGTATGTTGTTTACGGTGGAGCCGGGTATTTACATAGAGGAAGAGCAAATGGGGGTCCGCATTGAAAACAATATCTGGATCACCCGGTCGGGGAATCAGGACCTGATGAAGAACATTCCCATCACCGTGGAGGATATTGAAACTTGCATGAAAAAGTCGATTCGATGAAATTCATCCCGAACCTGTTCACGTTGTTAAACCTGCTTTGTGGTTGCCTGGCCATCGCTTTCTTGTTGACGGAAGGGATGGTGCTGGTGCCTGCCGATCAGGGTACGATGTTTTTCGACCTGCCCGCTTCGATTGGCATCGCGAGCGTGTTCATCGGGGTAGCTGCCGTGCTGGATTTTTTTGACGGATTCCTGGCCCGTATGCTACAGGCCGATTCGGCGATGGGCGTGCAGTTGGATTCGCTCGCGGATGTGGTCACTTTCGGGGTGGCTCCGGGAATGATCCTGTTTGCTTTTTTACGATTGAGTTGGTCGGCCGAGCAGACCGCCATGGATACGTCAGTCCTCTATTTAGTGCCGGCCTTTCTGGTGCCGTTGGCGGCAGCTTGGCGACTGGCCCGGTTTAACATCACGCCGTCGAATCTTCCTTATTTCGAGGGGGTGCCTTCGCCGGTGGTGGGATTGACCGTCGCTTCCTTTCCCCTGGCTTATTGGATGGAAGGTGGCTCCGGGATGGTTCGGTTATTACAGGAATCCTGGTTCCTCTACCTGATTGCCTTGTTGCTTTCCTTGAGTATGGTGATCCGCCTACCGATGATGAATTTGAAAATGCATTCGTTTGGCTGGAAGGAAAACCAACCTAGATACTTGTTTGTCGGAATCGGTGTGGGCTTGGCGATCTGGCTGAAGTGGTCCGCTGCCCTTCCCGTTTTCGCCGCGTACGTTCTCTTATCTTTGCTTTTTCAAAAACAAATACGATGAATTTTACGGTCCACGTACACGTCATGCCCCTCAAAGACTTACTCGATCCGCAGGGCAAGGCGGTCCTGGGCGGACTCTCCAATCTCGGTCTGTCTGGCGTGAAGGATGTTCGCATTGGCAAGCGCATCACGTTGCAAGTGGAAGCATCCAATAAAGAACAAGCCCTGGCCGTGGCCGATTCCTGTGCCAAGCAATTGCTGTGCAACGCGGTCATGGAATACTACGAGATACACGTTGATTGAACCCATGCTATACCTGGTTCCCACGCCCATCGGTAACCTGCAGGACATCACCCTACGGGCCTTGGAGATCCTGCGTTCGGTCGATCTCATTTTGGCGGAAGACACCCGCACCAGTTCCATTTTGTTGAAGCATTATTCCATCGAAAAACCGATCACGCCCTATCATCAGCACAACGAGCATCAAGTGCTGACGCATTTGGTGAATCAACTGATGAGCGGGAAAAAAATGGCGCTGGTCACCGATGCCGGTACGCCCGGGATCTCCGATCCGGCCTTTTTATTGGTCCGCGAAGCCATCCGCGTAGGCATACCGGTGGAGACCTTGCCGGGTGCCACGGCGTTCGTTCCGGCGTTGGTCAACAGCGGCATTCCGTCGAACCGTTTTTGTTTCGAGGGATTTTTACCCCAAAAAAAAGGAAGACAAACCTTGTTGAAGCAACTGGCGGAGGAATCCCGTACCCTGATCTTTTATGAATCACCGCACCGGCTCGAGAAAACGCTTACGGAATTTCAAGGCGTATTCGGACCGCAGCGGCTCTGTTCGGTCAGCCGAGAACTCACCAAGCTGCACGAGGAGACCGTACGCGGTACCTTGGAGGAAGTGACCGAGCATTTTAAAAACAAAGGCGTCAAGGGCGAGATCGTGATCGTCGTCGCCGGAAAAGAATAAACCTCAAATCATTTTTTATGCGTATTTGGATGCCTGTTTTTGTTCTCCTGTTGCTGCCCGCCGCGCTCCTGGCACAACCCGATCGCTGGCAACAGCGGGTGAAGTACAAGATGGATATCGATATGGATGTTGCTACCAATCGGTTCGCGGGAAAGCAGCAGCTGGACTATTGGAACAACTCCCCCGATACGCTGTATAAGTTGTTCTATCATCTTTATTTCAATGCTTTTCAGCCCGGCAGCATGATGGATGTGCGGAGCCGTCGCCAGGGCACCATCGCCACAGGCCGTGGGGCGGATTGGGACATGCGCGTGCGCGACCGGATCGCCAACCTCAAACCCGACGAGATCGGGTATCAACGAGTGCTTGCCCTGAAAATGAATGGACGCCCACAGGCTTTTAAGGAGTTGGAAACGATCTTGGAAGTGACACTCGATAAACCCATACTTCCCCGGAGCAAAGTGAAATTGGAGATGACATTCGAGGCGCAGGTGCCTTTACAGATCCGGCGCAGCGGCCGCGACAATCCCACCTCCAAGGTCCGCTACTCCATGAGTCAGTGGTATCCCAAACTCTGTGAATACGATTATGAGGGCTGGCATCCAACCCCGTACGTTGGGCGTGAGTTTTATGGGGTCTGGGGTGATTTCGAAGTGAACATTTCCATCGATCGCAATTATATCTTGGGCGGAACAGGGTATCTGCAAAATCCCCTGGAGATCGGCTATGGCTATGAGCCGGAGAAGGCCGTGGTGAAACGCCCCTCTACACCCAAACTCACTTGGAAATTCAAGGCCCCCAACGTGCACGATTTTATGTGGGCGGCCGATCCGGAGTATATCCATAAGACCCGAAAAGTGAACGACAGCGTTACCCTTCACCTCTTATACAAGGTCAGCAACACGCCGGCCGCGCAATGGGAGAAAGTGCTGGACGATGCCGCCCGCGCCTTTCCGATGATCGAAAAGACCTTCGGTGTGTATCCGTATCGTCAATATTCGTTCATACACGGCGGTGATGGCGGGATGGAGTATCCGATGGCAACGTTGCTGGTGGGACCCGGCGCCTGGCTACACGAATGGATGCACAATTGGTATCACGGATTGTTGGGCACCAATGAATCACTTTATGCGTGGATGGACGAAGGCTTTACCTCTTATGCCGAAGACCGAATCAGTGCTTTCCTTGACAGCAGTACCGGTTTTGCCTATGAGGGCAGTTATCGGGGCTATTTCAGTTTGGTGAAAAGTGGCCGCGAAGAACCCCTCACCACCCATGCCGATCATTTCAATACCAATTCGGCCTATTCGGCTGCTGCTTACACGAAAGGGGCGGTGTTCCTGGAGCAATTGGGTTATGTCATGGGCGCAGCCGCCCGCGATCAACTGTTGTTGGACTATTATTCTCAATGGCGCTTCAAGCATCCCAATGCATCGGATTTTATCCGCCTGGCCGAAAAAAGAAGCGGGATGAAATTGGATTGGTACAAGGAGTATTGGGTGAATTCCACCAAGACCATCGATTATGCCATCGATTCGTTGTATGAGGTGGACGGAAAAACCCAGATCCGGTTGCGTCGGGTGGGACTCACCCCCATGCCCATCGACCTGCACATCCGGTTTGCCGACAGCACGGCCGAGACGCATTATATTCCCCTCGACCTGATGTATGGTGAAAAGCCCGCGGAGGATTCCCTGCCCCGTTTCCCGCATGCTCCCTGGAAATGGACGCACGAAGTATACACCCTGGAATGCAACCGAAAGTTGGCCGACATCCGGCTGCTGGAGATCGATCCCTCTCAGCGCCTGGCCGACATCAACCGAAATAATAATAAACTATCGCTGAGCTGGTGATCAACGGCCGAAGTATCGATTCACGGCCTCCACGCGATTGGATACGTGTAATTTCAGGTAGATATTGTACACGTGTTTGCGAACGGTCTCCGGAGATAGATTTACGTTTGCGGCGATCTCTTTGTAGATGAGTCCCTTCGCCAATTGCTCCAAGACCTCCCGTTCCCTCGACGTCAGGGTTTTCAGGTTGGCGGACCCGGATGGGTTTTTTCCGTTTGTATTCTCCTGAAAAGCAGCGATCACCTTGCGGGCGATCTTTCCACTCATAGGCGCGCCTCCTTCCGATAACTCCTGGATCGCAGCCAGGATTTCCGGCGGATCGGTCTGCTTGATCAGATACCCTGTTGCACCGGCACGTAGTGCTTCAAAAATGGTATCCTCATCCTCGAAAACGGAGAAGATCATGAATTGTGTATCGGGCAACTGCGGTTTCAATTCGTGGATCAGATCGATTCCGGTTTCTTTTGCGTTCAGGTGCACATCCATCAGCACCACCTCCGGCCGCAGGGTTAAAATGTATTCCCGGGCCTCCTCAGGGGTGGCGGCTGCGCCCAGACAAATACATTCCTTGGAAAGATTGATGATGTCTTTGACCATCGACCGCATGTCTGCCAAGTCTTCTACCAAAACGACGCCGATCTTTTTCATAAGGTAAAATTCCGCTTCTCGTCGCTTAATCAATATACTACTTTGCGGTAGACTATTTCGGTAAATAAAGCAGGTATTTGTCTTCGAAAGAGGATTCTGGAAAAAGGTCTTTGACCCGCAGGATCCGGGGGCGGCTGCCGCTTTGTTGTATTTCCTCATTCAAGTCTCCTCCTTTGAGGCAGATCAATCCGGGCGGTAGGTTGCCGGGGATGGTTTGGTGGGGGGATTTGAGCAGGGGTTTGGACCAGGACCACAGTTCGGGTAGGGCCGCCACGGCGCGGGAGACGGCAAAATCGAATTTTCGGTCGCGAATGGATTCGGCGCGGGTGTGTTGGGTGGTGAGGTTTTGCAGACCGATCGCTTCGGCGATCTGGGTAACTACCGTGAGTTTTTTAGCGATGCTGTCGACCAGGTGAAAGGTCACTTCGGGGTAGTAGATCGCGAGGGGCAGTCCCGGAAATCCGCCCCCGCATCCGATGTCGATCACCTTGGTTCCGGGCATCCATTCGAAGGCGGCGGCGATGCTGAGCGAATGCAGTACGTGGCGTTCGTAGAGCGAGTCGATGTCTTTACGGGAGATGACGTTGATCTTTTGGTTCCAATCGCGATAGAGGGGTTCCAATGCGGCAAACTGTTCGGTTTGTCGGGGTGTGAAATCCGAAAAATATTTCAGCAGGATGTCCATGTCACTAATTCCAGCTGCGCGTCGGCCGACGCCAGAGGGCCGGGGCAAAGATCAGGTAATAGAAGAACATCCACAGGTCCAGTAGCAGGAACCAGGGCCAGAGGTCGCCTTCTCCTAACTTTCGCATCGAGCGGTAGTACACGATCGCCTGCCAGATGAAGCGAAGTCCGAATACGCCCAGTGCCCAGCGCCAATCGAAGAAGCAGAGGGCGAGTACGAACAGCGGGTAATACAGGAATTGGGTGATGAAATAGAGTCCCAGTAAGAACTTGTGTTGTGGCTTGTAGTATTTGGCAGTGGTGTAGTGGCGTGATTTTTGTCGAAGCCAGCCCGTCCAGGTGGTCTTGGGAATGGAGCGGGTGATGGCTTCCGGGTCGAGTACGACGCGGGTATTTTGTTTGGTAGCTACGCGGTTGATGAACAGGTCGTCGTCGCCGCTGGGGATGTGGTTGATGGCGGAGAATCCGCGGTTGCGCAGGAAGAGATCCTTTTTATAAGATAAGTTTCTGCCAACGCCCATGTAGGGAATACCGGCCAGGGCATAGGAGAGATATTGAAGTGCCGTGTGAAAGGTTTCGAACCGGATGAGTTTGTTCAGCAGTCCTTTTTTTCGGTGATAGGCGCCGTATCCGAGCACCACTTCGGTGTTATCATCGTAGGCGTCTTGCATCTTGAACATCCATTCCTCGCTGGAGGGTACGCAATCCGCATCGGTGAGCAGGAGGATCTCGTGTTTGGCTTCCCGGATACCGACGGAGAGCGGGTATTTTTTACCGGAGATGAGTTTGGCTTCTTGCGTGAGTTCTACCACATGCAGCGAGCGAAACGTTTTTTT
This sequence comes from Chitinophagaceae bacterium, assembly GCA_964229195.1. Lineage (GTDB taxonomy): Bacteria > Bacteroidota > Bacteroidia > Chitinophagales > Chitinophagaceae > JJ008. Next base: position 6,756 of record CAXRAX010000074.1, on the reverse strand, counting down.
CAGTTCCTGGAGGATGTATTTGGAATCATCGACGGAATTGTCGTTCACTACCACCACCTCGTGCGTGGTCGGATATTTCTGTACCAGTACTCCGGGAAGGTTACGGGCGAGGTTCTCATCCTCATCCCGCGCGCAGATCACCACCGATACCGGGTGTTGGAGCGTTCCCCTCCGGGGTTGGATCCGATGGAAGGCGACGCGGGCAAAAAACCAGGTGTAGTAAAAAAGCTGGATCCCACTGATGCTGACAAATACGTAGAAGATGACCTCTCCCCAGTTCCCTATTGGCATGGGCACAAAAGTAAATATCGCTCACAGGGGGAAAAACATTTCTTTGAAAAAGCTTTCCACAATGCTGCTCTTCCCACTTCCTCTCCGAACTTTGCCCACATGCCTGCACTTTCCTTTCAATGCACCCATACCGATCCGCATTCGGCTGCCCGGGCCGGAGTGATGGAAACGGATCATGGTCGCATCGAAACCCCCATTTTCATGCCGGTGGGTACGGTGGGAAGCGTAAAGGCCGTTACCCAGCAGCAACTGCGAGACGACATCAACGCCTCCATCATTTTGGGCAACACCTATCATCTTTATCTCCGACCGGGACTGGACGTCTTGGAGGCGGCTGGCGGGTTGCATCGGTTCAATGGATGGGATCGGCCCATTCTGACCGACAGTGGCGGATATCAGGTATTCTCCTTGTCGGGTACCCGTAAGATCGAGGAGGAGGGGGTTACGTTTCAGTCACACATCGATGGCAGTCGACATCTTTTCACACCGGAGCGGGTGATGGATATTCAGCGCTCGATTGGCGGGGATATCATTATGGCTTTTGATGAATGTCCCCCGGGTGGCAGCGACCATGCCTATGCCAAGCGTTCGATGGAGCTGACGCATCGCTGGCTGGATCGGTGCTGGGATCATTTTCATCCCTTGCCGCCGAAATATGGATACACGCAGAACCTGTTTCCCATCGTACAAGGGGGCACGTTCAAAGAACTGCGAAAGGAATCCTGTGAATATATTTCTTCGAAGCAAGCGACCGGAAATGCCATTGGGGGATTGAGTGTGGGCGAGCCCGAGCCGGTGATGTATGAGATCTGTGAATGGTGTTGTGCACACCTGCCCTCGAACCGACCCCGTTATTTGATGGGCGTGGGCACGCCCTGGAACTTGTTGGAGTGTATTTCGCTGGGAGTAGACATGTTCGATTGTGTGATGCCCACGCGCAACGGCCGCAATGCCATGCTCTTTACGACGGAGGGCGTCGTGAACATCGACAATCAAAAGTGGGAAAAAGATTTTTCGCCCATCGATCCGGGCTTGCCCAATCCGATCAGTCAGCACTATACCAAGTCCTATTTGCGTCATTTATTTAAAGCCAAAGAGTACCTGGCTTATACCTTGGCCAGCGTACACAACCTGGCTTTTTATCTGTGGTTGGTTCGTCAGGCACGTCAACATATAGTGGCGGGCGATTTTGCCTCCTGGAAAGCGGAGATGGTGGTTCGCCTCCGTCAAAAATGTTGAGTCGATTTTAACGGTTGGCCCCCGGTTTTTGGAGTAGATTTGCCTTCGTGCAACGGATCGACTGGTACATCCTCAAAAAGTTTCTGGTCACTTTCTTTTTCTGCCTGGTGCTGTTCACGTTGGTGGCAGTGGCGGTGGATAGCAGTGAGCATGCCGACGATTTTGTGCGGGCCAAATTCACCACACAGCAGGTCATCGAAAAATACTACTTCGGGTTTGTTCCCTACATCTGGAGCCTTCTTTTTCCGCTCTTCGTATTCATCGCAGTGATCTTTTTTACCAGTCGGATGGCTGCCCGTTCGGAGATCATTGCCATCTTGGCCAGTGGCACGCCGTATACCCGATTCCTTCGTCCCTATTGGATCGGCGGCATCTTGCTGGCCCTATTGTTGTGGGTGGGCAGCCGCTATTGGATCCCGAAAGCGAACATCATCCGGGCCGAGTTTCAGAGCAAATACATCGATCAAAATGATCCCACCCGAAATGTCTTCCTGAGTACCTGTGCCAATTGTTTTTACCGACGGATCGATACCAACACTTTTGTAGGCATTCGGGATTATGATACGTTGAGCCGGACCGCACGTGGATTTTTTATGGAGCGGATCCGAGGCAACCGGGTCTTTTACAACTTGCGCGGGGAGACGATGACCTGGGATACGTCCCTGCTGAAATGGAAGCTCTATCGGGTGGTGGAGCGCGACGTGGATTCATTGGGGGAGCGGATCCGCTACCTCGATACGTTGGTACTGGCCATGACGTTGCGGCCCGAAGAACTGCGGCGCGATGAATACTTGAAGGACAAACTGACCACCCCTGAATTGAAGGCCTTGATCCGCCGCGAGCGGCTGCGGGGAACGGAGGGGCTGAGCAGTATGCAAGTGGAGTGGTATCGGCGGACGGCCACGCCGGTGAGTGTGGTCTTGCTGACCCTGATCGGTGTAGTGGTGGCCAGCCGCAAGACCCGGGGTGGCAGCGGGGTACACCTGGCCATCGGGATCGTGATCGCGTCACTGTATATTTTGTCGGACCGGTTCTCCACGGTCTTTGCCGTCAAGGGTAATTTCCCTCCTGTTTTGGCGGCCTGGTTGCCCAACCTGGTCTTCGGCGGGGTAGCCCTCTGGTTGTATCGGCGCACCCCCAAATAATTCCGGTTCTCGATATCAAGATATTTTTTTCCCGCTGCGGGCTTCAGTAATTTCGCGTACCCGTTTGCGGGTGCTTGTCAAGAATAAAATTTTCGTCCCATGGGAATCATGAAAGACCGCTTCAAGGCAAAGGCAGATGCCCTCGCGGTGGAGATCAAAGAATTGCTCAAAGACCACGGTAACAAAGTGATCGGAGAAGTGACCCTCTCGCAGATCTACCAGGGTATGCGCGGGATCACCGGGTTGGTTACGGAAACCTCCTTGCTCGATGCACAGGAAGGTATCCGCTTCCGCGGGTATTCGATCCCCGAACTGCAGCAAAAACTTCCAAAGGCGCCCGGCGGACAAGAACCGCTCCCGGAAGGATTGTTCTACCTGATGCTGGTCGGTGATCTGCCCACACTGGAAGAAGCCAACCACGTCACATCCGTCCTGCAGCGTCGAAGCCATGTACCCACGCATGTATTCGAGGCCATCGATGCACTGCCGATCAACACCCATCCCATGACCATGTTCGTGGTGGGTGTTATGGCCCTGCAAACAGAAAGCTATTTTCAACAGAAATATGCCGAGGGTATCAACAAGAAGGATTATTGGCTACCCATTTTTGATGACAGTATCATTCTGCTGTCGCGTTTGCCGCGTATCGCAGCGTACATCTACCGCCGCAAGTATAAAAACAGCGAGCATATCCAACCCAATGGTATGCTGGATTGGGCCGGAAACTTCGCCCACATGTTGGGATACAGCGATGAGAGCTTTAAGGAATTGATGCGGTTGTACATGACCATTCATGCCGACCACGAAGGCGGAAACGTTTCAGCGCATACCACGCACCTGGTCGGCTCCGCCCTCAGCGACCCGTACCTGAGCTATGCCGCCGGCATGAACGGGTTAGCCGGACCTCTGCACGGACTGGCCAATCAGGAAGTGATCAAATGGATCTTCGAGATGCAGGAATCTCTCAAGACCGACCTGCCTTCCAAAGAGCAGATTGCCGAGTATGTTAAGAAGACGCTGAGTGAAGGCAAAGTGGTTCCGGGATATGGTCACGCCGTGTTACGTAAGACCGACCCGCGGTTTACCGCTCAGATGGAATTCGGGAAAAAGCACATGCCCGATGATAAATTGGTCAATACGGTTTGGAACATCTACGAGACCGTTCCGCCCATCTTGCAATCTCTTGGCAAGATCAAGAATCCCTGGCCAAACGTCGATGCCCACAGCGGAGCCCTATTGGTACACTATGGCATGGTGGAATACGAATTCTACACCGTGCTGTTCGCGGTCAGCCGCGCCCTGGGTGTGCTGAGTAGTCTTTGCTGGGACCGGGCCCTCGGCTTCCCGCTGGAACGCCCCAAATCCGTCACTACCGACCTGGTCAAACAATGGCTGGACGGGAAGGAAAGCATCTGGGGTGAATAGCTTGGTAGGTAGATCACCACTTGGTATATTTGCAACCCCTTGGGGAACTAGCTCAGTTGGCTAGAGCGCTTGCATGGCATGCAAGAGGTCAGGGGTTCGACTCCCCTGTTCTCCACGAAAAAATCCCACCGCAGGTGGGATTTTTAGTTTGAGTAGTTTGACTAGTTTGAGTAGTTAGGATAGTTTATGGTTTTGTTTCCATTTCACTCAAGAAAAATATTTATTCCTACCACCGGTCCACTTCCTCATCAAACTTCTGTGTATTCCAAGGCGCATTTGGATTCTTGGATGCTGTTGTGTTCTCGTTACGAGGAGCGGATTTAATCGGATTGGGTTTGGGCATCTCTGCTTCCCGGTTCTGTTTGCGACGCGGGATGGCCGGTTTATTTGACACCGAACTGTTGTTCTCTTTCATCGGTCTCCGGACATCGGACACCGGACGTCTTTGGTCACCGGACACCGGACGTCTTTGGTCACCCGACACCGGACGTCTTTGGTCACCGGATACCGGACGATTTTGATTGCCGGACGCTGGACGTTTTTGTGCCCCCGTCCGTCCCCGACCACCATGCGGTACTCGTTGCAAGGCTGCAGCTACTTCAACCGGTGCGTTCGGATCGACCGGGTAGGGGTGTTCACTGACGACCGGAACATGTTTACGGATCAATTTCTCGATGTCCCGTAAAAATGGTTTTTCAGCGGGCTCGCACAAGGAGATGGCTACGCCACTGGCGCCGGCTCTGCCGGTTCTTCCGATTCGGTGCACATAGGTTTCCGGTATGTTCGGTAGGTCGAAATTGACGACGTGACTCAGCTCATCGATGTCAATTCCGCGGGCCGCGATATCGGTAGCCACCAACACGCGCGTTTTTCGGCTCTTGAAATTTTCCAATGCCTGTACACGGGCGGTTTGTGATTTGTTTCCATGAATGGCTTCGGCACGTATTCCGGCTTTGCTGAGTTGCTCACAAAGTCTGTTGGCCGCGTGTTTCATTTGGGTGAAGACCAGTACGGAGCGAAGGTTCTTGTCCTCCAGCAAATGGACCAACAGATCTTTTTTAGTATTTCGGTTGGTGTGGTAGACGTGTTGCTGGATCATCTCGGCGGTGGAGGAGACCGGCGTCACTTCTACTTTTACCGGGTTTGTCAGCAGTTCTCCGGAGAGTTGCTGGATCTCGGGCGGCATGGTAGCCGAAAAGAATAAGGTTTGTCTTTTCGTCGGCAACTTGGCGATCACTTTGCGGACGTCGTGGATGAATCCCATGTCGAGCATACGGTCGGCCTCATCCAAAATGAAGAATTGGATCTCGTTCAGGTGCACGAATCCTTGTTGCATGAGATCGAGGAGGCGGCCGGGTGTAGCCACGAGGATATCGACACCTCGTTTGAGTCCGTCTACTTGAGGTTGTTGTCCCACGCCGCCGAAGATCACCAGGTGTTTCAGTGGAAGATGCTTGCCATAGGCGGCGATGTTGTCTCCGATCTGGATGGCCAGTTCTCGGGTGGGCGTCAGGATCAGACCCCGGATGGGCGGACGTTTGGCAGCCGAGGGCGGTGTTACATGCATCAGTTGAAGCATGGGCAATACAAAGGCGGCGGTTTTACCGGTACCGGTTTGGGCGCAACCGAGCAGGTCGCGTTGTTGAAGAATGGCCGGGATGGCTTTTTCTTGAATCGGGGTAGGATGGGTGTATCCTTGTTGTTGCAGGGCTTGTAAGATCGGATCGATCAGCCCCAGGGGTTGAAAACTCACTGATTAAATGATTTAAGTAAAAAAATGTGATAAGGCGATCGAGAGATCCATTATCCGCCTTCAATTATGCTCTTACGAAAAGCGGGAGGACCCGCGGGTACGCAATGTGCGCTAACAGAAGAAATACAAAGGTAGGGTAAACCATTGAGATCTTTGCTTGTTATTTTCGCATCATGAGTGTGATCAAACAACTAGCCGAGTATTTATATCTGCGAAAAAAAGATCCGAACCGACCCAAAAGCGCGTGGATCGGCTACATGCACGGCATCAATCGGATCAGTTTGCTGATCTTTTTACTCTGCCTGGTCATTCTGGCCATCAAGTTACTTCGCTAATTCCCGTACGATGATCCGGGCTGCGTTATCGGAGGCAGCGCTGCCTGCTTCCAGTTGGGATCGAAGTGTCTGAAAGTCGGTCTTCATTGATGCCCGTCTATTTTCGTTGTGCAGCAAATCACCTAATTCCGTTCGTAGGTTTTCTTCGTTCATGTCGTGTTGGATGAACTCCTTGACAGCGGGTTTTCCGAGAATCAGGTTCACAAGAGATATGTAAGGTATTTTGACCAGTCGCTTGGCGACGGCATAGCTGAGCGGATTGCCTTTGTAACAAACCGCTTCCGGAATGCCGAGCAGAGCAGTTTCCAGCGTGGCGGTGCCGCTGGTGACCAGGGCCGCATCGGAATCCAATAAAATATCATAGGTGTGTCCCTGCCGGATCTCTACATTGGGATAGCCAGCGAGGAAGGATTGGTAGAAGGCGAGGTCCAGTCCCGGTGCCGCCGCCACCACGAATCGGTAATCGGGAAAATATTGGCTGACGGCGAGCATGACTGGTAATTTTTTTTGGATCTCTTGTTTACGGCTGCCGGGAAGTAGGGCCACTTGTTTAGTTGGATAGGCGTTG
>CAXRAX010000073.1:0-23204 GCA_964229195.1 Chitinophagaceae bacterium | reverse complement strand
TGTTTTTGTATCGGTGTCAATCAGGTCAATCTGGCTGCCGCCCGCGAGCACGGCGTGGTCGTTTTCAATGCACCGTACTCCAATACCCGTTCGGTAGCGGAGCTCGTGATCGGCGCCTCGATCATGCTGATTCGCCGCATTCCCGATAAGAATAAAGCCGCACATGAAGGCATCTGGATGAAAGAGGCGAGTCGCAGTTACGAACTGCGCGGAAAAACGCTTGGCATCATCGGTTACGGAAACATCGGTAGTCAAGTGAGCGTACTGGCTGAATCCCTCGGCATGCGCGTTATTTTCTATGACATCGAGACCAAGCTTCCCCTGGGCAATGCGGTCGACGGTAAGTCGCTCAAAGAAGTATTATCCAAATCCGATATTGTTACGCTGCACGTACCTGAAACAGTGCAGACCAAGAATCTGATCGGAAAATCCCAACTAAAAGCGTGCAAGAAAGGCGCCATACTCATCAATTATGCCCGAGGTGAAGTAGTCGATCTGGAGGCGCTGCGTAAAGAGATCATAGCCGGTCAGATCGGTGGTGCCGCCGTGGATGTTTTTCCTTGGGAGCCGGAAAAGAACGGTGACCGATTTCAGACGCCGTTACAGGACCTGCCCAATGTGATCTTGACCCCACACATCGGGGGCAGTACCGAGGAGGCTCAGTCCAATATCGGTGAGGATGTCAGTCAAAAAATGCTTCAGTATTTGGAAAGGGGCGTAACGTTGGGCTCGCATACGGTTCCGGCGTTGGCCTTACCGCCACAGGAAGGCAGCCACCGGATCTTACATATCCATGCCAACCAGCCAGGTGTCTTGTCGGCCATCAACGGTCAGCTTTCCAAGAATCAGATCAATATCCTGGGCCAGTATCTGAAAACCAACTCCCAGATCGGGTATGTGGTGCTGGATGTCGATAAACGCCTGTCGACACAGGCAATGAGTCTGCTCAAAGAGGTCAAAGGAACCATCAAGGTTCGAATGCTGTATTAAACAGCTTATACTTTATTCTCATAATTTACATTATGTTAAGTAATGTAGTAAAGAAGAAAGCCATCAAATGATGGCCTCTCCTGGTTTGCCTTATTTTATGGATTCATATACATCGTTCCATTTCTTGGCCTCGGCCCCCCATTTGGCAGCCTGGGCAGGATCTTTGGCGGCTCGTTTTTGTTTGTACTCATAGACCTCCATCAGGTAACCGGCCACATTCTTGTATTGTTGTTTATCGCGTGCGCTCAGTCCCGACATGCCGGCGTATAGCTTAGCTGCTTCTGTGTACGGTTCAATGATCCTTTCCATGGCCTCCTGGTATTCTTTATCGAGTTGTTCCCGCTTGGCGATGTCGGCGGGACTAGCCTTCGTGCCCGGCTTGGTACGCTTTTGAAGTTCTTCGGCAAATTTTACGCGGGCCTCATTCGCTTGATCCTTTTTTAGAACATATACGTTACCCAGATACTGGTGATTTTTTACATCTCCGGGCTTGAGTTGGATGCATTTTTTTATGGAAACCAACAAATCATTTTCCCAAGCAGCTCGTTCGGGCAGCACCACTCCTTCTTCTACGCTGGCCAGGGTGTCATATAAATAAGTCCACCGTAAATCATGTGCCTTATAGCTTTCCGGGTTGTTGGCGATGAATTCGTTCAACGCCTTCATTTTATCGGTAATGCTCTCCGCCAATCCCACCGTGAAGTCCAACTCATCCAGTTTGAAAAAATCGCTCTCCGGGTACAAGCTTGCTCCCAGCGTTTTCATTTTTTCAAAATTGGGAAGGTCTTTGGAGGTAAAATAATAGCGTACCAGATACTGATAAACCCCCTCAAAGTCCGCTCCCGTCACCTTGGCCTCCGCCAATCGTCTGTACACCATGACGGCTGCGTTGACATTATTGGCCCGTTCGGCTACAAATCCGGTCAGGATCAGCAGGTTGGTATCGACGGGAGAAGTCAGCATTGTCTTGCTGATCAGTAGGTCGGAGTATGAAATGGCTTTTTCCAATTTGGGGATGGCACTCTCCCATTTTTTATCGTTGTAATCGGCCAGGCCCTGGTTGTAGTAATTATAATAGATATTGATCGGTCCGTTCTTGTAGAGATCCTCTTCGCTCATTTTTTTCATTTCCGGGTCCATGGACTTGTACTTCTCGAACGACGCATCCGCTTCCTGTACCAATGCATTTCCGGTAGGCTTGTTACGGTTCTCGTCCGTCATGGAAATACTGGCATAAATAGCTGTCTTCAAGATGTGCGCCTCCGGCTTCCCCATTACTTTGGGGTTGTTGGCGGCTTTGTCGATCTCTGTTTTGGCCTTATCCATTTGTCCCAATAAGGCAAAGGTCTTGATCGATTCCAGCGTTTGTGACCAAGTTAGCACCGGTACACTGAGCGTCAGGATCGCTACGGAGAGGAGCTTTTTCATGTTTGCTGTTTAAAATTATTCGGTGGGGGGTGTTTCTGTGGAGGATGGGGTTGAATCGGATGAAGTTGCATCACCTGATTCGGCGGTCAGGTTGGTCTCCTCCTCTCCTTCTACATCGGATTGGTCGTCGAGGTTGGTAATGGCCGCGATCTCATCGCCCTCATCCAGACGGATCAGTTTCACGCCTTGGGTGGCTCTTCCCTGTTCGCTGATGCCGCTCACGGGCATTCGGATGGTAACGCCACTTTTGCAGGTGATCATGATGTCTTCCTGTCCGGCCACGTCCAGCAAGCCAACCAAGGAGCCGGTCTTATCGGTTACGTTGATGGTCTTCACCCCTTTTCCGCCTCGGTTGGTGAAGCGGTATTCGTCGATCGGTGTTCGTTTGCCATAACCCTTTTCACTGACCACCAGAACGGTTCGGTCGGATTGGATCGCGGGGTTCACACAGATCATACCGATCACTGCATCATTATCTCCTTCTACCTCGATGCCGGCCACGCCGATGGCGCCCCGTCCGGTCGGTCGTACTTTCTCCTCAGAAAAACGGATCGCCCGACCGCTTTGAACGGCCAACATGATCTCGCAGGAACCATCGGTCATTCGGGCTTGCAAGAGTTCATCGCCCTCTACAATGGTAATGGCATTGACGCCTGTTTGGCGCGGACGGGAGAAATCTTCCAACGCAGTTTTTTTGATGATGCCTTTTTTGGTGCAGAGAACGATGTTGTGCTGGCTGACAAATGCTTCATCTTTCAAGTCCTTCACATCGATGATGGCACGCACTTTGTCATCAGGCGGCAGCTGCATCAGATTCTGAATGGCCCTTCCCTTGCCGGTCTTCTCCCCTTCCGGGATCTCCCACACATTTAGCCAGTAACACCTTCCTTTTTCCGTGAAGAAAAGAAGCGTATGGTGCGACGATGCCACAAATAAATGTTCGATGTAATCTTCTTCTCGGGTTCTGCCTCCGATCACCCCTCTTCCGCCCCGTCGCTGGGCCCGATACTCATCCGCAGGGGTGCGCTTGATATATCCCAAATGGGAGATGGTGATCACCACGTCTTCCTCCTTGATGAGGTCTTTTAGTTTTACTTCATCGTCGAGGTAGGTGATCTCAGTTTTGCGGGCATCCCCGAATTTTTCCTTGATCTCCAACAACTCGGTTTTGATGATGCCGTAACGCATTCCCTCATCGCTCAAAAGTTGCTCGAGGTAGGCGATCAGCTTCATCAACTCATCATACTCGGCACGGATCTTATCGCGTTCCATTCCGGTGAGTCGCTGCAGCCGTAGTTCCAAGATGGCCTTCGCTTGAATTTCATCCAGTCCCCAACCGGCATTGATCAGATTGTCTTTGGCTTCGTCCGGGTTGGGTGATTTACGGATCAGCGCGATCACTTCATCGAGGTGATCGAGTGCGATCAAGTATCCTTTGAGGATATGGGCGCGTTTCTGGGCTTCATTCAATTCAAAGCGCGTACGACGAACCACTACTTCGTGCCGGAATTCCACGAATTCCGAAATGAGTTCTTTTACGTTCAGGGTCCGCGGCCGACCTTTGACGATCGCTACGTTGTTGATGCCGTAAGAGGTCTGTAGGTCCGTGTACTTATAAAGTTGATTGATGATCACGTTGGCGATGGCATCTTTCTTCAGATCCAGAACCAATCGAGTGCCGTCTTTTTGAGTGGATTCGTTATTGACGTTGGATACGCCCTCGATCACTTTGTCATTCACCAACTCACCGATGCGGTTGACCAGTGCATCCCGATTGACTTGATAAGGAACCTCAGTGATGATGATCTGTTCGCGACCGTTTGCTTTGGCCTCCACACTTAGTTTTCCGCGGACCACTACCCTTCCCCGGCCGGTATGCATGGCCAGCCGAACCCCTTCCATGCCATAGATCACGCCGCCCGTCGGAAAATCGGGGGCTTTGATGAATTGCATCAGTGATTCGATATCGATCTCTCGGTTATCGATGTAGGCGACACAGCCATCGATTACCTCCGAAAGGTTATGTGGCATCATGTTCGTGGCCATCCCCACGGCGATGCCGCTGGAGCCGTTCACCAACAGTTGCGGAATACGCGTAGGCAGAACCGTGGGTTCTTTCTCGGAATCATCGAAATTCAACTGAAAATCGACGGTATTTTTATCGATGTCATCTAGTAAATGCTCCGCCAATCGCTCCAGGCGGGCCTCGGTGTATCGCATGGCGGCGGGGCCATCACCATCCTGGTTGCCAAAGTTTCCTTGTCCGTCGATGGTCGGATACCGCATGCTCCATTCCTGGGCCATGCGCACCATGGCATCGTAAACGGATGAATCGCCGTGTGGGTGATATTTACCCAGCACCTCTCCCACAATACGGGCAGATTTTTTATAGGGCTTGTTGAAATTGATGCCCAACTCATTCATGGCATAGAGGACGCGGCGGTGTACGGGCTTGAGTCCGTCTCGCACATCGGGCAAGGCACGCCCGACGATCACCGACATCGAATAATCGATGTAGGCCGTTTTCATTTGCTCCTCAATCTGCACCGGTAAGATCCGGTCTTGATCCTGCGTGCGCTCGGGTAAACGATTTTCGTCCATCAGAAAACACCTGTTTTTTTACGCTCCATTCGGCTCCCGACAGTATGGGAAAATCGACGGAAATACAGGTTGGCAAATGTACTTTTTTCCGTCGGTAGAATGGGTTGAAAACGGGGGTATTTTAGACGGAAAAGGGGGTGGTTTTATCCACCAATGTGAATTACTTTTCAGTCGAATTTTTATAGGCGAAATACCCCTTGTTTCCATCCAGGAACGGGGCGAATCGACGAACTTCGCAGCATGTCGAAGATCCTTTTGTTTGGGGCTGGGAAATCGGCCACCGTGCTGATTGATTTTTTGGTGGAACAATGCACCCAACGAGGCTATGGGTTAGAGGTGGTTGATGCCGCCGTGGGTTTAGCCCGGCAAAAACTTACGGATTCTTGCATTCGAGCGCGGGTGGATACAACCTTCTTTCAGGCAGCCTCTTATTCCATCGATGCGGAGGCAGACCGACGGGCGAGCATCCAGGCGGCTGATCTGGTGATCTCGTTGCTTCCGCCGCATTTACATGCCGTGGTGGCGACGGATTGCCTGGCTCTGCAACGATCCCTTTTTACGGCTTCTTATTTGGATGAGGCGGTCCGAAGCACCCAGAAAGAGATTGAGGCGAAGGGGCTTCTTTTTTTATACGAGATGGGCTTGGATCCGGGGATCGATCACATGAGCTTGATGGCGCTCTTGGACCGGATCCGTCGCGGCGGTGGACGCCCGGTCGGTATCCGTTCGCATTGCGGGGGACTGGTCGCGCCGCCAAGCGACGACAACCCCTGGCATTACAAGATCAGTTGGAATCCCAGAAATGTAGTTATGGCCGGCAAGGCCGGTGCGCAATATTTGGAGGACGGAGCCGAACAAACCCGCTCGTATTCCCAACTGTTTGGTGAAATCAAGGAAGTATCGATTCCGGGTGCTGGTCCCCTCGCCTATTACCCCAACCGCGATTCCCTTCACTATCTCACGTTGTACGGATTATCGGGTATGCAAACCTTTCTGCGCACCACGCTGCGTCACCCGGATTTCATGCGGGGTTGGAGTGTTTTAGTGAAGATGGGAATGACCGATGATACGCACCGGATCGAGCTTGCACCCGACACCACACTTGGAGATGCATTGGATCAATGCTGCCGATTGGATGAAGCGCTAACCGACGATTTGCGTAACCGGTTGAAATGGTTGGGTTGGTCCGATCAGCAGACAAGGGTTCCGTTTACAACTATCACCCCCGCCCAGCTCCTGCAGTTTTGTATGGAAACCAAATGGGTATTAAGGCCGGCGGACAAAGACCGCATCGTGATGCTGCACGAGATCGAGTACTGGCAGGGCGAAGAAAAAAAACAGCTGAAAAGCTGGCTTATTCAGGATGGGGAGGATGCCGTTCGTACCGCAATGGCTAAAACGGTCGGTTTGCCACTGGGCATTGCTGCTATTCAATATCTGGATGGTACGTTACGGGTTAGCGGATTACAAATTCCCACCCGGCCCGAGATCTATCAGCCGGTTCTGGAAACACTAAAAACATACGGGATCGACTTTCAGGAATCCGATGGTCAGTGACCAGCCATTTTCATCACCAGGGCCCATTCTTCGGGTGTGACGGGTTGGACGGATAAACGTCCCAGCCGAACCAACGCCATGTTGGCCAATTTCTTCTCCGCTTTGATCGCCGCAAGGGGAACGGTTTTTTTCAGGGTTTGATGTGGTTTGACATCGACCACTACCCAATTCGGATCGTCGCTGGTGGGGTCGGGATAGGCTTCTTTGACGATCTGCACCACGCCCACGATCTCAACCCCTTCGTTGCTGTGATAGAAAAAAGCAAGGTCTCCTTTTTTCATGGCACGCAGGTTGTTGCGGGCACCGTAATTTCGAACGCCGTCCCAAAAAGTTTTTTTATCCTTCAGCAATTGCTCCCAGGAGTACTTGAATGGTTCGGATTTCATCAGCCAGTATGCCATAAAGGATCGTTTTACCAACCACTGGTTAACACATCAGCAAGATGCATGGTTTTTAACGAGAGTCCGTTTTTCTGCACATAACCTTGCAGGTGCATCAAGCAGGAAAGATCGGTGGACACCAGGTATTCGGCTCCGAGTTGGATCGCCTGCTCCACTTTCTGTTGCCCCATCGCAACGGAGATGTCGGGGTACTTGACCGAGAAGGTTCCTCCAAAACCGCAGCAAGTTTCCGCATCGGGCAGTTCAAGCATCTCCAATCCCTCTACCCCGCTGAGCAATTGTCTTGGTTCTTGCTTGATCTTGCATTCCCGCAATCCGGCACAGGAATCGTGGTAGGCGGCTTTGCCAACGAGCCGGGCACCGAAGCGGGTGGCGTGCAGGGTATTGACCAGAAATTCGCTGAGTTCCACGATGCGTTTGGGGGTAGATTGTGCCTCGTGGTGCAAAGAGGAGCTATCGAAGAGTTTGGCGTAATAGTTACGGATAAAACCCGCACAACTGGCGCTGGGAGTGACGATGGTAGTGGCATCGGCAAAATCGGCTAGCCATTTTCCGCAGACGGATCGGGCGTCCTCCCAATACCCGGCGTTGAACGCGGGCTGTCCGCAACAGGTCTGCTCTTCGTTGTAGATCACCTGGCACCCGACCCGCTCCAACAATTTGATGACATTGAAGGCAGTTTGCGGGTAGAGTTGGTCTACAAAACAGGGAATGAACAGATGTACTTTCATGGGCGGGACTCAAAAGTATAAAAATAAAGCCCCTGATGATTCATCAGGGGCTGAACAAGGCGATTAGAAAATAACTTTATTTAGGGTCTTCGTAAACACCCAGCTGCGCCAGGTAATTATCAGCGTCGTAGGCCTGTTGGCTGCGCGGATAGGTTTTTTTGATCTCTTGGTAGAGCTCGATGGCGGTTTCGGTTTTTTTCATGACACGATCGGCCAGATAAGCGGCCAGAAAAAGATATTCCGGTGAATTGGCTTCGTCATCTTTGAACTGTCGGCCGGCTTTCTGGTAATACTCCAATGCCTGCTCATATTTGCCCCAATCGGCATAAGCATCGCCCATGAGTTTGTAGGCACGGGCCTGTGTGATGTCTTCTGAAGTCCGGAAATCACCCAGATACTTTACAGCTTTTTCGTAGTTGTCTTGTTTCAGGTAGCAGCTGCCAGTATAGAAGCAAGCCAGGTTCGCAGCGTCGGTACCATCGTACTCACTGATCACTTTCAGGAGTCCCGGAAACTGTCCATCCCCGTTCAGCGCTTTTTGGATCGAATCCATACGGTAGTACTCCTCTGCTTTGAACAGCGCATCTTGGGCTTTTGCTTCCCGGGGCGTTTTATAGAACTGCAGGTAGGCGAACCAACCTCCGCCTACTAAGAGAACGGTACCGAGGACAAACAGCAACCATTTGCGGTTGTTTTGCCAAAACAGTTGGGCTGAGGCCAGCGAGGGATCCGCGGATAAGGCGGTTTGTTTTTCTTGACTCATAGTAGTCGGTTCAAGGTTAATCAACTATAAAGGGGTAATGGGGATCGACGTATATATCTTTCAATACTTCGCTGTCATCGGGCCAGGGACTTTCCTCCGCGAATTTCACTGATTCGGTCACCATCCGATCGACCCGCTCATCGATCTCCCGGATCTGCTCATCGGTGGCAAATTGATTGGTACGGATGGTTTCCAACACCTGATGGATGGGGTCTTTGGCTTTGTAATCATCCACCTCATCCTTGCTGCGGTATTTCTGGGGGTCGCTGATGGAGTGTCCTTTGTACCGATATGTTTTGATCTCCAGTAAGGTGGGGCCATCCCCTTCTCGCGCGCGACGCACGGCACGGGCAACGCCATCATGAACAGCCTCAGCACTCATGCCATCGATGACATCCGCGGGCATCTCATAGGCATCGGCCAATTTGTAGATATCGGTGATGTTGGATGTGCGCTCCACCGACGTTCCCATGGCATAGTGATTGTTCTCGCAAATGAAGATCACCGGTAGCTTCCAAAGCATGGCCAGGTTGAAGGTTTCGTGCAGCATTCCCTGCCGAGCAGCACCATCCCCAAAATAGGTCAGCGTAACCTTGTCGGTTCCGCGGTATTTCTCGGCAAAGGCTAATCCCGCACCGGTACCGATCTGTGCACCCACAATGCCGTGACCGCCATAAAAATTGCATTCCTTGCTAAAGAAGTGCATGCTGCCTCCTTTGCCTTTGGCACAGCCGGTTGCCTTGCCATAGAGCTCAGCCATGCAACTATTCACGGAAACGCCTTTGGCGATGGCCAATCCGTGATCGCGGTAAGCAGTAATGAACAGGTCATCGGGACGGGTAGCGGTCATACAACCGGCGGCAATAGCTTCCTGCCCCACGTAGGCATGAAAGAATCCGCGGATCTTACCTTCCATTTTATACTTTTCTTCCGCCATGAGCTCAAATTGACGGATCAGCTGCATCAGCTCGTACCAGTACAAATAGGTTTCCTTCGAAAATTTGGTGACCAAGGCCAATAAATTTGTGGCGCAAATATAGGGAAAAAAGGCCCGGTCGAGGCGGCTTGTCGAACCGCCTGAGGTGACTAACTTGCCCTCGATGCTACGGCTCGAACAAATACGGCTGACCCAGTTCAAAAACCACCCCGACATCGGTTACACCTTTGATGCCCGGGTGGTGGGGATCGCCGGGCCCAATGGCGTTGGGAAAACCAATTTGCTAGATGCCATCCATGCCCTTTGTTTTACCCGCAGCTATTTTACCCGGCAGGATCAGTTGTTGTCGCGGCACGGAACGGTCGGTTTTCGGCTGGAGGGTCGTTTCCAAAAGCTGGCACAGACCCTGGAGGTGCAATTGCTCTGCCGTGAGGCAGGAAAAAAGGAGGTACGGCTGGACGGAGATCTGTTGCCGCGGTTGGCGGACCAGCTTGGTCGCTTCCCGGTAGTGATGATCGCACCCGATGATGCCGAATTGGTTCAGGGCGATAGTAAGGTTCGTCGCCAATTTCTCGATGCCTTGATCTGTCAGCTTGATCCCGCTTACCTGAATGCCCTCACCGGGTACAATAAAATCCTTTCTCAGCGGCAGGCACTTTTGCGGGAATGGTCGGAACAGGGCCCCGCTCCCACCCGGACCGCGTTACTGGATGTACTGGACAGGCAATGGGCTGAAGCCGTGCAACAGTTGGTGCCTGCTCGCCAGACCTGGACCCTTGCCTTACAGCAAAAAGTGATGAAGCTCTATCAACAGATCGCCGGACAGCGCGATGCCGTTGCCCTGGAATACTTGTCGGATCTGGGATCGGCCGATCCGATCGAGCAGATCCGTTCCAACCGATCCAGAGACCTGGCCGCTCAACGCAATACCCTTGGTCCGCATCGAGATGACCTGCTCTTTTTGCTCGGCCCACATCCCTTCAAACAAGTAGCTTCCCAGGGGCAACGAAAAACCCTGCTGTTCGCACTCAAGTTGGCGACTTGTCAGTTGTTGGAGGAGAAACTCGGGGTTCCCCCCCTATTGTTGCTGGATGATGTATTTGAAAAATTGGATAGCGATCGCACCCACGCGTTGCTGGACTGGGTTGCTAATCAAACCCAAGCCCAGGTTTTCATCACGGACACCGATCCGCAACGGCTGCAATCGCAACTGGGTTCACTGCATCCCGCTTGGCAGCTGCTCGAAATCGGTAACCGTTCTTAATTCGGTATTTTCGCACTATGGGAGAATATCGCATCCAAGAAGCCATTCAGGCCTTTTTATCGGATAGCCGGATCGAGAGCAACATGCGAGCCATGCAGATCACCGATGTATGGGCGGATCTGATGGGACCCCTGATCGCGGGCTATACCGACCGGATCCAGATCATCGGAGAAAAACTTTTTATCTACACGCAAGTAGCACCCTTACGTCAAGAGCTCACTTTTCAACGTGATGCCATTCGTCAACGTGTCAACGAAGCCCTTGGGCAAAACATCATTCAGGAAGTGGTGATTCAGTGAGCGTT
Organism: Chitinophagaceae bacterium; assembly: GCA_964229195.1. Lineage (GTDB taxonomy): Bacteria > Bacteroidota > Bacteroidia > Chitinophagales > Chitinophagaceae > JJ008. Next base: position 12,228 of record CAXRAX010000073.1, on the reverse strand, counting down.
CCTCAACCGGGGATCCAATCTTGCTTGTATTGCATCGGACAATAGATTCACCCCTGTGAACAGAAAAGCTGATAACAGCAGCGATCCCATTACGACGGGGTAATCCAGCTTTTCCAGTCCATCTACCGTGATCTTCCCGATCCCCTGCCAGCCAAAAATGTATTCGATAAAAAAAGCACCTGCCAACAATTCAGCAAACCATCCCGTAACGGCGGTGATCACCGGATTAAGGGCATTGGGCAACGCATGTTGAATGTAGACGCGTCCGTTGGATAATCCTTTGGCCCGGGCCGTACGTATGTAATCCTGTGCCAAAACATCCAGGGTTGCACTGCGAGTCAATTGCACAATGATCGACAGGGGTCGGATCCCCAGGGTCAGTGCCGGCAGGATCAGGTGTTGCAGCGTGAGGATGCGTTGTCCATCGGCTTGGATCGTGTACCAGCTTCCGGCAACGGGCAGGCCAGTCCACGCATTCCACAAGAAACCGAACAAATAGATCACGATCAATCCCACAAAAAAAGAAGGCGCCGAGATCCCGATGGTGCCGAGGAAGAGTGCACTTCGATCGATCCAGCTGTTTTGACGGATCGCTGCGACCGCCCCTAACGGAATACCGATCAGGATAGCGATCGTCATGGCCGAAACCGCTAAGAGCAAGGTGCCGGGCAGGGCACCGATCAACAGATCGCTTACAGGTCGTTTGGTTTGAAAGGACCGTCGCAGGTAAGGCCATTTGATCGCCAGAACTTTCTCACCCCCCCAAAAGAATCCGCGGAGTCCTTTTTGTGTGATATCGGACCGTTGATGTATGGCTACCGGCGAAACATCATTGATATAAAGCAGAAATTGTTTCCAGGCCGGTATGATCGACCCTTCCCCGTCGATCAGATACATCTCTTGTTGAATGGTGCGTAAAGTCTTGGCATCGCCGGATTGCCCCATCGCCATCCGGGCCGGATCACCCATGCCCTGAAACAGCAAGAAGCACAAAGCCGCAACTCCCAGGAGCACCGTGAGGCTGTAAAAAATTTTTCGTAGCAGGTATGATGCCATTAAAAGAAAAACATTTCCAGTGCGGGAAAATCCGTCAGCGCCCATTTTCCGACGATCACGCCCTGTTCTAGTAAATAGACCGTGGGGTTGACCCGGGCAGCGGTGCGGATCGGTGTACGATCGCTGCTGAGCCGATATACTTGCGGGTATTGATCGGACCAGGTCGATGTCCATTCGCTCGGTTGATTACTGACCAGCACCAGGGGAATGTTTTTTGATTTGCCGACCCCGATCAGATTCCCCCATCCTTTGCCCCAGGCGGAGGGTCCTTTTCCGATGTCTTCGCTGAATAGCAGGAATACTTTTTCCATTCCCAGAATGGCTTCGGTGCTGTCACTGCCAACGGATGAGGTCAACACAAAACCCTGTATTTTGGGTTGCGGGATCTCTCCGGTTTCATAACGACGAACGAACTGATAAGTATCGGCTGAAAAATCGGCCGGAAACCGATCGGCCGAAAATGCTACCTCCACACCATCTTTTTTGTAAACGAACATGACCGTCGATCCCGGCGGCGGCGGTGGTTGTTTTCTGGCTTCGTTGATGTCGACGCCAACTTGATAGGGTAAACAATCAACGATGGGTAAATGATAGAGTACGTACAACTGGAGGCCGAATGCGAAAAGAAAAATCAGTCCCATTAGTATTACAGATACCCGCTGCTGCAACCCCCTGATCGTAGAGGGATTCAGGAAGAGTATAACGATGGCGATACAAAGAAAAATATCCTTGAAAAAGGAGGTGGCAGCAGAGATGGGCAGGCAATCTCCGAAACACCCACAGGTCTTGGGGTAGCCGGTGTAGTAGGTATATCCGGTCAGGGCCGTGAAGAACAGGATCAGGGCCATCAATAGCCGAAGATTCCATTTGTTTTGCCAGCCGATGCAAAGCGCAAATCCAGCAATGATCTCCAAGGCATTCATGATCACGGAGAAGGATTTCGTGTAGGGTATCAGTCCGAACCATTTCCAGAGCTCAAAGAACTCCTCCATTTTATAGGCCAAGCCCATTGGGTCGTTGGCTTTGACCAGACCGGAGAAGATGAAGAGTCCCCCTACCGCAAATCGCAGGAATTGGACAATCCTTTTCATTCAGAGAGCAGGATTAGGGCGAATACGGCGTAGTTGAGCATGTCGAGGTAATTCGCATCAAGCCCCTCGCTGATCAGGGTTTTTCCGTCGTTGCTCAGGATCTGACGCATGCGTTGCAATTTCATGAGGATCAGGTCCACGAAACTTTCCTGACTCATCGAGCGCCAGGCCTCTCCGTAGTCGTGATTTTTATTTTGCATCAATTCCTTGGCTTGTGCCAGTACGTCCAGGAACAGCGGTTGCACTTGTTCCAGTGTCAGTTCTTCGGGATCTTCGGGGCATAGTTTGAGTTGCAGCAATCCGATCACTGCATAGTTGATGATGCCTTTGAATTCATCGGCGATGCCATCGCCCACCCGTTGCGCCCCGAGTTCCTGGATGGTCCGGATCCGTTGGGCTTTGATGAAGATCTGGTCGATGATGGAGATCGGTCGGAGTACCCGCCAGGCCGTGCCATAATCCTTCGTTTTCTTGAAAAAGATCTCGGCGGCGGAGGCGACCACTTGGTCGTATTGTTGATTGGTATCGTTCATGTTATCGGTACTGGCTTACCTTCGTCAAAAGTAACAAAAGCAAGCATGTTTTCTTTGTCTGGTGCGGGGAAGGTTTTGGAACTAAGGCATCCTGTCGTGATGGGCATCTTGAATTGCACCCCCGACTCATTCTACCATGTCAGCCGGGTGCAGCAGATCGATCAGGGATTGCGCTTCGCGGAGGAGCAGCTTCGTCAGGGGGCACAGGTGTTGGACTTGGGGGGGCAAAGCACTCGTCCGGGTAGCGAACCGGTTACCGCCGCGGAGGAGATCGCCCGGGTCATACCCCTGCTCACCGAGATCCGAAAAAAATTTCCGGAGGTTTTTCTTTCTATCGATACGTTTCAGGCGGAGGTGGCACAGGCTGCCGTGGATGCCGGCGTGAATATGATCAATGACATCAGTGGTGGTCAACTCGACCCTGCCATCCGCCAGGTGGCGGCCACGCATCAACTTCCCTATGTGCTCATGCACCTACGCGGAACGCCCAAGACCATGCAGGGAATGACCGACTATGAGAACGTCACCGAAAGTGTCTTGCAATATTTTGGTGAGCAGATCCGGTCCTGCGAGTCGCTTGGGATCCAACAGCTCATCCTCGATCCGGGTATTGGATTCGCCAAGACGATCGATCAAAACTTTCAACTTCTGCGTGAGCTGGATCGGCTGACATCAATGCCTTATCCGATGCTGGTGGGATTATCCCGAAAATCGCTCATCTACAAAACACTGGACATCGACCCGTTGATGGCGCTGAATGGCACCACGGCCCTGCACATGTCAGCCCTCTTGAAAGGGGCCCGGATCTTGCGGGTACACGACGTTAGGCCCGCCTGGGAGACCATCCGGTTATTTCAATCCCTTCAAGGCAACTGATCGAGTACGTTCGATCAGTTTTTTGGCATTGTATTCTCGGTACCGGCCGGTGCTTTATCCGCCACGGTGAGTACTTCGACTTCAAATTTCAGGTGTGCGTATCCTTTGATGGTGCCGGATCCCATGGGACCATACCCCTGCATCGAGGGAATATACAGGACGCCTTTTCCACCGGGTCGCAGATACCGGATCCCTTCGTCGAATCCGGGTATCATTTGGCCGGCTCCAACCGTAAAACTCAAGGGTTCGGTGTGCTGAAAACTCGTATCGACGTTGCTATCAAAAACTTTTCCGTCAAACGTGCTGCCGGTGTATTTGACCGACACATATTTTCCACTGTCGATCAGGTTTCCGGTTCCGGGGTTGAGGGTCTGTACGAATACACCGTTAGTACTTTGGGTGGCGGTGGCGTTGTTCTTTTTGACAAAGGCGGCCACTTCGTCGATCTCCTTCTTTTTGAATGCTTCAAATTCCTTTTCTGAATCGATTTTACGCAAGCTGTCGTTATCAAAAATGGCCAGCACTTTAACGCGGGTGATGATCCGATCTCCTTTTTTAAAGGGGGGCGGGATGCTACCCGGACTTCTTTTCATGAACGTATCGATCATTTGGGTGGCGATGACGCTGTCGCCCAAGCGGAGTTGAGACCAAACTTCGGAAAGGTCGTACGGGGCGGTTTGATTCAGCACCGGGATGTAATTGGGGATCTTACCTTGGTTGGTGAAGACCACGCTGTCATTGATCGACTGGGTGATCGCCAGTTTCAGGAATCCGCCCATTTTTACCTGTGGCTTCTTGGCATCGGTGAAAATTTGATAAGGCATGCCGCCGGGTGTCTTTTTCATACTGCCTTGTTGGCAAGACACGAAAAGAATGCTGGCGAAAATGGGAAGGGCAAATAAAAGGTTCTTGTTCATGAGGGGGTTTTGTTTAGATCCTCCCGGTATTGGGGGAGTATATTTTTAAATAGATCGACAGTGCCAGAGAGGGAGTCGCTGCTTCTTCCACCGGCAGCATTAAAATGTCCGCCGCCTTCGAAATGTTTACGGGCGAATTGGTTGCAATCGAAATCGCCTTTGCTTCGGAAACTCCATTTCCGTTCCTCGTCGCGGTCGATGCAAAGGGCCACCAACCGGATGCCTTGAATGGAGTGTGGTAAATTGACCAGTCCGTCGGTATCGCCCGTGCGGATCTGAAAACGAAGCAAGTCTGCTTTGGGTATCGCGATCAGGGCGGTATTGTATTCGTAGAAGACTTCCATGCGGTTGGTGAGCACATGGCCCATGAAACGAAGTCGGTTTTCAAGATAGTTGTCGTACAAGCCTTCGTAGACCCATGCATGCTCCAAACCCCGATCCTTCAGGTCAGCTACCATCCGGTGCACGGCGGCCGTGGCCGAGTCGAACCGGAACGACCCGGTATCCCCTACCACGCCGGCATAAAGACAGGCCGCCAGGTCGGGGTCGATGCAGGCCGCATGGCCGGAGGAAACGATCAGGTCATAGATCATCTCGCAGGTGGAACTCTTTTTGGTATCACTGTTTCCGTATTGAAACGAAGGGGCATCGGGTTGTTGATGATGATCGATCAGGATCTTGATACAGGTGGCTTCTGCCAGGTGAGGTGCCAAGTGTTTGGTCCGGTGAAAAATATTGAAGTCCAGACAAAACAGCCAGTCCGCCTCGGATAGCTTTTGTGCGACCAGCGTTTTTTGCTGCTCGAAATCAATGACAGATTTGGCACCTGGCATCCAATTGACCCATCCGGCCCAGTTCGTGGGCGACACCGCAGTCACCTCATGCCCGAGCTTCTCCAAGAAAATTTTGAGTCCCAACATCGACCCCATGGCATCCGCGTCGGGTTTCTGGTGGGTGGTGATCACCACCTTCCGGGACGTGGAGAGCAAGGGATAAAATTCGGACAGGGGTTTCATAAAGAGGTGGCAAAAGTACTCCTTCTCCCCTATATCCCCTACCTTTGCGGCGCAAAACAATTACCATGAGCAACCGCACGTTCACCATGATCAAGCCCGATGCCTTCCGCAAGGGCCACACCGGCGCCATTTTGGATCAGATCCAAAAAGCCGGATTCCAAATCAAAGCCATGAAAATGCTGAAGCTTTCCCGCGAAAAAGCCGGAGAGTTCTACGCCGTACATAAAGAGCGTCCCTTTTACGGTGAATTGGTCGATTTCATGAGTTCCGGTCCCATTGTAGCTGCGATCCTGGAAAAGGATAATGCCGTGGAGGATTTTCGGAAACTCATCGGAGCCACCGATCCCGCCAAGGCCGATGCCGGAACCATCCGCAAACAATTTGCCTCCTCCGTTGGTGAAAACGCCATACACGGAAGCGACAGCGATGCGAACGCGAAGATTGAAGGTGACTTCATGTTCAGCGGATTGGAGCAACTCTGATATTGAAACGCCTACACGAAAGCCCTCTTTCAGAGGGCTTTTTTATTGTCCCATCCGCAAGCGAACGGGCATTTCATTTTTTCCCTGCTGAAGTGAGAAGCGGGCTTTGGAAAATTTAGGTGGACCAAAAGCCCCCATCACATTATTGGAGAATCCCAGCGACTCGGTGGGTATGCCCAATCGGTTCATGTCCAGTCTGCCGTTTCCATTGACGTCGTGTATGACCGATAGCGCATACGTACCGACCGGCAGGTCTGTTATCGTTATGACTACTGCGCGGCTCGTCACCGGCACCGACCCCTTTCGAAAAGCTTTGAACGGTTGGTCCGGAAATCCGTCGGCAGAAGCATACAAGCTATATAGCAATTGTCCCTCGGCTTTTTTTATTTCTTCTACAGGAACCTGTAGCGTGGCTTGTCCAACGGCCTTTACCTGTACAAGGACCAGCAACAGCACCAACAGTTGTTTGTATCGTTTGAACAGAAATTTCATTTGGGTTACCTTTGTAAAGTTGATGTATTAATCAACGATCGCTAACGACTGCTGCCTAAACTTTTTTTATCACCTAAAATTAGGCATCATGGTACAGAAGACCATTTACAAGACCAAGGATTACGCAAAGGTTAAATTCTCTCTTGAGGCAGCTGAGGCCAAATCCGTCGAGTTGCTCGGCTTGAACGACAACTGGAGAAAAGGGATCAAGATGAGCCGCAAAAAGAACGGACTTTTCCAGACGGAGATCAATCTTCCCAAAAACACCACACACGAGTTCAAGTACCTGATTGATAAGAACCAGTGGCTCAGCGATGCCACGGCCGATCGGGAGGTGCCAAATGTTTTTGGCGGGACGAACAGCGTGGTCAGTCTCTGATCAATCTTTTTTCTTCGCCATCGGTTTAAGGCTGAACCGTGTTACGTTGATCCGGTTCCCTTTGATGGTGCCCGTAACTTCCGCTTGGCGGATGGCATTGCAAAATCCATCTTCCTCGTGTGCATCACCATGCGCATCCAAGTTGGTGCCGTCGACGAAATAGACTTTTCCGTTCATCCGGATCGCCAGGTCACAGCCCTGGGGTTCTTTGATCTTGAATTTGCACTGGGCACAGCTGGCCTCTACGGTTTTGTCCTTGATCTCTTTGGTCTTGTTTTGAGCGAGAGAAACCTGGGCGAAAAGACCCAAGGTCAGGACGAGTAGGAATGATTTTTTCATATGTAAGGCGTTGTATCTACAAAAATACCGACTTCTCCACCAATGGAATGCCCGGAATTATTATCCTTGATCCAATAGATGACGCCCTTTGATTCGACTTCATAGAGCACCCCCGATCCCTCGTAATGTTTTTTACGGATGATCCCGCCAAGCGGAACGGTACCTGCCGCCACGATCCGTAACCGCTCAGGGCGAACGATCAACGAATCCTGACCGGCCTCCAGCTGCAGCTCATTGAATGGCCCGAGGAGTTGCGCCACGTACGTATCTGTTGGTCGCTCATAGATCTCGACAGGGGTGCCGACTTGAACACACCCCCCTTTTTTCAGAACCAATATTCGATCGGCCCAGCCCAGAATTTCGGTAGGATTGTGGGAGACGATCACCTGTGTCAGACCGTTTTGTTCATGTAGATCATCCAGCACCTGGCGAAGCGTATTGCGGTGCCCCATATCGAGATGTGCAAAGGGCTCATCTAACAATAGCAGCTTGGGATGCTTGGATAATTCGATCGCCAAGGCAATGCGTTGTTTTTCACCGCCAGAGAGCTGATCGGTTTTTCGGGATAATAGATTGTTCACCCGGCAGAGCTTAGCCAGCTGTTGGTCGTTTTCCAGTGCTTGAATACTGTGTCGTTCCAGCAGGTCTTCCACCCGGTAATGGTTACGAAGATCAACGCCCTGTGAGAGGTAGCAGATGGAAGGGTGCCCGGGTAATAAAACTTCGCGTGGACCTTTGACTCGTTCGCCCTCGAAAAGAATCTCGCCGCCTTGCAGGTCCAGTAGTCCGGCTAAACATTTCAGTAACGTCGTCTTTCCTGAGCCTGTTTCACCGATGATGGCCAAACGCTGGCCCGGTTCGATGGTCAGGTCTAGCGGAAAGAGTACCGTTTGTTCGGCGTAGGATTGGGAGATATTGCGGGCGACTAAAAACATGGTGTGGCGTGCATGGTCAGGATCCCAGTCGCTGATCCAGGTCCAGTCCGTGTTTTCGTCCCTGCTCTTTTGCTATTTCGTATCCGGCATCGGCATGACGGATCACACCCATGCCCGGATCGTTGCGTAAAACTCTTTTGAGTCGGGTATCCGCCTCTGCAGTTCCATCTGCCACGATCACCATACCGGCATGGATGCTGTATCCCATCCCCACTCCTCCTCCGTGATGCAGTGAAACCCAGCTGGCACCACCGGCAGTGTTGACCAATGCATTGAGGATGGGCCAATCGGCCACGGCATCGCTTCCATCCAGCATGGATTCAGTTTCTCGGTTAGGGCTGGCTACCGATCCGGTATCCAGGTGGTCGCGTCCGATCACTATGGGTGCTTTGACTTTTCCGCTCCGAACCAGTTCATTGAAGGCTAGTCCCGCTTTCTCCCGTTCTCCCTGTCCCAGCCAGCAAATGCTCGCCGTCAATCCCTTGAAAGCGATACTTTCCTGTGCCATTTTAATCCACCTTGCCAACGGTTTGTTATCGGGAAATAATTGCAAGATCAATTCATCGGTCACGGCGATATCGGCCGGATCGCCACTTAGTGCGGCCCACCGGAATGGTCCTTTTCCCTCGCAAAAAAGCGGACGGATATAGGCGGGAACGAATCCTGGAAAATCGAAAGCATTTTCCAAGCCTTGTTCCTGTGCCCGGGCGCGTATATTATTTCCGTAATCAAAAGTGACGGAGCCTTTTTTCTGTAAGGCCAGCATCAATTCGACGTGCTTGCGCATGCTGGCATAACTGAGGCGGATGTATTCATCGGGGTTCGAGTCTCGCAGTATTTTCGCAGCCTCGTTGGTTAATCCTTGTGGCGTGTATCCGATCAAGGGGTCGTGGGCGGAAGTTTGATCGGTTAACGTATCGGGGATGATGCCGCGTTGCAGCAACCGCTCCAACAGATCGATGGCATTGGCCAGCACGCCGATACTGATGGCTTTTCCCTCTTTTTTGTATTGTAGGGCCGCGTCGATCGCTTCGTCGATCGCCAAATGTTTTTCGTCGAGGTACCGGGTTTCCAAACGTTTATCGATCCGCCACTCTTCTACTTCGGCGATCAGGGCGACGCCCTCATTCATCGTAATAGCCAGTGGTTGGGCGCCACCCATGCCGCCCAGTCCGGCCGTCACGTTCAAGGTTCCCTTCAGGGTTCCGCCAAAATGTTTATCCGCCGCCGCCGCATAGGTCTCATAGGTTCCTTGCACGATCCCTTGCGTACCGATGTAGATCCAGCTGCCGGCAGTCATCTGCCCATACATCATAAGACCTTTCTGCTCGAGTTCGGTAAAATGTTTCCAATTGGCCCAATTCGGTACCAATTGAGAATTGCTGATCAAGACGCGCGGAGCGTCGGGGTGGGTTTTGAGGATTCCGACCGGTTTACCGGATTGAATCAAAAGAGACTCGTCGTTTTCGAGTGATTTCAAACTGGCGATGATCTTATCGAGCGCTTCCTGGTTTCGGGCCGCCTTTCCCCTTCCTCCGTAGACGATCAGGTCCTCCGGTCTTTCGGCCACGGCCGGATCCAAATTATTTAGGAGCATGCGAAGCGCTGCCTCCTGTATCCAGCCTTTGCAGTGTAGCTGCGTGCCGGTGGGTGTCTTGTATTTGGCAAAATCGTAGGTGCTGACCGTATTCATGCTGCAAATATACTGCGGATATTCGCGGGGAAAAGGATAACTTGAACATCCGAAAACATCTCCATGAGTATACACATTAGCGCCCGGGAAGATCAGATCGCAGAAGTGGTATTGATGCCCGGCGATCCGCTCCGAGCCCGGTTTATGGTCGAGAAATTTCTGACAGGTGCCGAACTCGTCAGCCAAACCCGCAATATCTATTTCTACACCGGCAGCTATAAAGGAAAGCGGATTACCATCGGGGCCAGTGGCATGGGATGCCCTTCTATTGGTATTTACTCCTATGAGCTATACGCCTTCTATGGCGTTCAAACCATCATTCGGATCGGAACCTGTGGGGCCTATCAGAACAACCTTTCGCTCTTCGATCTGCTTTTGACCCAAAAGGCTTGTAGCGAATCGACCTATGCACTCAACGCTTGGTGAGTTCAGGCCAATTCTATAAACGCTCCTGGCGAGGCTACAAAAAAAATCGAGGAAACAGCCTTAACCATATCTAAACCAGTGAAAAAAGTCAATATCCATTCTTCGGATGTGTTTTATCGGAAGGAAGCCGCGATACCGGCCATTGCTGTCGATTATGATTGTCAGGCGGTGGAAATGGAAGCTTTTGCGCTCTTTGCCAACGCGCAGGAATTGGGAAGATCGGCTGCCACCTTACTGACGGTTTCGGACATCATTCCCACACATGAAAAGATATCGGCCGATCAGCGGGAAACGGCGCTGCTGCCCATGATGGAATTGGCGCTGGAATCGACTCTTTTACTTTGATCAGAGCTCAAAGGCCGGATGATCACCATTAAGGTTAATGCCTTGGGTATTGGCCGCACTTGTTGATACGTTCACCAAATTTCCTTCGCCCAGGTAGTTTCTCAATTTTTCAATGTCGATCGAGAAGATCCGGTCTTCTTTGGCGTAGGAAACTACTTGGTGAACGGAATCAATGACCGCTTCAAGGATGGGCGAGGTTTGGAGGGGTCGACGGAATTCAAATCCTTGTACAGCGCTGAGCAATTCAACGGCCAGGATGTATTCGAGGTTGTCTAGGACTTGGTGCAGTTTTCTTCCGCTGATCGATCCCATGCTGACGTGATCTTCCTGTCCGAGTGAGGTGGGAATACTGTCTGCGCTCGCAGGGAAGCAGAGTGTTTTGTTTTCGGTGACCAGCGCGGCGGAGGTGTATTGGGGAATCATGAGCCCCGAGTTGAGTCCCACATTCTCCATTAAAAGAGTAGGCAATCCAAATTTTCCTTCAATGAGCAGGTAAGACCGACGATCGCTGATATTTCCAATCTCGGCGGCAGCCAGACAGGCGTAATCGAGTGGCAGGGCCAGGGGCTGTCCGTGGAAATTACCTCCACTGATGGTATCGTTGGCGCCAAAGAGGATGGGATTGTCGGTAATGGCATTGAGCTCTACCTCGGTGAGTTGCTTAAGATGAAGCCAGGCATTTCGGGAGGCCCCGTGCACTTGCGGCATGCAGCGGATCGAATAAGGGTCTTGTACACGCTCACAGTTGGCGTGACTTTTCAAGTTTTCCGAACCATTCAACAGTGCTCGCAACCGATACGCAACCAGTTTTGATCCGGCGAAGGGTCGGAGTTGATGCAAACGCTCGTCGAATGGGGCGTTGGTGCCTTGAAGGGTTTCGAGGGATAGGGCTCCGATCACGTCGGCCGATTGCAGCAGCGTATGAAAACGGTGGACGGCACTAACAGCATGTGCCAAGATGAATTGAGTTCCGTTGATCAGGGCCAGTCCCTCTTTGGGGCCGAGTGTCAACGCTTCCATCCCCGTTTCTTGAAACATGGCGCTGGTTGGCATTCGTTTGCCTTTCCAGATCACCTCCCCCATGCCGATCAGGGGCAAACAAAGATGCGACAAGGGCGCCAGGTCGCCGGAGGCTCCCACGCTTCCTTTTTCCGGAACGACGGGCAGTACATCCTCCTGCAGGTGCCACCACATGCGTTCGAGGGTTTGGGGACGAATGCCGCTGTATCCGTAGGCCAGGGAGTGTAGTTTGGTCAGAAGCATGAGTCGGACGATCTCGGGACTGACCGGCTCCCCTACCCCCACGCTGTGGCTTTGCAGGATCTTGTGTTGTAAAGTTTGTGCGTCTTTGGCGTCGATCGCCTTGTTCGCCAGTACACCAAAGCCGGTGTTGATGCCGTACACGGTGCGCTGGCTATCCAGGATCTGCTGTACCCATCCGGCCGAGGCTTGAATTTTTTCCATCGCCCTTGCCGACAGTACCGACACGCCTTGCCCGCTGGATAAACGCATGGCGTCAGCCACTGACATACAATCGACACCTAACTCAAATGATTTCATACACTCCAAACTTTCAAACTGCTCAAACTTTTCAAACTGACGGGTCTTGCCCCGACTTGTGATCCGGATTGGATTCAAACCAATGACC
>CAXRAX010000072.1:0-4091 GCA_964229195.1 Chitinophagaceae bacterium | reverse complement strand
TATTCCGCCACGGAAAAATTACACGTCACCAACTTCGAAGGCGAACTCCAAATTGCCCCCGTCAGCCGAATCGATAAGAACGGAAAAAAACTGCTCCACATCGCCGATGGATGCAACGGACTGGAACTGTTCGTTCTCTACGTGGGCTTCATCCTGGCCATGCCAGCCCCGGTGAAAAGAAAACTACTTTTCATTCCGGTCGGACTCATCATCATCCACATCGTGAACATCCTGCGGTGCGCCGGACTCTGTATCATGATCGAAAGCTGGAAAGAACAATTCGACTTCGCCCACCACTATGTTTTCAAGATGATGATCTATGGTATCATCTTCGCCCTCTGGGTAAAATTCTCCACAGCCGTCCATTTCCAAAAAGAACCCGCCCATGATCTATAAGAACGACCGGGCAAAATGGATCGGCGGACTACTCTGCGTGATCCTGCTCTATTCCCTCTTTTATGTACTGTTCGCCGATCGAGCTTATACCTATAACATCCCCCGCAAGATCCGACACGTCATAAAATTTGGCACCACCGTAGCCGTTTACCTGGTAGGTACTTATCACCTCGGGCAACTGAAAGACAAGTGGATGTCGACCCTCTGGCATTTCATTCACATCAGCCTGCTTTTCACCATCACCGCCATCGGAGCCTATGACTGGATCTTCGGCATGGTGAGTTATAAAACCAAGTCGATCGCCGCCTCCATGCAGGAATTCCTCATTTCACCGGTGCTGTATTTTGCGATGGGATTGGTCAACCAGCGCTACAAGGCTTAGTACGGTGCAAACCACCCAACACCTCCTGATGGTTCGGCCCTGCCGATTTGGCTTCAATGCCGAAACAGCCGTCAATAATTTTTTTCAAACCCATGAGGGCCATCTGGAATCAATTCACCAGCAAGCCTTGACCGAGTTTGACGACATGGTGAATAAAATCCGATCGCAAGGGATTGATGTTTTGGTCATAGAGGATAGTCCCACCCCCGAAACCCCTGATTCCATTTTTCCGAACAATTGGTTCTCCACCCATGAAGACGGTTCATTGGTGCTTTATCCGCTGTTTGCAAAAAACCGGCGGCTCGAGCGAAAGCCCGCCGTGTTGTCCGCTTTACAAGAAAAATATACGATCGTCCATCAAGTAGATCTCTCCCCTTACGAAAACTCCGATCGGTTTTTGGAAGGAACGGGCAGCATGGTGCTCGATCGCCAGCACCGGATCGCCTATGCCGCAGTAAGTCCGCGTACCCACCCCGACCTCCTGAAAATATTTTGCGAGAAACTACAATACACACCGATCGCCTTCGAGGCAGTCGACTCGAAAGGTCGGCCGCTCTACCACACCAATGTGGTGATGACAGTTGCCGATCGCTTTGTCGTGATCTGCCTGGATAGCATTCCGAATCAACATGAGCGGCAATCAGTGATCGAGACCATTGAACGCAGCGGTAAAACGATCCTCGCGATCGACCACGAACAACTAAATCAATTCGCGGGAAATCTGCTACAAGTAGAAAATGATAAAGGAGAAAAGCTTTTGATCGGATCGAAACGGGCATTCACTTCGTTACGAACAGATCAACGAAGTCGGTTAGAACGATACAATGCACTGCTCGAAGTTGACATCCCCACCATCGAATCGGTAGGCGGTGGCAGTGCCCGCTGCATGCTGGCAGAGATCTTCCTTCGGAAAAATTAATTCTAGCGCGCGGGAATAAACATCCAGCAAAGAAAATAGATCGCCGCCATAGCCCCGGCAGATATGCCAAAAGTGATGCCGCCGATGGCGAAAAATCCCACCAGAAATATGACCCGCAGCAACCCGGCGGAAACACCCAGGGAACGGGCCATGCCGGCCAATACACCGCCGAGCATCTTGTTATCCTTATCGAGATACATACATGCTGATTTGTTAAAGTAAATATACGATCTACCCCCGCCCCTCCCAACTCAATAAAATCGATTAATTTTCCTTCGCGAACGTATCCGCTTCATAAAAATTACCCTTTATGCGATTGCTTTTCCTGGGACTGCTTAGCCTTTTAGTCGTCGGGCAAACCACTGCCCAGCGTCTCAAAAACAGCAACGGCACCATCATCGGCTATATCGACAATGGACGTGTAAAAAATAGTAACGGCAGCATCATCGGTTATTTTGATAACGACCGTATCAAGAACAGTAATGGTACGATCATTGGGTACCAGGACGATGACCGCATCAAAAACAGCAATGGTACCATCATTGGGTATTGCGACGGACAGCGCGTCAAGAACAGCAACGGCACCATCATCGGCTATGTAGAGGACGGACGAGTGAAAAACAGCAGCGGTACCATCATCGGATACTTTGAAGGTGTTCGAAGGATCGAAGCTGCTTTATATTTCTTTTTCTTTTTTTACTAATATACCACTTACCATGACCTCCCCTAAATTCATTCCTGCCGCCATATCCATCTTTTTTGGACTTCTTTTCGGCTTCATCGGATTCGTCAACTTGTTTTGGGGCAACGATCCATTATTTGGACTATTTCTCCTGCTCCTTTCCCTGATCTATTATCCCCCCATTCAACGTTTCATCGAACAAAAAACAGGATTCCCCATCCCCGGCATGGCCAAACTGCTGCTGGGAATATTCATCCTTTGGGCCAGCTTAGGCGTAGGCGAACTGTTCGATAAAATCGAGCTGATGTTAAATTGATCGCAGGTTATTTCCGCTGTAATTCGGATAATACACCCTTCACTAAATTTTTCGAGCCGATATAAAAGGGTGTGGTCTGATGCAGCCCTTTTGGCTCAATATCCAAGATCTGTTTTGACCCACTGCTTGCCATTCCGCCCGCCTGCTCCACGATCATAGCCAGTGCGTTGCATTCGAACAACAGACGCAGTTTTCCATCCGGATAACGCGTGGTGGCCGGATACATAAAAATGCCTCCTTTGATCAGGTTGCGGTGAATATCCGCAACGAGCGAACCAATATAGCGAGCCGTAAATCCCTCTTTCTTACAGGTTTCCAGGTAACGTCCGATGCCCGGGTTCGAGCATTGGGGAAGACCCGCCTCATTGATGGAATAGATCTTGCCGTTGGCCGGACAACGCATCTGAGGATGCGACAATACATATTCTCCCAACGTGGTCTCGTAGGTAAACCCGAACACACCCTTTCCTGTGGTAAATACCAGCATCGTAGAGGAGCCATATAAAATATATCCCGCGGCTACCTGCTCCGACCCTTTCTGAAGGAAATCTTTTTTGGTGAGTTTGGTCCCCGGTTTCGTCTTTCGCTTATAAATAGAAAAGATCGTACCGATCGAGACATTCACATCAATATTCGAGGAGCCATCCAGCGGATCGATCGCTACTACATATTTTCCCTTGTTCTTGAAATCGGTGAAGGTCTCCGTCTCCTCCGAAATAATACCCGCTGCCTCGCCGCCTTTCGAGAAGGCACGACTGAATCGAATATGCGCTAATACATCGAGCTTCTGTTGTTCATCGCCCGCCTTGTTCTGCTGACCAATATACCCCATGATATCCACCAATCCTGCCTTGTTGATCTCTCGGTTCACGACTTTAGAAGCCAACGCGATATCACGTAGCAATTGGGAGAACTCCCCCGCTGCTTGCGGATACTCGGCCTGCTTGCTTTTGATAAAACGGTCCAACGTAATACCGATGGGAAGAGCGATGCGGGAACGTTCCATAGACAAGCGGTTTAGTAAACAAAATTACCGGATAAGGCCCTTAAAAAGAAAGAAGCCCGGAAAACCGGACTCCTTTGACTCTACGTACCAATAATAATCACTTATTCCCAACTCTCGGCCACGCGTGCTTTAACGCGGTTGGGGTCTTGGCCTTGCTGACCTGCTTTGGGGATCAAGCGCTCGGGGCGGATGCCTTCTTTTTCTACCAGGTAGTTGATCACCGACATCACCTGATCCAGGCTCACCTTTTGCTCGGGTTTGCTCAGCTTGCTGTAGCCCACCACCGTGAAGCGGTCCGCCGGACGATTCTTGATCATCGTAGCCAGCTGAGTGGTCAGCCCTACCGCATTGGAATCCAACTGCACCGTGCCGGGCGTAAAATAAATGGTC
>CAXRAX010000071.1:0-5190 GCA_964229195.1 Chitinophagaceae bacterium | reverse complement strand
ATTTGACCGGGAGCAAACGCCTGCCGGTTGTCCGGTTGACAGCCACGGTGTTAGCTTGGATACCGATGGTGACGGCGTGCCGGATTGCAAGGACAAGGAGCTCATCACACCTACCTATTGCCAGCAGAATGTAGATGCGGATGGCGTTGGTAAATGCCCCTGTCCCGATGACTGCAAATCGCTGATTCCACCCCCCTCCACAACACCCACCTGTGCGGCCAGCATGGGCTCCTTACCCAGTATTTCCTTCAAGGCGGGTACTAATGACCTGACCGATGATGCAAAGTTGGCCCTCTCCACAGCGGCGGTTGCCATTCGCAACAACCCCAGTTGCAAAGTAGTGGTCATTGGCTATTGTGCTACCAGCAAGAAAGAACAGCAAATGAGCTGGGATCACGTGAATATCGTGATCAATTATCTGGTAGACAAAGAGGGTATCAACATCGATCGGTTCATCTTCAGCTATGGCCAGCTGGGTGGCGATTGCAACACGGTTGACCTGCGTGCTGCCGGGGAAGGAGAGTCTGGTCCCAACCGCGTGGAACCCCCGCATCCCAACCTGAGAAAGAACTAATATTGTTCAAATAACATGGGAAGTCCCGCCAGCCCCGGCGGGACTTCTTTTTTCCTTTATCAGAACCTTAACGGTCGCCCGTTCCAAGGCAAGGGATTTTCCCTCAGATTTGCCCCAGAAACGTTAACTTTGCTTCCCCTATGTCACAACGTCTCGTAGGATATTGGATGATCGGCTGCTGGGCATTGGGAATGCTGACAGCTTGTAGCAACAGCATGACCAAGTTGCTCAAGAATCCCGATCCCGCTTATAAGTTGCGCATGGCGGAACAGTTCTTTGCAAAAGAGCAGTACATCAAGGCCCAACAGGTGTATGAAGATGTCATGCCGTATTACAAGGCGAATAAGGAGTTCGAAGACATCTATTACAAATATGCCTATTGTGCCTATAACCTGAGCGATTTCATGAACGCTGAAAATCTCTTCAAGAACTACCTGGAGATCTTCCCCAACAGCTCCAAGGCTGAAGAGATCGACTTTATGCGGGCGTATTCGTTTTATAAGCAGTCCCCCAAAGCGGAACTCGACCAAACCAATACCCTCCGCGCCATGGGCATGATGCAGACCTTCATCAATACCCATCCGGGTTCGGAACGCAACAAACAGGCCAATGAGATCATCGACATCTGCCGCGCCAAATTGGAACTGAAGGATCAGAAAAGTGCCCAGCTGTATTATGATCTGGGTCAGTTCCGGGCCGCCGGGGTCGCCTTCACGGCTCTGCTCAACAACTACCCGGAATCGGAGCGTGCCGATGCCTACAAGTTGATGATCATCAAAGCCTATTTCCGCTATGCCGAAATGAGCGTTGAGGAAAAGAAAGTAGAGCGATTCGAGCAGGTCATCAATGAGTGCTATGAGTTCGTGGACCGATTCCCGGACAGCAAACTCCGCAAAGAAGCAGAAGATTTTTTAACGAATTCGAAAAACAATATTAAAACCCTGACCAATGAGTAAACTTCGTCGCCAGCTCAGTGCCGGCATCACCAACAACGTGGAAACCCGAAACCTCGAGGAAATGAAGGCAAAGACCGGGAATATCTATGCCTCCATCGCCATCGTGGGCAAGCGGGCCAACCAAATCAATATCGCCATCAAAGAAGAGCTCCACAACAAACTGGAGGAGTTCGCCAGCCATACCGAAAGCATGGAAGAGATCCACGAGAACAAGGAGCAGATCGAGATCTCCCGTGCCTACGAGCGGATGCCCAACCCGGCCCTGCAGGCCACCCATGAGTTTCTGGAGGACAAGATCTATTTCCGCCAAAACGACGAGAACCTCTTCAGCTAATACTTCCGATCTTTTTGTTAAACCGATGGACAGCCATCGGTTTTTTTATGCCGAAATCTGTCAAAGCGGGTAAATTTGAAATCATAACCATGCGTCTACTCATCCGAATTTATATGCTGCTCCTGCTAACGGGTTGGATGCTCGTAGCCCCTGTCAAGGCCCAGGAGGTCTTTGCCCGCTTTTCCGTGAACTCGAGCAAGGTCAGTACGCAGGTCGACAAAAAGATCTTTCAAACCCTGCAAAACGGCATCACGAATTTTCTCAATACGCGAAAGTGGACCAACGATGTGTTTCAGCCCGCCGAGCGGATCCAATGCAGCTTCGTGCTCAATATCGAACAAGACCTGGGCAACAACATCTTCAAAGGACGCTTGACCATCCAGGCTGCCCGACCCGCCTACAACACGTCGTACGATTCTCCTTTACTGAATTTTCAAGACGACAACGTAGTCTTTAAATACATCGAATTTCAACCGATTGAATTCAACGAGAACCGGGTGCAAGGCAACGATCCCATGGTCGCCAACCTGACCGCAATCCTGGCTTACTATGTGAATCTGATCCTGGGACTCGACTACGACTCCTTCTCCCTCCGGGGTGGCGAGCCCTACTTTCTACGCACCTGGAACATCGTCAACAACGCCCCCGACAGCCGGGATATCACAGGTTGGAAATCCTTCGACGGACTCCGCAACCGATACTGGCTAGCCGAAAATTTCAACAACAACCGCATGGCCCTGGTGCACGATGCCCTATATGCCTATTACCGGACCGGGCTCGATGTTTTCTACGAAAATGAGGAAGCCGGACGCTCCGGTATCCTGAACGCCCTCGGCTTTTTGCAAACCATCCAAACGGAAAATCCCAGCGCGATGGTGCTACCCTTCTTTTTTCAAGGAAAAGGAAATGAGCTGGTCAAACTCTTTTCCAAAGCCAACGGAGAACAAAAGGCCCGGGCTCGGGAATTGCTCTCCAAATTGGATATCACCAACGCCAATCTCTACAAAGAGCTTCGATGATCCGCCTTTTTCTTTGCTCGATTTTGTTTTCTCTGTTGCTTGTGTCCTGCGCGGATCAGTCCTCACGCCCCACCGGCGTGTTATCCGCCGAGAAAATGGAAGCGGTGTTGTGGGATCTGTTGCGCGCCGAGCAATTTGTATCCAACTATGTGGTGGGTCGCGACAGCTCCCTGTCCGCAAAAGCAAAAGGCCCACAACTATACGCAGCGATCTTGAGCAAACACGGACTCACCGATTCCCTGTTCCGTGTCAGCCTAGACTTTTACAAGAAGCATCCCAAGCAGTTACAACCCATCATGGACTCGATCGGTCAGCGTCCGATCTCAGCCCCCACACCGCTGGCCACCTTGCCTGAAACTGCCGTTGATTCCGTCACAGCCCCGGCAGCCAAGTCCACCCCCCCCTCAACGCCATCTATCCCTGCTGACAAGCGACCTAATTTCTCCCCCAAGCCCCTGGCCTATTAGTTCGGTTTTCTTGACTAATTTCACGCGAACAAGTGTACGGATATGAATAAAGTGGTAGCGGGTGCCGATCAGGCCATTGCCGATATAAAGGATGGGGCCGTTCTGATGTTGGGCGGTTTTGGTCTCTGCGGTATTCCGGAAAATTGCATTGCAGCGCTGGTTCGCAAAAAAGTGACAGGCCTGACCTGCATCTCCAACAATGCCGGAGTAGATGATTTCGGGATCGGATTGATGCTTCGGCAACGGCAAGTCAAAAAAATGATCTCTTCGTATGTGGGAGAGAACGCCGAGTTCGAGCGTCAACTTCTTTCCGGAGAACTCGAAGTAGAACTGATTCCCCAAGGAACACTGGCCACCCGTTGTTTGGCATCCGGCTACGGAATGCCCGCAATCTATACGCCTGCCGGCGTAGGCACGGAAGTGGCCACCGGTAAAGAAACACGTGTATTCAATGGAAAAGAATATCTGATGGAATTGGCCTTCGAGTCCGATTATGCAATCGTAAAGGCTTGGAAAGGCGATCCTCATGGTAATCTTATTTTTCGGGCTACTTCCCGCAATTTCAATCCCCTGATGGCCATGGCCGGAAAGATCACCATTGCCGAAGTGGAGGAGCTGGTGCCTGCCGGACAACTGGATCCGGACCAGATACACACACCCGGGATCTATGTTCACCGGATCTTTCAGGGCGCTTCTTACGAGAAACGAATTGAACAACGAACCACGCGTACGCGATAAAGACATCCTCATGGCCATGACCAAAGAACAGATCGCTCAACGCATCGCCCGCGAATTGCGCGATGGCTATTACGTGAACCTGGGAATCGGTATCCCGACCCTTGTGGCGAATTACATTCCCGCCGGGATGAACGTAGTGCTACAAAGCGAGAACGGGTTGTTGGGGATGGGACCCTTTCCCTATGCCGGGGAGGAAGATGCAGACCTGATCAATGCCGGTAAACAAACCATCACCACCGTACCCGGTTCGGTTTTTTTTGATTCGGCCATGAGCTTTGGTATGATCCGTGCCGGTAAGGTGGATCTCACGGTATTGGGGGCTATGGAAGTCAGCCAAACGGGCGACATCGCCAACTGGAAGATCCCCGGTAAACTGGTCAAAGGAATGGGCGGAGCGATGGACTTGGTGGCCAGTGCCCGTAACATCATCGTGGCCATGATGCATACCAATCCCAAAGGCGAATCCAAACTCTTACCGGCGTGCCAGTTGCCACTCACCGGTCGCCACTGCATTAAAAGAGTGGTTTCCGATCTGGCCGTACTGGATATTCGGGAGGGGAAGTTTCACTTGTTGGAAAGGGCCCCGGGTGTTTCGGTCGATTTTATCCGCGAAAAAACCGCCGGTGAACTGGTGGTGTCGGGGGATATACCCGAAGTCGTATTTTGATCAATCGATCAGGTCATTTTTTACCGCAAAGAATACCAGCCCGGCCGTGTTCTTGGTACCGAAGCGGTCCATCAACCGGTCCTTGATCGCTTCGACGGTACGGGGACTGATCCCCATCTTCTCCGCGATCTCCGCAGCGGTGTATTCGAGGCAGATATTTCGAAGCACATCCCGCTCTTTTTCTGATAAGACGATCTCATTCTTCAGGTCGGGCGTTACTTTGGTACGGGCATGCGATTTTTTCAGCAAGATCCGGTTCACGAATTGGTTGAGGTAATAACCCTTGCTCATCACTTCCTGGATCGCTTTTCGAATCTCTTGCGGTTCGGCATTTTTCAGCAAATACCCGTTGGCCCCGTTCTCCATGAGGTGATAAACGAAACGCTCGTCCTCGTACATGGTCAATACCAACACCTTTATTTCGGGAAATCGTTC
>CAXRAX010000070.1:0-17951 GCA_964229195.1 Chitinophagaceae bacterium | reverse complement strand
AATCCTTCACCTTCACCTTCCTCCGATTCATGTAATCGTGCCAGAGGATCATGGCGGCGATGGTGCGGTTGGGACGCCAGGCTTCGGCCACGGATAACATTTTTTCTTTACTCACGGTATCGGGCAGGCCTTTGTTTCGTTTTAGACTGTTGACCAGGGCGATGTCGCCTAAGGGGAAGAGATCCGTTCGTCGAAGCGCGTGCATGAGATAGACGTCGATGGTCCAGTGACCGATCCCCTTCAACTCGATCAATTGTTCCCGAACGGTTTCATCCGGCTGATGATGCAAGGCGCGCAGGCGGATGCGTTTGGAGCGAACGGCTTCGGTCAGTTCTCGGGCGTATACGATCTTTTGCCGCGTGAAATAACAATTCTTCAATTCGGTATCGGATAGTGCGGCAATTTTTTCCGGGGTAACGGTCCCGATCCGGTTCTTTAGTCGGTTGAATGCCGCGTAAGCAGCGGCCAGCGATACTTGTTGTTCGAGGATGGTCAGTATCAGGGTTTGAAAGCTGTTGGGGCGTACCCACATTTTGGGATGTCCGTGCTCGGCCAGGATCCGTTTCAGATCGGCATCTCGTTTAGCCAAGGTATCGCAGAGGCGGTGAAAGTTATCTGCATCGAAACGCCGGATCATTTTTTCTTGAATTGTGCGATGGCGTTCTTGGTGAATTCGCTGAGTACGAGCCGTCCGCTGATCGCGGCCCGGTCGATCAACAGTGTGTCCCAATGTTCCGTACCGGCCCAGCTAACTTTTTTAATTTCTTTCATGGCTTCCGGATTCGACTGTACCAGTTGTTTGGTGAGTCGCTCGATGGAGGCATCGACGCCTTCCATCGATTCGTGTACTTCGGCAAAAAGTCCTTTTTCCCTGGCCCAGGCGGCGGAGCGCCAGGATTGTGCATCGAAGGCGAGTTGAGTATACGCTGCGGTACCAATTTTTCGTTCAACGACGGGTCCAACTACAAAAGGTCCGATGCCCACGGCCAGTTCGCTGAGTTTAATGGAGGCATTCTCGATCGCGATGGCATAATCGGCTGCCGCGGCCAGTCCCACCCCGCCTCCCACACATTTAGCCTGGATCCGGGCCAGGATCGGCTGTGGTGTTTGACGCATAGCGTTGATGACATGGGCAAAGCCACTGAAGAAGGATAGTCCGGTTGCTTCATCTGAAATGGCCACCAGTTCCTCGAAGGAGGCTCCGGCACAAAATGCTTTTTCGCCGACGCTTTGCAGTACAATGACTTTCGTATTTGCGTCGTTTCCGGCCGAGCGGATGGCTTCTGCCAGTTCCATCAGGATCTTACCCGGAAGCGAATTGCTTTGCGGGTGGAAGAATTCGATGCGGCATAGGCCGTCTTGAAGCGTAGAGCGAACGTAGGCGTCAGACATATGCTTGATTTAAGACTGATTTTTTTTGGCTACCATGGTGAGGATGGTCGCCACCCCAATGATCGGTTCCTCGGTATGATCGAGCATCTCTACATACCATTTAACGATGCCTTTCGGGATGTCGTCGCCTCGTTTTTTATCCTCGGGCTTTTCAACGATCCGCGGATCGCTCGGTAATTTTTCCTTGCAGGTAAATCGGATATGAACGGAGGCGCCCGGATAAACAGGTTTGGTGAATCGCAGTTCATCGATCCCGTAATTGAGCAGCACGGGATTTTTTTCGTAGCTGTCTACGAACAGTCCGGCGGCAAGGCTCATCATAAAATAGCCGTGTGCCACTTGTTGCTCAAACATGGTGCCATCGAAGTCGGTGTCGACCAGGTGTGCATAGAAATGATCGCCGCTGAGATCGGCAAAGGCTGTGATGTCTTCGGAGGTGATCAGTCGTTCTTCGGTGATCAGTTGGTCGCCGATCTGCAGCTCCTCAAAATATTTTTTAAAGGGATGCTTGCCCGGGTCTTTTCCTTTGGCGTGGGGTTGATAGACTTGCGTGATCTCGGTGAGCAGGGTAGGTGATCCTTGCAGGGCGGTGCGTTGGAGATAATGTTTGACGCCTCGAAGTCCGCCCATTTCTTCGCCGCCGCCGGCACGTCCGGGCCCGCCGTGCACCAGAAGAGGCAAGGGCGATCCATGTCCCGTACTTTCTTTCGCGCAGGCACTATCCAATACCAGAATCCTTCCGTGGTGCGTGGCGGCACCCAATACGTACGAACGGGCTATTCCAGCGTCGGCAGTTACAATGGTAGAGCAGAGACTTCCTTTACCGAGTTTACTGAGGGCGATGGCCTCCTCGATACCTTCATAGGGCATCAGGGTGCTGACGGGACCAAAGGCCTCTACTTCATGCACCGATCGGGTTTCCCAGGGGGTTTCATTCAGCAACAGTAGCGGAGAGAGGAATGCTCCATTTTTTGCATCGGCATCGATCACTTCCACTTCTTCGAGCGAGCCATAGAGGAGTTTGCAATCTTTGAGCAGGAGTTCGGTTTGGTGGCGCACTTCTTCGCGTTGCGCATGTCCGGCCAGTGAACCCATACGTACTTTCTCGTGGAGCGGATTACCGATGAGGGTCTGCGACAGGGCGGTAGCGAGAAAGCGTGAAATGTCCTCCAGTTTATTCGCCGGAGCAAAGATCCGACGCACGCCGGTACAACGTTGTCCCGCTTTCAAGGTCATTTCCTTTCGGATCTCTTTGATGAAGAGGTCCCATTCGGGCATACCGGGAACAACATCTTCCCCGAGTACGATGCAGTTGAGGCTATCGGCTTCTAAGTTAAAGGGTACGTTTTCTTGCAAGATCCTCGGATGGCTGCGCAGCATCAATCCGGTGGCCGCACTTCCGGTGAAAGTGACCACATCCTGATAATTCACATGATCGAGCAGATCGCCTGCCGAGCCGCAGAGCAGCTGAAGCGATCCTTCCGGAAGGATGCCGGACGCGATGATCTCGCGAACGACGGCTTCGGTTAGGTAGGAAGTAACGGTGGCGGGTTTTACGATCGCAGGCATTCCGGCCAGCAAGTTCACGGCGATCTTTTCGAGCATCCCCCAAACCGGAAAATTGAACGCATTGATGTGGATGGCTACGCCTTCTTTGGGGACGAGAATGTGCGTTCCCATAAACGTGTTCCCTTTGCTGAGGTTGTGTGATTCGCCGTCGACACAAAACGTATGATCCGGAAATTTCCGGCGAAGGGAGGCGTTGGCAAACAGGTTGCCGATACCGCCTTCGATATCGACCCAGCTATCCGCTTTGGTAGCACCGGTCTGGTAACTGATGTGATAAAATCCGTCGAGTTTGGTGCGCAAATGCAAGGCCAGTGCTTTGAGCATGTTTCCGCGCTGGTGGAAGGTCATTTTTCGAAGGGCGGGGTTGCCCACGGTGCGGGCATAGTGAATAGCCGCCGCCATATCGATACCCTGGGTGCTGGTTTGCGCGAGCGGCGCCCCGGTTACGGCATTATAGAGGGTCTGACCCGCTCCCTCACCGGCGATCCACCTGCCTTGGACGTAGTTTTCGAGCTTTTTCATGGCAGCATTTGAGGCAAACTTAGTCCAAGTTTTGGTCTAATTTTGAATCTCTTTTCATGCTTAAAATCTTTTACATGCGGGTGCTGACTCTTTTCGTTTTTCCTTTCTTGTGCATTGCTGTACTGACCGCTTGCGGGGGAGATCAGTCCGGCCACGCCGGACATGAAAAAGCGCAGGCACCGCGGACCTACACGGATTCTCTTTATGCATCCGTTTGGGAGGCACACGATGCGGTGATGCCCAAAATGGGAAAGATCCGGTTGGCACAAAAAACCGCTACCCGTCTGCTCGATTCCTTGAATCAGACCTGGCTCACCCGAGGGTTGGCAGAGCCGTCGGGCGTAAGCGCCTGGAAGCGATCGCTGCAGGAGCTGATCGATCAATTGAATTATGCCGATTATGCGATGGATCGCTGGATGACGGAATTCAACCTCGATTCCGCACAGCAACCGGGGGAAGCTCGCAGGCCTTACCTGGAATCGGAAAAAGTAAAAGTTGAGAAGGTGAAGGAATCCATCTTGCGCAGTTTGTCGCAGGCCGATTCTCTTTTTGCCGCCATCAAATAATCTTCCGGTATGGCCAGTGGGATGCGGATCTTTACGCGACGATTTTTCATCTATTCCAATGTTGTTCTGGGCATCCTGTTCCTGCTGGCTTGTTTGGTTCCGCAACTGCCACCCCATACCTGGTGGTTCATTGCCTTTTTGGGATTGATCTTTCCTTTTTTGTTGGCGGGATTATTGATCTTTTTCTTCGGCTGGTTGGTACTGCTGAAACCGGCTCGCTTGCTTATATCCTTGGTCCCGATCCTGATCGGTTGGGAGCAGATCCAAAAGACCTTTGCCTTTCATGCCGCTCCCTCCTTCGTGGAGCAAAAAGCACCGGGATCCATTCGGGTGGTCAGCTGGAACGTAGCGCGGTTCATTGAACTGAGTCGAAACAACAACAAGGGTAGCCAGACCCGGCTCCGGATGCTGGATCTCATCAAAGCGCAGCAAGCCGATGTGCTCTGCTTTCAGGAGTTTCAAACCTCCCGCGATCCGGTCTATTATGACAACATCCGCCCCATTCAGGAGATGGGATATCCTTATTATTATTTCTGTTTCGAGGAGGATGGTGATCTGCAGTATTACAGTTCGATCATCTTTTCTCGTTATCCCATCCTCGATACGGCCAGTATTCGTTTCCCCCGTCCGAGTTCACCCGAGTTGCTGATCCGGGCCGATCTGTTGGTAGGGAATGATACACTTCGCGTCTTTACCACCCATTTGCAGTCCTTTCAATTCAACCTGCTCGATTATAAGCGGATGGAGGAGATACGGTCTGTACAGGACAGTGTGCTCAGTCACTCCCGAAATATCTTCAGCAAATGGAAGCGGGGGGTCGTGAACCGCACCCTACAGGCTGAGATCACGGGAGCGGAGGTTTCGAAGAGTCCTTACCCCAAAGTCTTTTGCGGCGATTTGAACGAGATACCGAATTCCTACTCTTATGCACAGGTTCGTGGGGATCTGCAGGACGCCTTTTTGGAAAAGGGGGCCGGTATCGGACGTACGTTTTTGGCGCTATCCCCTACGCTTCGGATCGACTATATTTTTGCCGACAAACGATTCGAGGTTCGGCAATTCACTCGCCGAAAGCAACCTTACTCGGACCATTTGATGATCGTGACCGATCTGGCCCTGAAATCCGATTGATCCTTCGGGGATTCCCTTCTTTTTGTTCATCTTTGTATCCGTCCATGAGCACCCTGCATCTATATAATTCGCTGACCCGTCAGAAAGAAGTTTTTCAGCCCTTGGTCAAGGGCCGGGTTGGTATGTATGTCTGCGGCCCTACTGTCAGTGGCGAAAGCCACCTCGGTCACGCCCGCCCCTACATCACGTTCGACGTGGTGTATCGGTATCTGCTGCACCTGGGTTATCAGGTTCGTTATGTCCGCAACATTACCGATGCCGGGCATTTTGAAGAGGAGGGACGCGACGCGGTCGATAAGGTCGCTGAGAAATCCAAGCTCGAGCGCCTTGAGCCCATGGAGCTCGTCAGCAAGTACACCCGACTTTACCATTGGGCCATGGCCCAGTTCAATACACTGCCTCCCTCCGTGGAGCCAACGGCTACCGGTCACATTGTGGAGCAGATCGAAATGATCAAGCAATTGATCGAGGCCGGTTATGCCTATGAATCGAACGGGTCCGTTTATTTCGATGTAAAAAAATATGCGGCTAGTCATGATTATGGAAAACTGAGCGGACGCGTATTGGAGGATCTTCTGGAAACCACCCGGGAGTTGGAAGGGCAGGAAGAGAAAAAGGACCGAGCCGACTTTGCCCTCTGGAAAGCCGCCGCTCCCGAACATATCATGCGTTGGGCCAGTCCCTGGGGCATCGGTTACCCCGGCTGGCATATTGAATGCTCCGCCATGGCCACCAAATACCTCGGGGCCCAATTCGATATACACGGCGGGGGCATGGATCTGTTGTTTCCTCATCACGAGAGTGAGATCGCTCAAAGCACGATCTGCAATCACACGGCCCCGGTTCGCTATTGGATGCACAACAACATGATCACCATCAACGGGCGGAAAATGGGGAAGAGTTACAACAACGTCATCAAGCTGACGGAGTTGTTTGCCGGTAACCATCCGGAACTGACGCAGGCCTATCATCCGATGACGGTTCGTTTCTTCATCCTCCAAAGCCATTACCGCAGCACGCTTGATTTCAGCAACGAGGCATTGCAAGCCGCTGAAAAAGGACTCAAGCGTTTGTGGGATGCCTACAGCGGATTGAATGCACCTTTCTGGATAGGACCTTTCACACATTCGGCCGCCGCCGATCCGGCCCTCGACCAGCGAATGAATCGGCTGTTGGATGAAGTTTCCGAATGCATCAACGACGATTTCAATACGGCCAAGGCGCTCGCCCAATTTTTTGAGATGGTGTCGGTCTGGAATTCCGTGAAAGACGGATTGATCGCCACCACCGCCCTGTCGCCCGCAACCATTCAGCGCATTCGAACGGAGTCAAAGACCTGGCTCGAAGACGTATTTGGTCTGCAAGCCGTCACCGAAGCAGACAATGAGAAATTGAGCGGGGTGATGGACTTGCTGATCGAGATCCGAAAAGAGGCCAAGCTTCGAAAAGATTTCAGCACCTCCGATAAGATCCGTGATCAGTTGATCGCATTGGGCATTCAATTGAAAGACGAGAAGGGAGGTGGTACGTCTTGGTCAGCTGACGCCTGACCTAAACTGAAAATCGGCAGGATTCACCTCTGCTCAGCCATTCCTCTGAAATTTTTGCACCCAGTCCGGGACTGTCCGGTACATCGATCACCCCACCCGGGTGGTAAATGATGCCCCCTTCGACCGGATCTTCCCGAAGCATCAGGGCCGTATCGAAATCAAAGTGAACGATCTGCTCGCTGCATAGTGAGAAGTGTGCAAAGGCGGTCATCGCCAACCGTGATTCGATCATGGCACCTACCTGTAATTTAACGCCTGCCTTCTCGGCTAATCGAACGATCTCCAGCGCACTCAAGATTCCGCCCGACTTACCCAATTTGATGTTCATATATTGACAGGCCTCGATGGCGATAAGCCGAGCCGCGTCGTGTTCATCCCCTAAACATTCATCGGCCATGATCGGAATGGGAGAGGCTTGCCGGACCTGGGGGAGGCACATATAATTCCATCGAGCGATAGGCTCTTCGCAGTGTTCAATGTTCAGCGGAGCCAATGCCTGCAGGGTTTCGATGGCTTCTTCGACCGACCAGCCCTGGTTGGCATCAATGCGCAGCGGAATGTCGGGTCCCACCGCCGCTCGTATTTTTTTCATGCGGATCACATCGGTGTGCCCCTGTTTCCCCAATTTCACTTTAATGTACGGGAAACCTCTTTCCAGGATCTTTACGGCATCGTTGGCCATCTGATCGGGATCGCCGATGCTGACGGTATAGTCGGTCGTAATGGTCTTGTTCTTATTTCCTCCTAAATATTGATACAAAGGCATACCTGCTGTCTGGGCAGCGATATCATAGCAGGCGATGTCGAAGGCACTTTTGATGCTGTTGTTTCCATAGATCACGGCATCCATCTGTTGATGGATCGCTTGAATATTCAACGCATCTTTTCCCACCAACACTTTTGCCAGGTATTGCCCGACGAGGTAAGCTGTGTCCTGACTTTCTCCGTTGATCGGCAGGTAGGGACTACACTCTCCGAACCCTATGATCCCCGATTGGGTCCGGATGCGCACCATCACATTCCTCGCATCATCATCGCGGCCCAGCGAGGTGATGAAAGGCTCTGTCAGTGGGATGCTGAGTTTGTGGAGGGATATTTCGGAGATCAAATAGATGAGGGGATGAGGAGATGAGGAGATGAGGTTTAGGGTTTAGCGCGCAAGTTTAATCTGTTTACATAAACTAAACGCTGCTCCCTAAACCCTAAACGATTAACATATTACTTCATGATTTTTAATTCCTCAATGATATTTCGTCCACCGCCCAGTTTATCAATGCACCAGAGCACGTAGCGGATATCGACGCAGATGGTACGGTTGAGGTCTTTGTCAAATGCGAGTTTGTGACTCAGCGCCTCGTAGTTACCATCGAATGCCAATCCGATGAGTTCACCCCGGTTGTTGATCACGGGAGAGCCCGAATTACCTCCGGTGATGTCGTTGGTCGTGATGAATCCGATCACAAGATCCTTTCGCGTGGGGTCGGCATATTCTCCGAAATCTTTTTTCTTCAGCAGGTCGATTTGATTGGCGGGCAGATCGAATTCATAGTCCCCGGCCTTGTATTTTTCAAGGATGCCTCGGGAGGTGGTCACGTAATCGTATTTCACCGCATCACGGGGTTCGTAAGATTTTACGTTTCCATAGCTGACGCGCATCGTGAATGTGGCGTCGGGGTACATCATTTTGGCTTTTTCAGGGTCCATTTCCCGAATGCCTTTCAGATACAGGCGGCCAAATTCTGCATTCTTTGTATTGAATTGTTGGTTGAGCGGGGCGTACCGAGTATTGTAGTTGTTCAGGAAGGCCCGTGCGTGCTGAAAGGCCGGATCTTGCTCGAGGGCGGCCAGCGTCGGTGCAGCCACAAACGCTTTCCACCGCTCGTCATCAAAGATCATCGTGTTGGCGAATACCTCGGTAGCATAGTGATCGTAGGTAGCCATATCGGTCAGCGATCCATGGGTGCTTTCCAATCCCTTGAAGAATTCAACCGGATGTTGAGTGCTGTCAACGTCCCTGTAGAACATTCGGGTGGTAATGGCCAGAATATTTTCATCCGATACCTTATTCTCCTCGGCCAGAAAAGCGGTACGCTGTTTGTCGATCGACTCCATCATTTTCTTGGGATCGCCGGCCTTTCCATCGCTCGATTTCAGGGCGGCTTCAATTGGCAATAACGAACCGGCGAAGGCGACCAGGGGAGATCCCATCACTCCCTCACTCATGTATTGACGATGTTTGGCATAAGGGCGCCATTCGTCATAGGCCTTCCCCCAATCCCGAAACAGGTTCTCGTATGCCGGTTTCCCGTTGGCCCATTGCTGAAATTCGGCTTCCGCCTTTTGTTTTTGTCCCAGTACATCGTACTTGAGCAACTGCTTGGTTTCTCCGTCAAAAAATTTCCAGTAGTTGGCAATGCCGGCATATGAAGAGGCCAGCTGCAATTTTACCTTGGGATCTTTTTTCATCTCCTCGAACATGTATTTGAGACGGGCGTCACGCAATTTGACGAGGGTTGGATTGTTTATGTCCGTCGCCAGTTTGATCCCAAAAGAACTTTCATATCGGTTGGTGCTGCCCGGGTATCCCCAGATCATGGCGAAATCGCCGTCTTTCAACGGGCGAAGCGAAACCGGCAAATACCATTTGGGTTGATAGGGCACGTTGTCGGTACTGTATTTGGCGGGTTTGCCGTCTGGACTCATATACACCCGGAACACGGCAAAGTCACCGGTGTGGCGAGGCCACTCCCAATTGTCCGTATCCCCTCCGAATTTCCCCACGCTTTCGGGAGGCGTGCCCACCAAGCGAACATCACTGTAGCGTTGATATACGAAAGCCAGAAATTGATTGCCTTTGAACAGTGGGCTGACCCGTGTCTCCACACTGCTGTTGGCATCGCTCATGCGTTTGTTGATGGCGGCCAGTACGGCTGCTTGCTTACGAACACGATCGGCTCCACTGAGATTTCCCAGCGAATCCATTACTTCCTGTGTAACATCTTCGATCCGCAGCAGGAATTGTACCGATAAAGCCGTTTGAATCTCCTCTTTTTGGGATTTAGCATAAAACCCGTCGCGCAGGTAATTATTGTCTACACTACTGGCCGCTGCAATGGCACCATATCCGCAGTGGTGGTTTGTGAAAATCAGTCCTTTCGAACTCACGATCTCACCCGTGCACCCTCCTCCGAAAATAATAATGGCATCTTTTAAAGAAGCCTGGTTGATATCATACAATTGCTTGGCCGTGAGCTTGAGGCCTTTGGCTTTCATTTTCGAATAAACCTGTTCGCCCAACAGCAGGGGCAGCCACATGCCTTCATCGGCCACGGCCCGAAACAGAAAGGAGACGAGTAGTGAGAGCGTGAGTAAGGAACGTTTCATGGTGATTGTTTTTGGTCCCTTGCAAATTACGAAACGCTCCCGTCGTTTTTTGATTAAATGGACCTAATTTCAGGCGTCAAAACCAACCTATGCGTCTCCGACTGCTAGTCTTTTCCCTGATCACACTGTACTGGGTTTCTTGCGGCAAAAAAGATACCCCCGGACCCGGTCCCAACCCCAACCCGGCCCCCGGCTGTGCCGTACCCAGCGGTCCAGCCAACGCGAGTTTTGTGACGGGCACCCAGGTGACGCTCAGTTGGAATGCCGTCTCCGGCGCGAGTACCTACGATGTTTTTTTGGGTACGACCACCAATCCCACCACCACCATTGCCACCAACGTGACCGGCACCAGCTATACCCATACCATTCCCGCCACGCCCAATATTTCCTATTACTGGTATGTGGTTCCCAAGAATAGCAGTGGCGCGGCCACAGGCTGTAACAGCCAGGTCAAGTATTTCACGTACATCAGCATTTCGGCACCTGCTCCCTTTGGCTATTACGTGGTGGGTTATTTCCCCTCGTATCGGTCCGTTGCCGATGTGCCGGATATCAAGTTCAAGATGACCAACGTGGTGGTCTATGCATTCTTTGGCGTCAATACCAGTGGTACGCTGACGGTGAATAGTCCCACTACCCTCAACGATGTACTCACCAAAGCCCGTGCTAACGGGGCAAAAGTTTTTGTGGGGATCAACGATGCGAGTGGTGATGGGAAAACGAATTTCAAAAACATGGCAGCTACTGCAACCGGCCGGAACAATTTTGTGAAAGACGTGATGGCTAAAGTCCGCCAGTATGGATTTGATGGCGTTGATATGGATTGGGAATTTCCCTCTACCTCCGATGGAACGGATGCAACATTTACGCTCATGATGAAAGAACTGTCCGATTCCCTTCACCGCGATGCCCGGTATTATTTGTCCTGCGCCATCACCGCCGGGAAATATGCGGGTGGTATTCGGGATGCCATACGGAACGAACTCTACCCCTACGTTGACTTTTTCAATGTAATGGCCTACGACGATTTCAGCACCTCCACGCCGTATCGCCATCACAGCGATTATGGCTTGGCCCAAACCTGTTTGAACTATTGGCTCAACACCCGACAGATGCCGGCGGCCAAATGTGTGCTGGGGTTACCGGCCTATGGTCGTCCGTCGGGCATCACGCAAAGCGGAACGGTCATTTCTTTCCGCGGCATCCTCAACCAGGGGGGAAGTCCGAATTCGGATTCGGCCATCGTTACCTCCGGCGGATTTACGAATTATACGATCTATTACAACGGCCAATATACCATCAAACGAAAAGCCAAATTGGCCAAGGACATTGCCAACGGCGTAATGATGTGGGAGAAATGGCAGGATGCCCCTGACGGAAATTCGCTGCTGAAAGCCGCCTGTGATACGGTCGGAAGAACTTATTGATCTTTCTTGTCTTCGGTGTGGGTAGGATCCAACCGATCATTCAACATCAGGTTGGTCTCGCAATTGTCGCCATCACAACAAGGCAGGGCATTGGTTTTACAGATCGGACATTGATAGTGCCCGTGTACATGGATCATCTCCACGGCGTGGCCGCAAAAAGAACAGGACTGTGTTTTCATGATTCCGTAACCACCGGTGTGTTCAGGATCTCCCAGAGTTTATCCTTTAATTCCACCAGCCCCTGGTTCGTTACCGAGGAGATATAAAGGTGTGGATATTGCCTCGGTAAATGGGTCGATATCTCTTTTTTCAGTTCTTCGTCCAGCATATCACTCTTACTGATGGCCAGCAGAAATTGTTTGTTCAGCAACTCCGGGTTGTATTGTTCCAATTCATTCAGAAGGATCTCAAATTCTTTTTTGTGATCGGCACTGTCGGCCGGAATCAAAAACAACAGCACCGAATTTCGTTCGATGTGACGCAGAAAACGATGCCCCAATCCGCGGCCCTCTGCGGCGCCTTCGATGATCCCCGGCAAGTCGGCGATGCAAAAGCTTTTTCCGTCGCGGTATTCCACCATACCCAAATTGGGGGTGATGGTGGTAAAGGCATAGTCGGCGATTTTGGGTTTGGCGGATGTGATCACCGAGAGCAGCGTTGATTTCCCGGCATTCGGAAAACCAACCAATCCCACATCGGCCAGCACCTTCAATTCCAACACTTTCCATCCCTCGATTCCCGGCAATCCCGGTTGTGCGTGCTCCGGTGCCTGATTGGTCGAGGTCGCGAAATGGGAATTCCCCAAACCGCCTCTGCCACCGGGCAGCCAGATCACTTCCTGTCCGTCCTCTAAAATTTCTACTTCTTGCAGGCCGGTTTCCTCATCGCGTGCGATGGTTCCGAGGGGCACTTCAATGATAATGTCTTTACCATCCCGGCCGTGGCAATTGTTCGAACCGCCTTTTTCGCCATCCTCGGCCAATACGTTCTTGTAATAGCGCAGGTGAAGCAAGGTCCACAGGTTTCGATTGCCTTTGAGGATGATGTGTGCCCCGCGGCCACCATCACCGCCGTCGGGACCGCCCAGTGCCGTGAATTTATTGCGCATGAAATGCTTATTGCCGGCACCTCCGTGCCCGCTTCGGCAAAAAATTCGGATCTGGTCTACGAAATTGCTTTTCTCCACAACTAGAATTGGGTGCAAATATACCCGATGCGCGGGGCATGGCCCGAAAAGAAAGATCCCGGCCAAGGCCGGGATCGTATAAGCGATTCAAGCGTTATTTATTGGATCAGGAATTTCTGTTGATATACCTGTCTGTTTTCCAGCCCACTTAGTTTGATCAGGTAGAGCCCCTGTGTTTGTTCCATCGGCAACAACACCGGTAACGTACTGCTCTCTGTGCTGATCTGAACAGCCTGTCGCAGAATCTGACGGCCCATCATATCGGTCACCTCCAACTGATACCCGCCCGGAGTCAGGTCGCGCAAGCGCAATTGAAATTGTTGGTTCAGTATCGGATTGGGAAAAACCGCGATGGAACCTTTGGTGGAACGGGTTTTAGGCAGTGCAACCGCTTTTTCAACGGAAGCGGGGGCTTTGCTGCTGAGCACATTTCCATTGGCGAGATCGGAGCCGTTCCAAGACGTTTCTTTTACGGGCCAGGCAGATGCCGTCCAATTCGTTGGGTTTACGAGAAAATATCCGGGTTGTACGGCACTGGTGACCAAGATCTGATTCTGATCGGTGACCGCCATGCCATTTACGCTAAAGCCAACCGGTAAGCCCTTGATCGTTCCCAGGTACGTGGCCACTTTGGATCGGATTTGAATGCGGAACAGGTACTGTGCCGAAGTCATCAAATACAAATTGCCTTTATCATCTGCGATCATATCACCCCCGAAGCTGGTGCAAGAAAGATGAACCGACTGTCCGTTGTTGGCCGGATCGTCTACCAGGCTACCGAGATCTTCGATCACAGGCAAGCCCCCGGTGCTGAAGCGGATCAAATGGCGGGCATCGTTGGTGAGCGCATACACATACCCGTCGTTGCCAATGGTCATGCGCGTTACCATGGCACCTGCATCGGAAGTGGCCGTGCGATTATCGGCCAGGGAAGTTTGCGAAACATAGTAGGTCTTCCAGGTATTCAGATCGATGTAACGAAGCTGATCGATCTGCATGGGTGTATAGAACAGTCGATTGGTTCGGGGGTCTAACGCCATCGCCGCCACACCCGACTGAAAGGGGGCATCGGCCGAGAGAACGGCCTTTCCGCTTTCAGCCTGATAAACCGGTCGCTGGATATTTAATCCCTCGTATAACGCTTGCGTCACGGTTGCTCCCGATAAGTCAATGCGGCGAAGAAAATGCCAATTCGATCCGCCTGCCTGCTGGTCTGTGACCACATAGGCAAACCGATCCGATTGCGCCTGAACCGCAATACTGAGTAAGGTGGGAACGAAGAAGAGTAGAAGTTTTTTCATGTTCAATTCTTTACTATGCTAATGTATGAAAAGTTAGGTAAGGAAAATGTGATGATTGTCAGGCAAATAGTCCGATGTCCGATGACCGATGTTGTCCGCAGTCCGCCGACCGCAGTCCGCGGTCTTCTCAACCCTCATCCTCTCATCCTCTTCGCCCGGCATGGCTTCAGCGTGTCTTTACAATATTGAGGCAGGGCCTGGTACAAGCGAGTTCCCTCAGTCTTCCATTCGATCTGGTCGTCACTTACTTTTTTAACCACCTTGCCCGGATTGCCTACTACCAAACTTCGCGGTGGGATCTTCTCGCCTTCTTTGATAAAGGTCAGGGCCCCCACAATGCTTTCCGCACCCAACTCCACATTGTCCATCACCACGGCATTCATACCCACCAAACAATTCTCTCCGATGTGGGCCCCGTGAATGATGGCGCCGTGTCCGATGTGGGCGCCTTTCTCCAACACTACCGTCACCCCCGGAAACATGTGAATGGTGCAGTTCTCCTGCACGTTGCAGCCATCCTTCAAAACGATGGCGCCCCAGTCGCCGCGCAGGGCGGCACCCGGACCGATATAACAGTCCTTTCCGATCGTAACGTCGCCCGTTACCACGGCCTGCGGATGAACAAAGGCAGAAGGATGCACGACCGGTTTATGGCCGTTGAATTCGTAAAACATCAGATCAATTTTTTATCGGTTCGATAGCAAAGTCCCTTGAATTGCGCCACCAATTTCCCTTCCTGATTTACGATTCGAATGATGTATAGTCCGGTCGATTTACCATTGTGCTCTTCGGTAGCGGTAGCCGTCAGTAGATCCCCGACACGTACTTCTCTGGTAAAATTGATCGAGGTGTCGAGGGCGACGGACAATTGATTGCGGTTATTACAGGCAAAGGCAAAGGCGCTGTCGGCCAGCGAGAAGGCAATGCCGCCATGCGCGATGCCGAAACCGTTCACCATTTCTTGGCGGACTTTCATCCGGATGGTACTTTCTCCGGTCTTCACTTCCAGCACCTCGATCCCCAGCCATTGCGAGAATTGATCGTGCTGCATCATGTGTTCTACCACCTGAAGAGCCGTGACGTTTGTGTCTGACATAGTAAATTATTTTCCTTCGAAACGGGGATTGCGTTTTTCCAAAAAGGCATGCACCCCTTCCTGAAAATCGCGCGTAGCCGCCGATTCTTGCTGCAGGTCATCTTCCGTTTGCAATTGTTGTTCGAGGGTTTGCGTGGCGGAAAGCTGCAATTGTTTCTTGATGCGGGCCAGGGCCTGCGTGGGCATTTGTGAAAGCTGTTCGGCGAGGTTTTTCGCAGCCGTCATAAAGTCGGCATCGGGATAAACCGCGTAGATCATTCCGTGTTGTTCAGCTTCCCGAGCTCCGATCTTATCACCCAGCATCATCCAGGCAGCTGCTTTTTGTCGGCCCACCAGCCGCGGCAAGAAATAACTACCGCCGGTATCGGGCACCAGCCCGATCTTGGAAAAAGCCTGAATGAACGAAGCCGACTCGGCCGCTACCGTGATGTCGCAACAGAGCGCCAGATTGGCGCCCGCCCCGGCGGCTACTCCATTCACGGCGGCGATCACCGGTTTTTCAATCGATACGATGCGGCGAACGATCGGGTTGTAGTGTTCGCTCAGGATCTTTTTCATACCCGGTCCGTTCGGGTCGATCGCTTCGGCCAGGTCTTGTCCCGAGCAAAACGCTTTTCCCGCACCTGTGATCAGTACGGCCCGAATGGTCGGATCCGCACAAGCGTCGAGTGCTGCTTGCAGCGTCAAGGCCATCTCGCGGTTGAAGGCATTGTATTTGTCCGGCCGGTTCAATGTGAGGATCGCCAGCGCACCTTGTGTTTCGTGAAGAAGAGTTGACATAGTATCTTATTACGAATGTAGGGATAGTCTCATCAATGGCATTTGAAATAATCAAACGGTTCCTGACAATCCCGACACTGATAAAGTGCCTTGCAGGCGGTGGAACCGAACTCGCTGATCAAGCGGGTGTTGTTGGATCCGCAATGCGGACAGCCCACGCCATCTTCCGGAATGGAAAAACGTTTATCCGGCGGGGCGATGCCGTATTCTTTCAATTTTTGTTTGCCCGCTTCGCTCATCCACTCGGTGGTCCAGGCCGGCCGGATCGACTGTTCGATTTTCACCGATGCATAACCCGCGGCGGCCATTTCCATTCGGATCTGGGCGGCGATCATGTCCATCGCCGGACAACCCGTATACGTCGAAGTGATGGTGATCACTACTTGATCATGCTGTATCTCTACATGGCGGACAATACCCAGGTCGAGGATCGTGAGCACGGGCACTTCGGGGTCGGTGACCCGCCCCAATACTTCATAAATGGAATCGATGTTCGCTGACATGGATGTCGTTACCACTCGCAGCCCGGATAGCTTCGTTGCAAGTATTGCATCTCGGCGAGTATATATCCCAGGTGTTCGCTGTGTATTCCTTTTTTTCCGCCGCTGCGGGTGTGTGTGGTGACCGGTATCTCCATGCCCGCATCCGAAAAACAAGCATGGATCTTCTCGGTCCACGCTACTTGTAACTCATTGACCTGTACGGCCGATTCGATCTCAAAGTTTTCCGGTTGAAACATTTCGTTTACGAACGGCCAGCTGTCGTCCAGCGCTTGTTCCAGGCGTCGGCGACTTTCTTCCGTGCCATCGCCCAAGCGAACGACCCACTCGCTGCTCCATCGTACGTGGTAGTTTACCTCTTTCAGGCTTTTTTCAGCGATGGCGGCGATCCGTTCATCCGCCTGCGTGCTCAATTGTTGGAAAAGCAGTTGCTGGAAGGCGCTGAAAAAAAATTGTCGAAGTGTAGTGTAGGCCCAATCGCCCTTGGGTTGTTCTACCAGTAGGATGTTGCGAAACTGTCGCTCATTGCGGAAATAGGCCAGCGTGTCTTCGGTGGACCCGTTGCCTTGTCGTTCAGCGGCATATTGATAAAAGCTGCGGGCCTGACCGATCAGGTCGAGCGAGATATTGGAGATGGCGATGTCTTGTTCGAGCACGGGACCATGACCGCACCATTCCGCATTTCGTTGTCCCAGCATGAGCGCATTGTCGGCCAGGTGTAAAATATAATCGAGCGTTGCCTTCACGTTGGGTTACATGTGACTGATAGCGTCGGGCAGGTCATAAAAAGTTGGGTGCCGGTAGATTTTATCAGCTGCCGGATCATAGAGTTCACCGGCCTCTTCGGGGCGGGAGGCGTGGATATCCTGGCTTTTCACCACCCAGATGCTGACGCCTTCTTGCCGACGGGTATATACATCGCGGGCATTTTCGATGGCCATTTGGGCATCGGCGGCGTGCAGGCTGCCGACGTGTTTATGATCCAGGCCTTGTTTGCTTCGGATGAAAACTTCCCAGAGCGGCCAATCATTTTTGGGTCCTTCCGGCGCAGGTGTTCCGCCCGATTCTTGTCCGGGTATATCGCCATAGAAAAACCGACGGATAGATGTATTCATATCCTTTGTTTAGGCGGCGTGGGCAGCCGCGCGTTTTTGTTTTTTCGTGGCATGGGCGGCCGCGGCTTCGCGGACCCAGGCACCTTCTTCCCAAGCTTGTTTGCGGGCTTGCAGTCGCTCTTTATTGCAGGGGCCATTTCCTTTTACCACTTGCCAGAATTCATTCCAGTCGATCTCCCCGAAATCGTAGTGGTTGCGTTCGGCATTCCATTTCAGGTTCGGGTCGGGAAGGGTCATACCCAATAACTTGACTTGTTCAACGGCCATGTCTACAAACTGTTGCCGCAATTCATCGTTGGTCTTGCGTTTGATCTTCCATTTCATGCTTTGGTCGCTGTTGGTACTTTCGGTGTCGCGCGGACCAAACATCATCAACGCCGGCCACCACCAGCGATTGATGGCATCCTGACACATGGCTTTTTGTTCGGGGGA
>CAXRAX010000069.1:0-4781 GCA_964229195.1 Chitinophagaceae bacterium | reverse complement strand
TCGCCTCTACGCTATTCGCTTGGGACCAATTTCAGAAAGGATCAAACCCCTCCACATTCATGATGGTGGGCGTAATAGGAGGATTAGTCATGGCCCTGATCATGATGTTCAAAATGTCGTGGTCGCCGGTATTGGCTCCCGGCTATGCCGTTATGGAAGGATTATTCCTAGGGTCGCTTACCGCTCTGATCAATGAAGTGTATCCGGGTCTGCCTACACAAGCCGTACTGCTCACGTTGCTGGTAGCCGGACTTATGTTTCTCGTCTACCGCTTTCGGATCATTCCCGTCACCCAACGCTTCCGCCAAATAATTTTAGTAGCCACGGTAGCCTTATCTATTTTCTACCTGGTACAGTGGATCGGTGCGCAGTTCTTTGGAACGATGATCGCCGGTGGCACGATGGACTCCAGCGCCTTTGGGATCGGATTTTCCGTGTTTGTAGTGGTTTTGGCTTCGCTGAACTTACTCCTGAATTTCGATATGATCGAAAAAGGGGCCGAAATGCAAGCTCCCAAATTCATGGAGTGGTACAGTGCGTTCGGCCTGCTGGTAACGCTGATCTGGCTCTACCTCGAGATTCTCCGGCTGCTGACCAAGCTGCAGCGTCGATAAGATCTTTTCTAATAAAAAAAGCCTCGACTTTGTCGGGGCTTTTTTGTGACCTCGTCAGGATTCAAACCTGAAACCTTCTGATCCGTAGTCAGATGCTCTATTCAGTTGAGCTACGAGGCCATCCCATTTGGGGATTGCAAAAATAGGGCAATTCAGGGAAAAAATTAAGACGGCCTAAAACCCTATCCCTAAAGCCTCTACCCCGCACATTTCTTAGCTTTACGCATGCACTTCTCCCTCTGGTCGGTCGGTAAAGCCCACGAACCTTACGTCAAATCCGGCGTAGAGGAATTTACCAAACGTATCGGTCGGTATTACAAAGTTGACTGGCAACTGATCCCCACCCCCAAACACAGCGCCATGCTCAGTGAAATGGACCTGCAGCGCAAGGAGGGGGAAACCATACTGGAGTGGCTGCAACCCGACGATTACCTGATCGCCCTCGAAGAAACCGGCAAACAACATAGCTCCGAAGAACTGGCCAGGTTCATCCAGCAACGGGCCAACGAAAGCCGCAAACGATTGGTCTTTCTGATAGGTGGGGCCTACGGACTCTCCGACGCCGTCTTAAAACGAGCCGATCATCAATGGAGCTTATCCAAACTGGTCTTTCCACACCAACTGGTTCGGCTGATCCTTGCCGAACAACTCTACCGCGCCTGCAGCATTTTACGCGGTGAAAAATACCACCACGCATGAACCTGACCATCACCCTCTCCCTCCTACTCTTTACAACAGCCGTTTCCATTGGCGGATTCTCCAATCGCAAACTCATCGATGACCTGATCTTTTATCCACCCGCCATTACTAATCAACACCAGTGGTATCGGTTTTTTACATGCGGACTCATTCATGCCGACTGGGGCCACCTCCTCTTCAACATGCTCTCGCTGTATCTGTTTGGCGATTTTGTGGAGCAAGCATTTGGCTCCCCGATCCTGTTCGGAGAAAATGGAAAAACCTATTACCTGATCCTCTACCTCTCAGCCCTATTCTTCTGCCTGATTCCCACTTTCTTGAATCACCTTAATGACAGCTGGTATAAAAGTCTGGGCGCCTCCGGTGCCGTGA
This sequence comes from Chitinophagaceae bacterium, assembly GCA_964229195.1. GTDB lineage: Bacteria > Bacteroidota > Bacteroidia > Chitinophagales > Chitinophagaceae > JJ008. Next base: position 3,096 of record CAXRAX010000069.1, on the reverse strand, counting down.
GTGCGATCGTGTTCGTGGGGATCCTGTTCAATCCCACCGCCAAACTCGGCTTCTTTTTCATTCCTCCGGTAATACCCGGATATATTTTTGGTCCCCTCTACTTACTGCTCTCCTCGGTGATGGGCCGACAAAACCGCGACAATGTCAACCACTCTGCTCATATCTGGGGAGCACTGTACGGACTGGCCTTCACCTTGGTCCTGTCCTTTTTACTCAAGACCGAGTATCAACCGGCACCAGAATTTTGGTGGAAAGTAAGGGCACATTTGGGCAGCATGGGACTCTAACGACCCCTGAACTCAACCTGTAGCAAGTCACGCGTATTCTCTTGGATACGGAAACGATGATCGATGCGGTGACCGATCACCCAGACGATACGCCCGCCCGATTCCAATACCCATATCTTTTCTTTTTCCAACACAGATAACTTCAGGTCGATCAGAAAGCGAGCCAGTTTTTTCTTCTTGTTCAATCCTAAGGGATAAAAATAATCGCCTGGCTGACCGGGTCTTAATAGCAAGGGGAAATCCAATGCCGCGGCATCCAAACAGGCCGTGTCGGGTGAATCACCGATCCGATCGGGTGCCGTTTTCAACTTTTTGATACTCAGTTTTCCATCCGAAAAAACCACTTCGGCATCGTCTTTTGCGATCCACTGCGGGAATCTTGAATCGGTTTTGACCGGAGATAGTAAAAAATGATTTCGATGCTTGATCAACCGATAATTTCCGTCGGACGAAAGGAGAAAATGACCGGACTGACTCTCTCCCAGCCGCCGTAATTCCTCTTCCTGTTTTTCGGTGAACCCATACCCAGATAACCACTCATGCACAACCGCCCGGTTCTCGGGTTGCAACAACAGGGCGCAGGATACCTGCTGCTCATCCCCTTTGAGCGTAATATATTTTCGGATCCAACGCTGCGTTGCCTGTTGGTAGAGGACGTAGGCGGACTGAAATCGTGCAATATTATGTTGCAGGTTGCTATCCACCTGCGGATAGATCGTTCGCAACATCGGCAACAGTTCCAACCGCAATTGGTGACGGGTGTATTCGGTGCTTCGGTTGGAGGAGTCCTCCACAAATTCCAATCCTTTTTCGCGTGCATAGTCCTCGATCTGGGCCCGGGAGATCTGCAGTAGCGGGCGACGGATATAATCATTCTTGGCTGGCATTCCGGTGAGTCCCCGCAGCCCCGTACCGCGCAGAAAATTCATCAGCAGGGTCTCCACATTGTCATCGGCATGATGTGCCGTCAGCAGCACCGCTTGTTTACCGGCCGTTTTTACCTCGCTCGCAAACCAGTGGTAGCGCAGGGTGCGGGCGGCTTCCTGCGTGGAGCATTTTTTTTCGTCGGCAAAAGCCCGGGCATTCACCGATGAGGTGAGCAGGGTTTGATCCCATTTTTTTGCCAGCTGCTCTACAAAATGCTGATCCCGGTCACTTTCCTCGTCCCGCAAGTGAAAATTCATGTGCAACCAAGTGGGTCGGTAGCCGGTCTCCTGCAACAAGTGCGCTAATACGACGGAGTCGACCCCGCCGCTGATGGCCAAAAAGACCGGGGTGGCGGGGGACAGTCCGAAGGACTGCATAGCCTTTTCAAAACATTTACGGATCGTCATTCACTCAGGTTGTCATATGCGGCCCGTAGTTCACCCAGGGCGTGTTGGTCTCCCAACTTCTTAGCCGTCGCCATTCCCTTTTCATACACCTCCAGTGCTTTTGGCTCTTCGCCTTGTCGCTCGAGCAGTTTTCCCAGGTGGTAGTAACTGCCAACGTAGTCGGGATTTAACGCCAAGAGGGACTCGAAGAGACGACGTGCCTCCGGGTCATGGCCCAATTTGATCTCCTCCAAAGCCAGGGCATGGTTCAGGAAGGGATCCTGGGGCTGATCGGCCAGCAGGGTATGAAGAAGTTGAAGTCGGTCCATGTGGATATTCAGTACAACGGGAAACAAAGCATTCGGACGGGGGCACTTACCTTTGCAACACGAAATAATTCGAAAATTAACCTGCCAACATGAAGATCCTGGTTTGCATCAGCAAGACGCCCGATACCACGGCAAAAATAGCTTTCACCGATAACAACACGAAATACGATGCGAGTGGGGTACAGTGGATCATCAATCCCTACGACGAGTGGTATGCCCTCGTCCGCGCCATCGAATTGAAAGAAGCGGATGCATCGCACCAATTACACCTGATCTCCGTGGGTGGAACCGATGCTGAACCGATCCTGCGCAAAGCGCTGGCCCTGGGAGGCGACGAAGCCATTCGAGTAAATATTGACAGCGATGACGCCTATGTGATCGCTACGCAGATCGCCCAGGTCGCCAAAGAAGGTGGGTACGACTTGATCCTGACCGGTAAAGAAACCATCGATCACAACGGTTCTTCCCTGGGCGGGATGGTGGCCGAGCTGCTGGAATTGCCCTTCATCTCACTGGCCACCAAATTGGATATGAACGGAAACGTGGCGCAGGTAACACGGGAGATCGACGGTGGACAAGAACTGAATGAAGTAGCTACCCCAGTAGTGATCAGTGCGCAGAAAGGCATGGCCGAAGCCCGCATCCCCAACATGCGCGGGATCATGGCTGCGCGAACCAAGCCCATGAAAGTTGTGGAGCCCCTGGCCTGTGATGCCCTGACATCCACCGTGTCATTTGAGATGCCACCTGCTAAGGCCGGTGTGAAGCTGGTATCGCCCGATCAGGTAGAGGAGTTGGTGCGATTGTTGCGGGAGGAAGCGAAGATTGTTTAAGACAGTCCGCGGTCTGCGGTCAGCGGTCGGCGGTCCAATTAGGTTTGTTTCTAAAACATAAATTATACGATATGATTTTGGTATACCTGGATAATGTTAACGGAACGATCAAGAAATCGTCCTTAGAAGCCATCTCGTACGGCGTGGCCATTGCCAAGCAATTGGGAACGGAGGCGCAGGCGATCGTGGTGGATTCGGTGAGTGGTGATCTGTCCGAGCTGGGCAAGTACGGCGTAAGTAAGGTGCATCAGTTAAGCGGACCCGAATCGTTCGACGCACAGGTCTTCACCAAACTGATATCCGACAAAGCCACTGAATTAAATGCCTCGGTGGT
>CAXRAX010000068.1:0-5005 GCA_964229195.1 Chitinophagaceae bacterium | reverse complement strand
AAAGATTCTTTCTATCGCTTTTATCTGGTCGAGCATCCGACCTTGATGATTGCCAGTATCGTGTTGATCACGCTGGCCCGTGGCAAGTCTAAAAATCTTAACTACAGCTCCGTCAATAAACTCCTCCTGATCGCCCTGGTGTTGATCCTGGTTGCCGTTCCCTGGCCCTTCCGAGGCGAACCCATCGGCCGCCCGTGGCTCCCGTAGAAGGGTGAAAGGTGAAGGGTGAAGGGTGAACTTTTGACCTACCCGCTCTTCATCTTTCATCCTTCACCCTTCACCCTTCATCCTTCATCATCCTTCACCATGCCTCACTACCACACTCTCGGACAGATCCCACACAAGCGCCACACGCAGTTCCGCAAGCCGGATGGCGGTTTGTACAGCGAGCAATTGTTCTCCACGGAGGGATTCAGCAATGATTATTCGCTGTTGTATCATTGTCATCCGCCCACGCAGATCATTCGTACGGAGCCGCAGGTGGATGTGTCGCCGGAGGTGGCGGAGGAAAAAATGCTCAAGCACCGCAGCTTGGAGGGCTTCAAGGTTCCTCCGGCGGATGATTACTTGCAAAGCCGCGTACCGGTATTGGTGAACAATGATTGTCACATCGTACTGGCGGCACCCCGGAACAGCACTACCGATTATTTCTATAAGAACACGGATGCCGATGAGATGATCTTCGTGCACGAGGGCAGCGGAAAGGTTTGCACGCCGTACGGTCAGCTGCCCTTTTCTTATGGCGATTACATTGTATTGCCGAGGGGAACTATCTATCAGATCCATTTCGATACGCCGCAGAATCGGTTATTCATTGTGGAGTCCTTCTCTCCCTTGCGGTTTCCAAAGCGCTACTTGAGCAAGTACGGACAGCTGATGGAACATTCGCCGTATTGTGAGCGCGATATTCGTCCCCCGCAGGATCTCCAAACTTTCGACCAAACCGGCGATTTTCTGATCCGGGCCAAAAAGCAGGGGATGTTGTACGGACTGCATTACGGCACGCATCCCTTTGATGTGATCGGTTGGGATGGTTGTTGCTATCCATACATTTTCTCCATCCACGATTTTGAGCCCATCACCGGTCGGGTTCACCTGCCGCCGCCCACGCATCAGACCTTCGAGGCCGATGCCTTTGTGGTCTGTTCTTTTGTGCCTCGGATGTATGATTATCATCCCCTGGGCATCCCCGCGCCGTACAACCATAGCAACATCGACAGCGACGAGGTTTTGTACTATGTGGCCGGTGAGTTTATGAGCCGAAAGCATGTAACCAAGGGGATGATCACCCTGCATCCGGCGGGTATTCCACATGGTCCGCACCCCGGCGCCGTGGAAAAAAGCATCGGGGCCAAGGAAACCAAGGAACTGGCCGTGATGGTCGATACGTTCCGACCGTTGAAACTCACCAAGCAAGCATTATCTATTGAGAATCAAGATTATGTGATGAGCTGGGCCGAGTAGTTGGGCAGGGGGTCTGAGCCTTTGTTTTGGGCTGAAAATCAAGAATTTATCCCCAGCTTATTTTTTTTGAGCGCCTCCTTCTTTTTTCGGGGTAGCCCCTGTATCTTTGCACCCCCAATTTCATATGTCCAAACAACCCCTGATCAAGCAAGATGGCATCATTCTGGAGGCCCTCTCCAATGCCATGTTTCGCGTCAGGTTGGAAAATGGGCATGAGATCCTGGCTACGATCTCCGGAAAGATGCGCATGCATTACATCCGGATCCTGCCGGGTGACAAAGTGGGGGTGGAATTGTCTCCGTACGACCTGACCCGCGGGCGGATCAACTTCCGATATAAATAATTATTTCAGGCGCAGAAAAAAACGATTATGAAAGTAAGAGCCTCCATCAAGAAACGCAGCGTCGATTGCAAGATCGTTCGTCGCAAAGGCAAGCTGTACATCATCAACAAAAAGAATCCTCGCTTCAAGCAGCGTCAGGGTTGATCCAACATTCATTAAACATCATCAAGCAATAATTTATGGCTCGTATCGCCGGCGTTGATTTACCGAAAAACAAAAGGGGAGAGATCGGACTGACCTATATCTATGGAATCGGTCCCTCTACCGCCAAGTACATCCTTGACAAGAACAACATTGATCGCAGCAAGAAAGTGAATCAGTGGAACGACGAGGACCTGAATGCCATCCGAAACACCATCACCGAAGAGTTGAAGGTGGAAGGACAGCTGCGTTCAGAGGTGCAGATGAGCATCAAGCGTTTGCTGGATATCGCCTGCTACCGCGGACTCCGTCATCGGAAAGGATTGCCGGTTCGTGGGCAGCGTACCAAGACCAACAGCCGTACCCGTAAAGGAAAGCGTAAAACCGTTGCCGGAAAGAAGAAGGCACCGAAGAAATAAACTTGACGGTCTCCGACGCTTGGTTGGAGATCGGACTTACGCAATCAATCTGTTCTCGATCCGGATCGCCTCGTAAGTCGGCAGGAGGAAAGAAAGCAGTCCCGGCCCCGCCGGAGAAAACAAAACCAGTTGACTACCTAAAACGAACAAATGGCAAAAGCACAACAACAACAGCAGCCCAGCGCCAAAGCCGCTGCCAAGAAGCGAGTGGTAAAAGTGGACGCCTATGGCGATGCACACATTTCCGCTACGTTCAACAACATCATCGTCAGCCTCACCAACAAGACCGGTCAGGTCATTGCTTGGAGCAGTGCCGGTAAAATGGGATTCCGTGGTTCGAAGAAGAACACGCCCTACGCCGCTCAGATGGCCGCGGCCGATGCCGCCAAGACGGCTACGGATGCCGGATTGAAGCGGGTGGATGTATATGTTAAAGGTCCGGGTTCCGGCCGCGAAGGAGCGATTCGTTCGCTTTCGCAAAACGGGATCGAGATCGTCATGATCAAGGATGTGACACCGCTGCCGCACAACGGCTGCCGTCCGCCAAAAAAACGTCGCGTGTAAACCGAGTGGCAATCGCCGCTCACTGACATAGCCTGTCTGGTTTCATTTCAACAAAGGGCATCCGATTGATTTTTTCAAAGCTTTTTACGGATCGAGATGCCGGTTTCTAAAAAAGCTTAAATGAACAACAAACATGGCAAGGTACAAAGGTCCAAAGACCAAGATCTCCCGAATTTTCGGGGAGCCCATTCTGGGCAATGGAAAATGGCTGGGTAAGAACAGTAATCCTCCCGGTCAGCACGGAGAGAAGCGCAAGCGTAAATCTCTCGGTGAATTCGCGTTGCAATTGCGCGAAAAGCAAAAAGCCAAGTATACCTACGGGGTACTGGAGCGTCAATTCCGCAAAACGTTTGAGGAGGCCGCCCGTCGCAAGGGTGCCACCGGCGAGAACCTGATCAAATTGCTCGAGGCTCGTCTCGACAATGCGATCTTCCGCATGGGTATTGCCCCTTCTCGTCCGGCTGCCCGTCAGCTCGTGAGCCACAAGCACATCGAGGTGAACGGACATGTCGTGAACGTTCCTTCCTATTCGCTGAAACCCGGTGACGTGGTGACGGTGAAAGAGGGAAGCCGCGAGCGCAGCAGTGTTCAGAGCATGGTTCGTGCCAAGAATCCCAAGTTCAGCTGGTTGGATTTCAGCGAGACCGAGTTCAAAGGCACTTTCCTGACCTATCCGGAGCGCGATGCCGTACCGGAGAACATCAAGGAGCAGCTCATCGTGGAACTGTACTCCAAATAATTGACGGAACCCCATCTACAAAACATAAAAGGAACAACATGGCAATATTAAATTTTCAAAAACCGGATAAGATCATCCTGCAAAAGGCTACCGATTTCGAAGCTCAATTCGAATTTCGCCCCCTCGAGCCCGGATACGGCGTCACCATCGGTAACGCGCTGCGTCGCGTGTTGCTGAACTCCCTCGAAGGATATGCCATCGTGGGTGTGAAAATCGAAGGGGTAGACCATGAATTCGCTACCCTCAAGGGTGTGAGCGAAGATGTGGTGGAGATCTTCCTGAACCTTAAGCAGGTTCGCTTCAAGAAGAAGGGCGATCATGACCTGACCCAGGACAAGATCCACCTGACGATCAAGAACAAAAGCGAATTCACTGCCGGTATGATCGGCGATGCCTCCGCTGCTTTCCAGGTGATGAACCCCGAGTTGCTGATCTGTACCCTCGATCCGTCCTCTAAACTGGAGATCGAGCTGACCATCGGCAAGGGCCGCGGATACGTTCCGGCTGAAGACAATAAAGTGGCCGATGCCCCGACCGGATACATTCCCATCGATTCCATCTTCACGCCCATCAAGAACGTGAAGTACACCATCGAGAATACCCGTGTGGAGCAGCGCACCGACTTCGAAAAACTGGTCATGGAAGTTTCGACCGATGGCACCATCCATCCGGAAGAGGCCGTGAAGCAAGCTTCGCGCATCCTGATCCAGCACCTGATGATCATCACCGACGAGAACATCACCTTCGACAATAAAGAAGAGAAGAAAGAAGACCTGGTCGACGAGCAGACCCTCCAACTCCGCAAGGTGTTGAAGACCCCGCTGGAAGACCTGGATCTGTCCGTTCGTGCCTTCAACTGTCTGAAAGCCGCCAAGATCAACTCGCTGAGCGAGCTGGTACAGTACGAGCAAGAAGACCTGATGAAGTTCCGCAACTTCGGACAAAAATCGTTGTCTGAAATTGAGCAGGTTCTTCATGAGCGTGGCCTTCAGTTCGGAATGGACTTAGGTAAACTCGGTTTAGATAAAGAAGAATTTTAATCCATTTAATAATGATGCTGTATTCCTGACCGGTACAGCACTAAACAACAGTCAAATATGAGACACGGAGACAAAATCAATAATCTCAGTCGTACCAAATCACATCGTAAGGCGTTATTAAGCAACCTCGCATGCCAACTGATACAGCATAAGCGTATCGTTACTACTTTGGCTAAGGCAAGAGCGCTGAGAACTTATATCGAGCCATTGATCACTAAAACAAAGAAGACGGATAGCAAAGAGCAGATTATGCACCAGCATCGTGTAGTATTCAGCTATTTGCAGGATAAAGAAG
>CAXRAX010000067.1:0-33625 GCA_964229195.1 Chitinophagaceae bacterium | reverse complement strand
CGCTCAATTGATTCGGTCCGCTGACCGCCGTCCGCAGTGTTGTCAGAAGGCCGAGGAGGTCCGATGTCCAACCTTGCCAGCCTTGGCGTAGGGTGGCGAACATTCAACTATCTACCTTCAACCACTTCATCCTTCATCCTTCACCCTTCTTTTCGTAATATTGGTATAAATTATCCCCCATCAAACACCTTCTCCTTTTCCTGGCACTTGCCCCCATGTTGTTGGCTGCGCAGTTGCGCATTCCGGGGATGAAGAATGAGTTGTCGGCGGCGGTGAAGCAGGTGTTGGAAGATTATCCCAATGGGTATTCCAATTTAATGGGGGAGCCGGGGGACAGCAGTTTCGAATCAAAAGTCAAATTACCCGAGGCGGAAGGGGTGCAATTCGTGCAGCATTCGCTGAGTGGTCGATCGGTGATCAGTTGGCAAGCGAGGTTGGTGACTACTGAAGAACATGCCGAGGCCAAAAAGAAATTTCGCGCTGCGTATCAGCAGTTGCAGGGGTTGCAAGTGCGGGTAGGGTCTCGTGCCTACAAGCTTCGCAGTCCGTATGAGGTACCCACTCTGGATCAGAAATTCACGTCGCTGGTATTCGAGTTGGAGCCCTCCAATAGTTATTCCGAATCCATCAAGGTAGAATTACAAATGCTTTTTCAGATGCCGATGGAATGGGCGGTGGGGGTTTTGATCTATGACCGTGACCGGAAGGATACGGATCCGGGCCGGGTGCTTCGTTCGTTCTGATGGATCGGCTGTCTTATCCGTTCAACTTTTCTTGTTCGGCTTTCCATTTTTTGTCCTGGTAAAACGTTCCAAACGGAATCACTGAAGCGAGGAATGCGTGGATCACCCAAGAGAAAGAATGTTTGGCTTCTTGGCGCAGGTCTAGTGCGAGTAGGCCCATGGCCACGAATAGAAATCCGTGGAGGGATCCGATGATCTTTACGGCCAGGGGCATGCCGGCGAGGTATTTCAGGGGCATGGCCAGTCCGAGTAACGCGAGGTAAGAATAGCCTTCCCATTGGGCGATGCGGCGAAAGCGGGTGTAGGACTTTTTCATGATCAGTATTGAATGACTTGTTCCTCGATGGTTTCGGGGATTTCCCGCCATTCGTATTGTTGGTTGCGCAGTTGGGGTTCGAATCCGGCTTCGCGGATGGCCTCCTGAATCGTCTTGTAAGTGAATCGGTGTGGGGCGCCGGCGGCACTGACCACATTTTCTTCGATCATGATCGAACCATAATCGTTGGCACCGGCGTGCAGGCAGATGGCGGCGGTTTGTCTCCCTACCGTGAGCCACGATGCTTGGATATTGATCACGTTCGGAAGCATGATGCGGCTGAGGGCGATCATTCGGATGTATTCCTCGGTGGTGGTGAGGTTCTGTACGCCGCGGATCTTGGCGAGTAAGGTATCTACGTCTTGGAAGGTCCACGGAATGAATGCCAGGAATCCTTTGGCCGTGGGCGGTTTTTTGGCTTGCACGTCGCGGATCTTGATCAGGTGTTCGAAGCGTTCTTCGATGGTTTCGACGTGACCGAACATCATCGTGGCAGAGGTGGTGATGTGTTGGTTGTGGGCTTCGTGCATGATGTCGAGCCATTCCTGGGCACCGCATTTACCGTTGCTGACGAGGCGGCGAACGCGGTCGACCAAGATCTCGGCTCCGGCCCCGGGGAGGGAGTCCAGTCCCGCTTCCTTCAACGCCTTTAACACCTCGTGGTGGGTGCTTTTTTCGAGTTTGGTGATATGGGCTACTTCGGGCGGACCGAGTGCATGCAATTTGATGTCGGGGAACTCCTCTTTGATCTGTCGGAATGTATCGACGTAGTATTGGAGTCCCAGTTCCGGATGATGACCGCCTTGGAGCAGCAATTGATCGCCGCCGTAGCGAAGGGTTTCCCTGATCTTTTCCCGATACGTGGTCATGTCGGTGATATAGGACTCGGGGTGACCGGGGATGCGGTAGAAATTGCAGAATTTACAATTGGCGATACAGACGTTGGTGGTATTGACGTTTCGGTCGATCTGCCAGGTAACTTTTCCGTGTGGTACCTGGATCTTCCTCAGTTCGTCGGCAATATGTATGAGATCGGCCAGCGGCGCCTGGTGGTACAAGTGCATTCCTTCCTCCAAGGTCAGAAACTCGAATCGGGATGCTTTGGCGTAAATATCAGGTAGATTCATATGGCAAAGGTAGTTGAGAAGATGAGAAGATGAGGGGATGAGAAGATGAGGGGATGAGAAGATGAGGAAAAAGGTGAGAGTATTACTCAACCGCCTTGCCTGCCGAAGCTTCAGCGAAGGAGGGTTCATCTCCTCATCGTATTTTTACATTATGCGTTTCCGGCATATCTTATTACTAACACTTATCTCGGTTGGAAGTTTGCGGGCACAGGTGTCTGGGCTGCGTCCGTTGGCCCGAACGCCATTTTTACAGGTGACGGGCGGGGTGATGATCGTGACGGCGCAGTTGCTGCCTTTTCCGGATACGTTGCAGTTCATATTTGACACGGGCAGCAGTGGAATTTCGCTGGATTCCTCTACTGTGTCGTATCTCGGTCTAAAGCCGGTTCCCAGCGGGTTTGCGATCAAGGGGGTGGGGGGCATTCGAAAGGTTCCTTTTTTAACAGGGCGTTCCTTGCGGATCGGGAGGCTACAGGCTGATTCGTTGGATTTTCATGTCAACGATTATTCGGTACTGACGTCCGTTTATGGCGTGCGGATCGATGGCATCATCGGATATTCTTTGTTGAGTCGGTATGTGATCAGTATCGACCACGAGGAGTTGCAGATGGATTGGTTTGCACCGGGCACCCTGGTGTACCCGAAACGAGGCTTTACGATGCAGCTCAAGATGGATAAGCTTCCCAGTTACCCGGCTTATGTGCAGGACCTGGGGGTCGATGAGCCTGATTTTTTGGTGGACTTGGGGGCGGGGCTGAATGTCTTGTTCTCCAGTCGATATGTCAAGGTATCGGGGGTGTTGGATGGAACGCGCAAGCGTTGGATTAAATCGGGGGAGGGGATCGGAGGCCGGATTGAGATGGAGTTGACCACGCTGCGTCAGTTTCGGATCGGTCCGTATCGCTTCCGAAAAGTGCCCATCAACATTTTCAATGATGATTACAATGTCACCAATTATCCCGATTGGGCGGGCCTGCTGGGCAACGACCTTTTGCGCCGGTTTCAGGTGGTGTTGAATTATCCTCAAAAGGAAATGCATCTCACCCCCAACCGATTTTTGGGGGATGCTTTTGATTATTCGTATTCCGGGGTGGAGTTATACTTGGTGGGCAACAAAATAAAAGTGGGGTATTTGGCGCCTGGTTCTCCGGCGGCCGAGGCCGGATTGCAGGAGGGGGATGAGGTGATCGCCATCAACAAAAGCTTCAACGGGGTGCTGAATGAGTACAAGATCCAGCTTCAAAAAGCGGGAGAGCGGGTTCGGATCATCTATCGCCGCGAGGAAAAGATCAATGAACTCGAGTTCCGGGTGCTCCGCATTCGGTAGTTTTGCGGTTCATCGCCATGATCTTATTTGAAAGGTTTCAGTTGTCGAACGGCTTACGGGTGATCGTCCACCCCGATTTCACCACGCCCAATGCCGTGTTGAATGTGATGTATGATGTAGGGGCTCGTGATGAGGATCCGGAAAGAACCGGCTTTGCCCATTTATTCGAGCATTTGATGTTTGGCGGATCGGTGAACATACCGGAGTACGACGAACCCTTGCAGCGGGCTGGTGGCGAGAACAACGCGTATACCACCAACGACCTCACCAATTATTATATCAGCTTACCGGCGGTGAATTTAGAGACGGCCTTTTGGCTGGAGAGTGATCGGATGTTATCACTGGCGTTCAGTGAAAAGAGTCTGGATGTACAACGCAAGGTGGTGTGTGAGGAATTCAAAGAGCATTATCTCAATAAGCCTTACGGGGATGTTGGGCATACCCTGCGGGCGTTGGCCTACACGACGCATCCGTATCGGTGGATGACCATCGGAAAAGAATTGAAGCATATTGAGGAGGCTACGTTGTCGGATGTGAAGGCATTTTTTAAGAAGCATTATTGTCCGTCGAACGCCATTTTGGTCGTGGCGGGTCCGGTGAAAACCGACGAAATACAAAGGTTGGCGCAGAAATGGTTTGGCGATATTCCGAGTGGCACGGCCTACGAGCGTCGATTACCGGCGGAGCCGGAGCAATCGGCCATGCGTCGGCTGGAGCGTTGGGCCGATGTTCCGTTAGATGCGCTGTATATGTGTTGGCATATGCCGGCGCGAATGGAAGCCGGGTATCAGGCGGTGGACATGCTCACGGATATTTTGGGCAGTGGGGCCTCGGCGCGGCTACATCAGTCGCTGGTGAAGGAGCAAAAATTATTCAGCAATGTGGAGTGTTATCATTTCGGGTCGACCGACCGGGGGTTAGTGACCATAGAAGGGAAATTGGTTCAAGGCGTGACGTTGGAGGCAGCGGAGGCGGCGGTACAGGTGGAGATCGATCGGCTCTTGCAGGAGGGCGTGTCGGAGGCGGAATTGCAAAAAGTGAAGAACAAGACCGAGAGCATGATCGCCTTTGAGGATATGAGTTTGATGAACCGGGCCAACAGCCTGGCCTATTATGAGTTGTTAGGAGATGCGCAGTGGATGAATACGGAGTTGGCACGCTATGCGAAAGTTACCGTGTCGGAGTTGCTGGATCAGGCCAGAAATGTATTTCGTTCCTCGAACGCCAATGTTTTGTATTACCGCGCCAAATCCGTTTCTGCATGAGCCTCGATCGTGCCCAGCCTCCTCAGATCGTGGATGCGGTCGATTTTGAATTGACCTTGCCGAAGGTGGAGTCGTTCACGTTGCGCAACGGCGTGCCCGTGTATGCGTTCAATGGCGGGGCGGAGGAGGTGATGTCGGTCGAGTGGATATTCTGGTCGGGCAATAGTTATGAATCGACCAATCTGGAGGCGGCAACGGCCAATTTTTTGTTGCGTAACGGAACCAGTACGCGTACCGCTTTTCAGATCAATGAGTTTTTCGAATATCACGGGGCTTTTTTGCAGCGGAGTTGTTACAATGAAACGGCCACGATCTCCTTGCATGGGTTATCCAAGCATATTGACACCTTGCTGCCTGTGGTACGGGAGTTGATCGTAGATTCCACCATGCCGGCGGACGAATTGTCGATCTATGTGCAGAACATGAAGCAGCGGCTGTCGGTCAATTTGAAAAAATGTGATTTTGTGGCGGGTCGGTTGATCGATGCGTATTTGTTCGGGGCCGATCATCCGTATGGTCGGTATACGAAGGCGGCCGATTTTGATGCGTTGACCACCGAGCAGTTAGTACGATTTTATGATCGGTACTATCGGAACGGCGAGTTCATGCTGTTTGTGGCGGGGAAGTTGCCTGCAACTTTTCGGGAGGAGTTGGACAAGCACTTTGGCGACCTCCCGAACCGGAAAGTAGATCGTCCCCTTCATCTCTTTCATCCGGCGGAGCAAAAAAAATATCGGATCGAAAATGATCCCACGGGCGTACAGGGTGCGATCCGGTTGGCCAGGCCTTTTCCGGATCGTTCGCATCCAGATTTTAAGCCCTCGATGGTATTGAATACGCTTTTTGGTGGGTTCTTCGGATCGAGGTTGATGAGTAATATTCGGGAGGACAAGGGCTATACTTACGGCATACACAGTTATCTGATGAACCTGATGCAGGCATCGGGGTGGATGATCAGCACCGAAGCGGGCAAGGACGTTTGTGAGGCCACCATCCAAGAGGTGTACAAGGAGATGCAGATCCTTCGGGAGGAGCTGGTGGATGACGATGAATTATCGCTGGTGAAGAACTACCTGATGGGCTCGTTGTTGGGGGATCTGGACGGACCTTTTCACATCATTGGTCGATGGAAGAACCTGATCCTGAACGGCTGTACCGATGAATATTTTTATGATACGATCCGTACCATAAAGTCCATTACGCCTGCTCAGCTTCGTGATTTAGCCCGGCAATATCTGCGTGAGGAAGATTTCTATGAACTGATCGTAATTTAATGGCGGGCGGGTACCGATAGAAACTAAACGCTAAACCCTGATCGCTAAACTCTAACTGCTGCTCTATCTTCGCATCATGCTATTCGACCGCAAGCAACATACTAACGAGGAATTGATCCGATTCTACCAAGCCCTTCTCTGGCCGCGGATGATCGAAGAGAAGATGTTGGTCTTGCTTCGACAGGGGAAGATCTCCAAGTGGTTCAGTGGCATTGGTCAGGAAGCCATCGCCGTTGGCGCCACGTTGGCATTGGAGCCGGATGAATGGATCATGCCCTTGCACCGAAATCTGGGCGTGTTTACCACCCGCGACATGCCGCTTCACAAACTTTTCATGCAATGGCAGGGGTTGGCGTCGGGCTATTCCAAGGGACGGGAGCGTAGTTTTCATTTTGGCAACCGAGCACATCATATCTGTGGAATGATCTCTCACCTCGGACCACAATTGGCGATCGCCGATGGCGTGGCACTCGCCCATAAGTTGCGAAAGGAAAATAAAGTATCGTTGGCCTTCACGGGAGACGGAGGAACCAGCGAAGGCGATTTTCACGAAGCCCTGAATGTAGCGGCGGTGTGGGACCTCCCCGTCATCTTTATCATCGAGAACAATGGCTACGGACTCAGTACGCCGGTAAACGAGCAATATCGATGCACCTCACTGGTCGATAAAGCCAAGGGTTATGGCATGGAGGGCGTGCAGATCGACGGGAATAATTTGCTGGCGGTCTATGATACCATCAAAGGGGTACGGGACTATTGCATCCGGGAACAGAAACCCTATCTGATCGAATGCATGACGTTTCGGATGCGCGGACACGAAGAGGCCAGTGGTACCAAATACGTGCCTCCCCATCTTTTTGAGGAGTGGGAGCAAAAAGATCCGGTAAAAAATTATCAGCGCTGGTTGATCGATACCGGGGTGTTGACCGAGATGAAAGTGGCGGAGATCCGGCAGGCATGCAAGGATCGGATTGAAGCGGAGTTGGCGGTGGGGTTTCAAGGAGGGGGCGTTTTCGGGGAGGAGGCTGCTGAAGTGGATGATGTCTACGCGAAAACGCAGTTTGAAAAGTTTGAAAAGTTTGAAAAGTTTGGAGAGTTTGAAAAGTTTGGGAGTTTGGGTAGTTCGGAGTTGAGGATGATCGATGCGATCAAGGCGGGCTTGGAGCAGAGTATGGAACAGCATGCGAATCTGGTGTTGATGGGACAAGACATTGCCGAATACGGTGGGGCCTTCAAGATCACGGAGGGGTTTGTTCAAAAATTTGGGAAAGAGCGCGTCCGTAATACACCGCTTTGCGAAAGTGCGATCGTGGGAGCCGCACTGGGGCTCTCACTCGAAGGATTCAAGAGCATGATGGAGATGCAGTTTGCCGATTTTGTGACGGTTGGCTTCAATCAGATCATTAATAACCTGGCCAAGATCCATTACCGTTGGGGGCAAAACGCCGATGTCGTGATCCGAATGCCCACGGGGGGCGGGGTGGGCGCCGGTCCTTTTCACTCCCAAAGCAACGAGGCCTGGTTTGTGCATACACCCGGACTAAAAGTCGTGTATCCGAGTACGCCGGCCGACGCCAAAGGATTATTGATCGCCGCTATCAACGATCCCAATCCGGTGATGTTCTTTGAGCACAAAGCCTTGTATCGTTCCGTGAGCGGTCCGGTGCCCAACGAATATTATTCCATCGAGATCGGCAAAGCCCGTGTGGTTCAGGAAGGGGAAGAGATCTCCATCATCACCTACGGTAGTGGTGTACACTGGGCCATGGAGTATGCTCAATCTAATCCTGATCTATCCATCGACATAATCGATCTGAGGACCTTGTTGCCGTTGGATTACGAGGCTATTCGAGCATCAGTCAAACGTACCGGTCGCATTTTGATCTTGCACGAGGATACACTGATCGGTGGCATTGGCGGCGAGCTCAGTGCCTGGATCGGACAGCATTGTTTTCAATACCTAGATGCACCGGTAATGCGTTGTGCCTCGCTCGATACACCGGTTCCGTTCAGCATTGAATTGGAAAAGCAGTTCCTGGCCAAGTCGAGATTGGCTGCTTCCGTCCAAGAATTACTTGCATATTGATTAAACCTCAAGGTTTTCCGGCAATCTAAGCGCCTAAGTATTTCCTGCTCATGCGTATTTGGACAATCGCCATTCTTGCATCGCTGATCGCTTTTTGCTCGTTTATGACACAGCGGGTACAGGGAGATTGCCTCAATCTGCCATCGACTCCTTATAATTATTCAAATATTGTTTTCCCGGCCGATATCCTTAATAATATCAGCGAGATGGACAATATGCCGGCCAATAATCCTACGACGGATGAGGGGGCTACCTTAGGGCGGGTCCTTTTTTATGATGTGGAGCTTTCCAAGAACCGAAAGGTCTCTTGTGCTTCTTGTCATCAACAGCAGTTCGCCTTTACCGATACAGCACGTTTTAGTGTGGGGTTTGATGGTCAGTTGACGCATCGAAATTCGATGAGTTTGGCGCATGCCCGTTTCCAGAAGGACAGTGCCTTTTTTTGGGACAATCGGGCACTCACGCTGGAACTACAAACATTGATGCCCATTCAGAGTAACGTGGAAATGGGATTGACTTTGGATACGCTGGTGGCCAGGGTGTCTGCCAAATCTTACTATGCACCTTTATTCCAGGCGGCGTTTGGGTCTACTGTGGTGACCTCCTTGCGTATCTCCCGTGCACTGGCGCAGTTTGTACGTAGCATGAATACGTTTGGTTCTAAATACCGGGTAGGGGTCAACAGTACGAACGGCAATCCATCGGTTGTACCGCTGGTAAACCTGACGGCCGAAGAGAATTTGGGGAAAGATTTATTCATGGATGAACGTCGAGGTAATTGCCAAGCCTGTCATACTCGAAATATTTTTGTACCACAGGGATCGAAGAATATTGGCCTGGATCTGGTTTATGCAGATAATGGAGTGGGTGCGGCATTCAATAATCCTGCAAAAAACGGGCAGTTCAGTGTTCCCTCCCTGATCAATGTAGCTTTGACGGCACCTTACATGCACGACGGACGATATAAGACCTTGGAGCAGGTGGTCAATTTTTATAGTGATTCGATCAAGCCACATCCCAATCTCGATGGATTTTTGAGAGGGATCTTGCCAGGAACCATTGATCCGAATAATAACACGTGTGATACTTGTCCGCCTCGAGTCATTCGCTACAATGAAACGGAGAAGAGGGCCTTGGTCGCTTTTATGAAAACAATGACGGATACGGTGTTAACCACCGATGCCCGCTGGAGCAACCCTTTCTGTACGTCTTCGAGCAATTCTCAACTGGTGTCTGTATTGGGGTGGGGCTTTTATCCTTCTCCTTTGCAGCGCGAGGCGACGTTAACGATCAAGTTGATCGCCGGACAGTCGTTCACGGCCGGGATAAGCATTTTTTCTTCGGATGGAAGACTTTTATTTCGTAGGGAACATCCAATGAGTCCCGGGTCTAATTTTATGAGCGTCCCAAATATTTTTCGCTCGGCTGGTACGTTTCTGGTTCACTTGAGCCAAAATGGAAAACCGTTCGGAGCCAAGCAGTTGGTGGTGATGGATTGATTTAGCGTGTGGTGTTCCGCAGCGCTTTCCCGCCTCTGGCTTGAATGTGTTTTCCCTGATCGATCGTGATCATACCGTTCACGAGTACGTATTGAAATCCCACCGAATAGGCGTGTGGTTTTTCAAAAGTTGATACGTCGTTTACGATCTTTTCATCGAACACGACGATGTCGGCGGCCATTCCTTCTTTTAATAGTCCGCGGTCTCTCAAGTTGAATTTCTGTGCCGGCAGGGAGGTCATGCGCCGGATGGCTTCTTCCAGGGGGATTAATTTTTTCTCGCGCACATATTTGCCGAGTACTCTTGCGTTGGTGCCGTATCCGCGCGGATGCGGAACGCCTTCGTTCCACACGCGGATGCTCGCATCGCTGGCGATCATGTTAAACGGATAACGAAGGATGCGCTGTACATCTTCTTCTCCCATTCCGTGGAAAACGGCACTGGCTCCGCCGGCGATCTGAATATCCATGACGGTTTGCGCTTCAAACGTAGCCTTGTGTTTTCTCCCGATCATTTGGTTGATGGCTTCGATGCTTTTTCCGTTGTAGGTAGAATCGGGCTTGAAGGAGGCCACCACGGCATAGCTGAGGTGTTTGAGTCCTCTTTTTTTCAATCGGTTGAGAATACTGGCGGTCACTTCTTTACGGATCTCGGGGCGTTGCAGTCGGGCGCGGACGGAATCTTGTCCGTCTGCCAGAATGTGATCGGGGATCAGGGTACTGATCGAGGTACTGCTGGCGGTGTAGGGGTATTGATCGATGGTAACGTCTTGTCCATCGGCACGGGCCGATTCAATGAGGGCCAATGTTTGTTTGCTGCGTCCCCAGTTTTGTTGTCCGCTCAGTTTGAAATGTGAGATCTGTACGGGCAGCTTTCCTTCGCGGCCGATGCGCAGGGCTTCTTCAATGGCGGCGGTGATGCTATCGCCTTCGTCGCGCATGTGCGTGGCGTATACGCCGTTGTATCGACCGGCGATGGTGGCGAGTCGGATCAATTCATCGGTGGGCGTAAAGGTGCCGGGGATGTAGATGAGTCCGGTGGAGAGTCCGACCGCACCCTCTTGCATGGCTTTTTCGGTGAGTTGTTCCATGCGGCTCATTTCTTCGGGTGTGGCGTTCCGGTTGGCTCTTCCCATCACCGCTCGGCGGATATCGTTTTGTCCGATCAGGGTAGCGACATTGATGGAGAGTTGGAGCGAGTCGATCTCGCGCAGGTATTGACCGATGTTGACGTGGGAGAGACCGCAGTTGCCGGTGATGCAGGTGGTTACGCCGTCGTACAAGAAGCTATGAGCAAGCGGATCTCGTCGTTCATCGTCCTCGATGTGTGTATGCACATCAATGAATCCCGGGGCCACGATCCGGTTTTCGGCATCGATCAGGCGTTTGGCTTGTCGGGGTAAATGTTTTCCAATGGCTTCGATCTTTCCGTTCCGTATCGCTACGTCGGCATGATACCAGGAGTTGCCGGTACCATCGATGATGCGTCCGTTCACGATGAGTACATCCGGCAGTTCATGTTGCGCGAGCAGGGTGGTGGGCAGTAGCAGCCAGCCGATCCATTTGAACATATGCGAGGTAAATTCTACGACAAGTTACAGCTATTCCTCCATCGGCAGCAGGCGGGTCGTGTAGCGCGGATCGGGGGGTAGTCCGTACCGAAAGCGATAATGCGCTTGTTTGATATAGAGACGGAATTGATAATCGTCTGCGTTCTTGGTGAAATCGTAGGAGGGGCGAAAAACACGCAGGAAGCTGTCGAGGGCGGGTGGTTCGAGCAAGGTGAGTCGGCGCACCAACGCTTTATTGAATCGGAAGTCGATGTACTTATCTTCTTCTTCCAGCAGCAATCGTTCCTGGAAGGCCAGCATGCTGCGGTTTCTTCGGAAGCGAAACATGTTGATCAGTTCCTGCAGGTCGAATCCCATACCCACTCCGTATTGTGGGGTAACGGGGGTGAGGCGGGGTTTGCGGTAATCGAAGATCTTAGCATAATCAAGTCGATTCTGGATCGAGTCCTGTCGGTAATTACGGGGCCGGATCTTTACTTCTCGTAAGATCGGTACGTTGACTTGCAGGGATACATCGAATTGCAGGGGATTGGCGATGCGCAACACCGGAAACTTCTGGGTGCTTTTGCCCAGGTAGCTGAACCAGATCGAGTCGGTTTCGTACACGCGTATTTGATAGAATCCGTCCGCGTTGGTGATCGTTCCCCGGCCTGAAGTGGTTTGTACGCTCACGGCTTCCATGGGGTAGTTGCGGGAGCTGTCGAGGACGAAACCCTTGACCGTGTATTCCTGGGAGAGCAGAGGTGTGGAGAGTAGGATGAATAGGGTTAAGAGATGATATCGTGCAAAAGCGGTCAAGGGTAGTTTGAAGAGTTTGAAGAGTTTGAGGAGTTTGAAGAGTTCAGGGTTCGGAGTTCAGAGTTAGTTCGGAGTTCAGAGTTTGTTTGTTGGGAGAAATAGTTTTCGATGGTGGGGGGGTAGTGTTGGTGTTCGAGTTGGAGGACGCGTTGGGCGAGTGTTTCGAGTGTGTCGTGGGGATCGACGGGGCAGTGGGCCTGAAATACAACGTCGCCGTTGTCGTAGTGTTCATCGACGCGGTGGATGGTGATGCCCGATTCCGTTTCACGGGCGGCCAGTACGGCCTCGTGTACCCGGATGCCGTACATGCCTTGTCCGCCGAACTTGGGCAACAAGGCCGGGTGAATGTTCAGGATTTGGTTGGGGTATGCTTGTATAAGCGTTGGCGGCAACTTCCACAGAAATCCGGCCAGGATCAGCCCCGCTACCTGTTTTTCCCGGAAAACGGGCAGGTATCCATCTCCTTGTTGAAAGCGTTCTCGGGAGAGATGAATCGATTCAACTAAATGATTTTCAGCTATTTGATACACACCTGCCGCTTGTCGGTTACAGGCGATCAGCACGATTTGGATCTGGGGGTGACCAGAAAAATACCGAAGGATGGCGTTGGCGTTGGAGCCTTCGCCGGAGGCGAGGATCGCTAAGCGGATCATATATTTTTTCGCAGGCCGATCTTACCGGCCAGTTTCTTGATGTAGTTGAGGAAGAAGCGGAACTGTCCCATCGGCAGGCTGACGAGCAACACCATCATTGGCCATAAAGCAGTGACAATCAATAAGTAAAGTAATCCCCAATACCAGACGCCCTCTACTTTTAGGGCATCCATCGCCCATTTGGCGACTTGTCCCGTCAGGCTTCCCCCCACGGCAAAGGTGATCAGGATCAGGATCAGTTGGAACCCGTTTACTTTCCATTTCTGTTGCAGTCGCACGTACCAGGGCATGGGGAGGTGATTTGTGCCGCAAAGGTCCGGAAATCCGGCCGATTTAAGCGGCATTTCTGGTTTGCGAAAGCCGGAAATTACCCGAAGTTTTTCGAGGTCCCGGTTCCCATGCAAAGGGATTGAGCCGCAAGCGATAAGGCATCATAAAAAAAACCCGCAACCACCGAGTATTTTCGTCTTGTCGGCTTATTTTTGCGGCGATTTTCGATACCATTATCCACCCTCCCTCACAATCGTGTAGTATGACCCATAAACACGTGTTCGTAAAACGTTTTCTGATCCTCCTGATCTCTTTCCTGTCCATTTCATCATCGTTGATTGCTCAAGACATTGCTGCCGGTAAGGCACTGTTCATGGGCAAGTGTGCTTCCTGCCACAACGTGTTGAAGGACGGAACCGGTCCTGCCCTGAAAGGGTTGGAGGAGCGGCACAAATGGGCCGATCACAAAGAACTGCAGGCCTGGATCAACAATCCGGCGGCATACATGGCCAAAGATCCTTACACGCAGGGACTCAAGGCCAAGTACGGTTCGATGATGACGGCTTTTTCTGAGATCACCTTGGCGGATGTTGACAACATTGTAGCCTACATTAACGATGCAGCCATCGTGAAAGTGGTGGCGCCCGGTGCGGGAACGGCAGAGCCGGAGGGTGATCAGAATGCGGTCATTTTCGGGATTATTTCCCTGGTATTGGGGGTGATCGCGCTGATCCTGATGCAGGTGAACAGCAACCTCAAGCGTTTGTCGGATGAGTCCGACGGCGTGAAGACACCGGCTCCGATCCCGTTTTTCCGTAACAAGACCAACATTGCGTTGATCTCGATCGTGTTTTTTGTATTCGGTGGTTACATGGTGGCCAAAGGGGCCATTGGCATGGGGCGTCAAAAAGAGTATCAACCCGAACAGCCGATCTACTATTCGCACAAGGTGCATGCCGGCATCAATCAGATCAACTGTTTGTATTGTCACGGAAATGCTTGGGAGAGCAAGCATGCGGCTATTCCTTCCACCAACGTCTGTATGAATTGTCACAAAGCGATCAATGCCTACGAAAAAGGTCCCAAGCTCTTCGACGAAGCGGGTAAGGAGATCAACGGTACGGCCGAGATCGCCAAATTGTACAAATACGCCGGATTCGATCCTAACAATCCTAACCAATGGGATCCTTCGATGGCCAAGCCCATTGAGTGGGTGAAGATCCACAACCTGCCCGATCACGTTTACTTCAACCACGCGCAGCACGTACGGGTTGGAAATGTTCAGTGCCAGAGTTGTCACGGTGAGATCACCGACATGCACGAGGTGAAGCAG
Organism: Chitinophagaceae bacterium; assembly: GCA_964229195.1. Lineage (GTDB taxonomy): Bacteria > Bacteroidota > Bacteroidia > Chitinophagales > Chitinophagaceae > JJ008. The sequence continues at coordinate 19,364 of CAXRAX010000067.1, read as the reverse complement.
GTAGCGGAACTCAGCATGGGCTGGTGTATCAATTGCCACCGTGAGTCTAAGGTCAATTTCAATTACGACAGCACCGGCGGCAACAAATTTTACAGCTTATACGAGAAGTTCCATGACGACCTCAAGAGTGGCAAGATGGATAGTGTGAAAGTGAAGGACATCGGCGGATTGGAGTGCCAAAAATGTCACTATTGATTCATCACGGAACCCATAGCAGCAACCAGAATCTTACAAACTGAATTCCATGAGCCAAAACAAGTACTGGCAGAGTTTCGGAGAAGTGAAGGCGGGCGAATCGTTCCGTCAGCAAAATCAAGATGAGTTCCGTGAGGAACTTCCCTTCGAAGGGTTCGACGGGGCGTTGGCCGATGCCAAGGCGCCGCGTCGCGATTTCTTGAAATACCTCGGTTTCAGCACGGCTGCCGCTACGTTGGCCGCCAGTTGCGAGATCCCGGTGAAGAAAGTCATTCCTTACGCCAACAAGCCGGAGAACCTCATTCCCGGCGTAGCTCAATATTATGCTACCACTTATATACAGGAGGGCGATGTAGTGCCCGTTCTGGCCAAGGTGCGCGATGGTCGTCCCATCAAGATCGAGGGGAATGCGTTGGCCAACAGTTCTTTTGCCAACGGGGGTACTTCTGCTCGGGTGCAGGCCTCTGTACTGGATCTGTACGACACGCATCGCGTGCGGTATCCGCAACAGAAAAAAGGCGATTCTTTCCAAGAGGTTCCTACTTACGAGCAGCTCGATAAAATGATCGCCGAGCAGATGAAGGCTGCCGGCGGCTCCACAGTGCTGTTGACTGCCACGTTGAATTCTCCCTCTACTCAGGCCATTATCAACGGCTACACCGGATTGAAGCATGTTCAATACGATGCCGTTTCTTATAGCGGTTTGTTGCTTGCCAATGAGGCTTGCGGATTTGGACGGACGCTTCCCAATTATGATTTTGCTGCGGCGGATGTGATCGTGAGTTTGGGTGCTGATTTTCTCGGCACCTGGCTGAGTCCGGTTGAATTTGCCAAAGGATATTCGGGTGGCCGCCAGGTGGATGCGAAGAATCCGACCATGAGCAAGCATTATCAGTTTGAAGGATATCTGAGTTTGACCGGCGCGAGTGCCGATGAGCGTTTTGTACATCGTCCCTCTCAGACCGGTGCTGTGGCATTGGGCTTGCTGGCTGCCTTGAATGGCGGCGCGGTGGAGATCGCCGATGCGAAGCTTAAGGCGGGGATCGAGAAAGTGGCGGCCGACCTCAACAAGAATAAAGGAAAAGGATTGGTGGTTTGTGGCAGCAACGACAAGAACGTACAGATCGTGGTGAATGCCATCAATCAGGCCATTGGGGCCTTTGGTTCTACGATCGACTGGAAGCAAACGGTCAATTACCGCAAGGGGATCGACAGTGAGATGAACGCGTTGGTCGAAGCGATGGAAGCCGGTCAGGTGGGCACGCTGATGATCTACGGAGCGAACCCCGTATATAATTATCACGATGCCGCACGTTTTGCCGCGGCACTGAAAAAAGTGAAGGTCACCATTTCCTTCAATGAGCGGATGGATGAGACCACCGAGCATTGTCAGTTCAGCATTCCTTCTCCTCATTTTCTGGAGAGCTGGGGCGATGCGAATCCGAAAGCGGGGGTGATCTGTTTTCAGCAGCCCACCATTCATCCGTTGTTCAAGACCCGTCCTTTCCAAACCTCCTTGTTGAAGTGGAGTGGGAACGATACGGACTATGAGGTTTATTTTAAAAATTTCTGGAATAACCAGCCCGGTGGAGAAGCGGCCTTCAATGACGGATTGCAGCATGGAGTGAAAGAAGAGGCGGCGGAAGGAAAAGGATCCGGTAACTATTCGGCTTCAGCCCTGGCGGGTGCCACAGCCTCTATAAAGGCAGCGGCCGCGGTAAGCGGAACGGAAGTGGTGCTTTATCAGAAAACATCCATCGGTACGGGTACCGGTGCCACCAATCCTTGGTTGCAGGAGTTGCCCGATGGGGTGAGTAAGGCCACGTGGGACAACTACGCCTTGATGAGCATGCCCATGGCAAAGGAGTTGTTGGGATTGGATCTGATGCATGGCAGTGAGAAAGAGATCAATAATTACGAGTTCTATCCTCAAAAGCCGGTGGTGAAGATCACCATGGGTAAGAAGGAAGTGGAATTGCCGGTGATCGTGGTGCCTGGTATGCACTCGAACACCATTGCCATTGCCGTTGGATATGGACGGGGTGAGAAATTGGGTAAGACGGCTGCCGGTGTTGGACAGAATGCGTATGTATTCACCTCTTTCGATGGCACTACGGTTTCGTATCAGGGTGCGGTAACCTTATCGGATGCCGGCCGTAAACATAAAGTAGCGACTACGCAGATCCACGGAACCTATGACGATCGTACCGAAGTGGTTCGTGAAACGACCTTGGCTACGTTGGTGAAATATCCCAACACGATACCTGATTACCGGAACCACCTCGAGGAGGCGTATGGCAAAGGTTCGGATACGACGGATTTCCGCAAGAATGGTACGCTCTATGGCGAGCATGGTCAGCCCGGCATCAAGTGGGGCATGAACATTGACATGAATGCTTGTTATGGTTGCGGGTCTTGTGTGGTCGCGTGTAATGCCGAGAACAACGTTCCGGTGGTGGGCAAGAGTGAAGTGTTGCGTTATCACGATATGCATTGGTTGCGGATCGATCGGTATTTCGTGAGTGATGCTACGAATCCCGATCAGCTGAAGGGTGTGGTATTCCAGCCCATGATGTGTCAGCATTGCGACAATGCGCCTTGCGAGAATGTTTGTCCCGTAGCGGCCACCAACCACAGTGCGGAGGGCATCAACCAGATGACCTACAACCGTTGCATTGGTACGCGTTATTGTGCGAATAACTGTCCTTTTAAGGTCCGCCGCTTCAACTGGGCCGATTATACCGGTGCGGATAGTTTCCCCAACAACCGCGACCAAAGCGTGGTGGGCAAGTTGGATCCGGTGATCGAGCAGATGAACGACGACCTGACCCGCATGGTCTTGAATCCGGACGTAACGGTTCGTTCGCGCGGGGTGATCGAGAAATGTTCCTTCTGTTTCCAGCGCTTGCAGGCGGCTAAGCTCGAGGCGAAGAAGCAGAATCGTCCGCTCGCCGACGGCGATGCGAAAACGGCCTGTCAGACCGCTTGCTCGGCCAATGCGATCGTGTTTGGAAACGTGCGCGACAAGCAGAGTGAGATCGCGCAGGTGCGGGCGAACAACAACAGCCGCAGTTATTATGTATTGGAGCAATTGCACGTATTACCCAATGTGAGTTATCTGGCCAAAGTCCGGAACACGGAGGAAGTAATCGAACCGGCCGGGCATCATGCGGCGGCTGGGGAGGAGCATGCTCCTGCGGCGGGTGAAAAAGCTCCGGCGCATCATTGATATTGAACCTTGAAAGAGAAAGAATATGGCATCACTTCGGTATGAATCACAAGTCAGACAACCCCTGGTAGAAGGCACCAAGGATTATCATCAGGTGACGGAAGACATCTGTCGCCCGGTCGAATCCAAGCCCTCCCGGCTTTGGTGGATCGGATTCCTGGTATCGGTCGCCCTGTTGTTGTTCGGAGTCCTTTCCGTCGCCATGGAGGTGACCTATGGTACCGGGCAATGGAACTTGAACCGGACCATCGGTTGGGGTTGGGACATTACCAACTTCGTATGGTGGGTCGGTATCGGTCACGCCGGAACCCTGATCTCCGCGATCCTGTTGCTGTTCCGTCAGGGATGGCGTACGGGGGTGAACCGTGCGGCGGAGGCGATGACCATTTTTGCGGTGATGTGTGCAGGTCAGTTCCCGATCTGGCACATGGGTCGCGTATGGAATGCCTTTTTCGTGTTACCTTATCCGAACACCCGTGGCCCTCTTTGGGTGAATTTCAACTCACCGCTGCTGTGGGACGTGTTCGCGATCTCAACGTATTTCACTGTGTCGTTGCTGTTCTGGTATTCGGGATTGATCCCTGACCTGGCCACCTTGCGGGATCGTGCCAAGAAGAAATGGAGCAAGATGTTCTATGGCGTGGCTTCTTTCGGTTGGACCGGATCCACCAAGCACTGGCAGCGGCATGAGGCCCTCTCCCTGGTATTGGCCGGCTTGAGTACGCCGCTGGTATTATCGGTGCACACCATCGTATCCTTCGACTTCGCCACTTCCATCGTGCCGGGTTGGCACACCACGATCTTCCCGCCCTACTTCGTGGCCGGGGCGATCTTCTCCGGATTTGCGATGGTACAGACCTTGTTGGTGGTGACGCGCAAGGTGTTGTCGCTCGAAGACTATATCACGATCGAGCACATTGATGTCATGAATAAGGTGATCGTGCTCACGGGTTCGATCGTGGGTATTGCGTATCTAACCGAATTGTTCATGGCCTGGTACAGTGCGGTGCCATACGAGTGGTACGCGTTTAAAGAGAATCGATTGAATTTGAATAGTCCCTACGGCTGGAGTTACTGGCTGATGATGGGATGTAACGTATTGTCGCCGCAGATCTTCTGGTTCCGCAAGATGCGTCGCAATTTGTTCGTGACGTTCTTTATGTCGATCCTGGTGAACATCGGGATGTGGTTTGAGCGGTTTGTGATCATCGTAACGTCGATCTACCGCGACTACCTGCCGTCTTCCTGGAGTACCTATTACACCCCTACGATCTGGGAGGTAGGTTTTTATCTGGGTACGTTCGGGTTGTTCTTCACCTGTTATTTCCTGTTCTCGAAATATTTCCCGGTGATCGCCATTGCCGAGATCAAACACATCCTGAAGAAGAACGCGAAGAACTACAAGGCGGACATGACGCAGGTGGAGAACGAATCGCTCGATGCCTATGCGGCCAAGCATGTGCACGACGATCATCATTGATTTGTTAACAGGTTTGCTTCGGGCAAGCCGCAAATAACCCGAAAGGGCTATATATTATGAGTGTACAAAAATTCGTGGTCGGTAACTTTTACGACGAGGCGGTCCTTTTCCCCGCTGTCAAGAAAGTGCGCCGTGCCGGGTACAAGCTCCACGACGTGTTCACGCCGTTCCCCATTCATGGATTGGATCAGGCCATGGGTCTGCGCGACACCAGTTTGCATACCGCCGGTTTCATTTACGGGATCACCGGTACGTCAACTGCGGTCGGATTCATTACTTGGGCGTTGACGCTGGATTGGCCGATCAATTTTGGAGGAAAGCCCTTCTTTGCTTTGCCGGCCTGGATCCCGGTGACCTTTGAGTTGACGGTGTTGTTTGCGGCCGTGGGCATGGTACTGACGTTCTGTTATCTCTGTCAGCTGGCGCCTTTCGTGAAGAAGGATCATTTCAATCCCCGTTCTACCGACGACACGTTCGTGATGGCCATTGAGTGCACCGATGAAACCAATGAAGCCGAGGCCAAGAAGTTTTTGGAGAGCGTAGGGGCCACGGACGTTACCGTAATGGAGAAAGAGACCGGTTGGTGGCTGGGTCGTTATGATCACGACACCATGCGGTTTCAAAAATCGACCAACGCCTAATATTTAATACTGAATTTGATGAAACGTATATCGATCTTTTCCGGAATACTGACCGCGGCCCTGGTGTGGACCGGTTGTTCCGAGGTGCGTCGTGATCCCGGTACGGTTTATATGCCGGACATGAATTACAGCCGGGCCTATGAAACCTATGCCTCTACCGAGGCATTGAAACAGGCTGGGGTGAATTATACCGCTACGCCGGTATCGGGCACCATTGCCAAGGGGGAAGCGCCGGCCTATCCATACCGGAATGATTCGGTCGGGTATGCGATGTCGGCGGGTGTGAAGAATCCCCTGGATCCGGCAACCGTAGACCTGAAGGAGGCCGAGCGTTTGTATTTGGTGAATTGCGGCATCTGCCACGGTAAGAAGCTCGATGGAAATGGTCCGCTTTGGAACGACGGAAACGGTCCGTATCCTTCCAAGCCCATTGCCTTGGTGGGCGATGAGAAATACGAAGCGATGGCGGCGGGAACCATGTTCCACTCGCTGACCTACGGAAAGAATGCCATGGGTAGTTATGCGTCTCAGCTGAGCACCAAGCAGCGCTGGATGGTGATCACCTATATCAAGGATCGGCAAGGGGCCACCTCCGCCGGTGCGGAAACGGCCACCAAGCCCCTGTAATTAGAAAACAAACGAAGAACCTAAACGAATACTGATGTCAACCCGCGATCAATTCATCATTCCGAAGCGATACAACACCTTTGCGTTGGCGCTCATGGCCATTGGCCTGTTGGCCATTGGGGCCCTCTGGTTTACACATGGGGCAAAAGGTGGCCACGAAGGAGCCCGCTTCTGGGCCTCCCTGTTGCAGAACAGTGTCTTCTTTCTGTTGGTGGTGAATGCTTCCATGTTCTTTATCTGTGCCACTACCTTGGCGTGGGGTGGCTGGCAGATGGCCTTTCGTCGCGTGCCCGAGGCCATTTCGGCGGTGGTGCCCGTGATCGGAGTGATCTGCCTGGGCATTCTGCTCGCCATTGTTTTTGGGGGCGATCATTCGATCTATCATTGGACGGATACCCATCATGTGGCGGAAGATCCGGTGCTGAACCATAAGAAAGGCTTTTTGAACAAGACGTTCTTTACCGTAGCCACGATCCTGACGATCGGACTCTGGTCGCTGTTGGGTTGGAAAATGCGTCAGCTCTCCCGCAGCCTCGACGAGCATCCGATCACGGATCTGGAGGGGCGTAAGCAATACATTTGGAACAATACGGTGTGGGCGGCCCTTTTCGTTGTGGTGTTTGCCCTAACGGTCCTTTCCTCTACGCCCTGGTTGTGGCTGATGAGCATTGATGCGCATTGGTACAGCACCATGTACAGCTGGTATACGTTTGCCAGTACGTTCGTATCGGGGGTGGCCCTGATCGCCTTGTTTGTGATCTATCTCAAGAACAATAATTACCTGGAGTACGTCAACAACGAGCATTTGCATGATCTTGGTAAGTTCATGTTCGCGTTCTCGGTGTTCTGGACCTATCTCTGGTTCTCGCAGTATATGCTGATCTGGTATGCGAACATTCCGGAGGAGACGGTTTACTTCAAGCCTCGTGCCCAGGGAATTTACAGTGGCATTTTCTGGCTGATGCTGATCATCAACTTCATCGCGCCTTTATTGATCTTGATGACCCGTGGGGCGAAGCGGAATTACGGAACCGTAGCCTTCATGGCGGTGTTGATCATTTTTGGTCACTGGCTCGATTTTTATCAAATGGTATTTCCGGCCGTATCGCCTGATCACGTACCGATGATCGTGTATGATTTTGGGGTAGCGCTGTTTTTTGTGGGCTTGATCCTCTTTGTGGTGGGTCGTGCCCTGACCAAAGCTCCGCTGCTGGCCAAGAATCACCCGTTCGTCAAAGAAAGTCTGATCCATCACACCTGATAACCTAAACGAATTCAACCTAATCCAATCACGTCCTAGAACTTTACGTTATGCAAGCTTTGTTCATCCTAGCGATCCTGGTACTGGCCTTCGTGATCATTTTTCAGATCTCCAAAGCCAGTGAGTATGTGGCGGTGTTGCGCGGTTGGGAACGTACCCGAAAGCAGACCAACCGGATCAACGCCTTCCTGTTGTTGGCATTTCTGGTCCTCGGATTGATCGGGGTGTATCTCTGCAACGAAAAATTCAAAGACCGTATTCTGGGTGAACCCGCCTCCGATCATGGCGTGTTGGTGGATCAGATGTTGTATGTAACCTTGGCGGTTACATTCGTGGTGTTTCTCATCACGCAGATCGCTCTGTTCTGGTTTTCTTATAAGTATCAGGAGTCGGATACCCGCAAAGCCTATTATTATCCGCACAACAACACGTTGGAATTGATCTGGACCGTGATTCCGGCCATAGCGCTCACCGTGCTGGTCGGTTTCGGGATCGTGTATTGGTTCCGCATCACCGGCGAGGCGCCTAAGGAAGCGATGCAGGTGGAAGTGGTCGGTAAGCAATTCGGATGGGAGTTCCGTTATCCGGGAGCCGATGGCATCCTCGGAAAAAAATATTTCAAGAACGTCGATCCGGTCAATGGTAACCCGGCGGGTCAGATCTGGGAAGACTCTACGAACAAGGATGACATTTTCGTCGAGCAAGAAATGCACCTCGTCGTGGGCAAGCCCGTGAAACTCGTGATCGGGGCCAAGGATGTGATCCACGATGTGGGCTTGGTGCATTTCCGCATGAAGATGGATGCGGTACCCGGTACCCCCACTACGATGTGGTTTACGCCCAAATACACGACCAAGCAGATGAAAGAGAAGACCGGCAATCCGGATTTCGTGTATGAGCTTTCGTGCGACCAGATGTGCGGAAGAGGTCACTGGAGTATGCGTGGGGTGGTGGTCGTTGAGACGCAAGAGGAGTTCGATGCCTGGCTGGCCTCCAAAAAACCACAGTACCTGGTAGCCAATCCCGATAAAGACCCGGCCACTCCAAAAGAGATCCCGGCCGCACCGGTGAATGCCGTTGCTAAAAACTAATCGATCCATCCAAGAACCTATATAAATCCAATCGTATGAGTGAAGTAGTGAAAACATCCGCAGCCGTCTCCGATGGCGCCCATGTTGCCCACCCGCATGAGCAGGCACATGAGCATCATCATGAGACCTTCGTATCGAAGTACATCTTTAGCATGGACCACAAGACGATCGGGAAGCAGTTCCTGATCACGGGTATCGTGTGGGCTATTATTGGCGGACTCTTCTCCGTGCTCTTCCGTCTCCAGTTGGGTTATCCGGAAGAATCCTTTCCGATCCTCGAGACCTTTTTCGGGGAGTGGGCCAAAGGCGGACAGATCCAGCCTGAATTCTATTACGGATTGGTGACCATTCACGGAACCGTGCTCGTGTTCTTTGTGTTGACCGCCGGACTCAGCGGAACTTTCGCGAACCTGCTCATTCCGCTGCAAGTAGGTGCGCGCGACATGGCCTCTCCGTTCCTGAACATGCTTTCGTACTGGTTCTTCTTCCTGGCCGGTGTGGTGATGTTGAGTTCGATTTTTGTGCATACGGGACCGGCTTCGGGTGGTTGGACGATGTATCCGCCGCTCAGTGCCCTTCGTCAGGCCGGTGACGGACAAAAACTCGGCGCCGATCTTTGGCTGATCAGTATGTCTTTGTTCATCATCTCTTCGCTGCTGGGCGGATTGAACTATATCGCCACCATCCTGAACATGCGTACCAAAGGCATGAGCATGACGCGCTTGCCGCTTCCCATCTGGGCGATGTTCTTTACGGCCGTGTTGGGCGTATTGTCCTTCCCCGTGTTGCTTTCCGGTGCGATCCTGTTGCTCTTCGATCGGAACCTGGGCACCAGCTTCTACCTGAGTGATATCGTGGTTAACGGAGAGATCCTGCCCAACGAGGGTGGTAGTGCGATCCTGTATCAGCACTTGTTCTGGTTCCTGGGTCACCCTGAAGTATACATCATCCTGTTACCTGCGATGGGCATGGTATCCGAGATCCTGTCGGTGAATTCCCGCAAGCCGATCTTCGGATACATGGCGATGCTGGGTTCACTGTTCGCGATCTGTATCCTGGCCTTCCTGGTTTGGGCGCACCACATGTTCGTAACCGGGCTGAATCCGTTCCTCGGATCGGTATTCGTACTGTTGACCCTGCTGATCGCGGTGCCTTCCGCCATCAAGGTGTTCAACTGGATCACGACGATCTGGCGCGGGAACATTCGGTTTACGCCGGCCACGTTGTTTGCGATCGGTTTTGTGAGCTTGTTCATCTCGGGCGGATTGACCGGTATCTTCTTGGGCAACTCGACCATTGATATTCATTTGCACGATACCATGTTCGTGGTGGCGCACTTCCACATTGTAATGGGGGTAGCTTCTTTCTTCGGCATGTTTGCCGGGGTCTATCACTGGTTCCCCAAGATGTTCGGTCGTTACCTGAACAATACGATGGCCTATATGCACTTCTGGGTGACCATGATCGGATCGTATCTGATCTTCTGGCCGATGCACTATCAGGGATTGGCCGGTGTGCCGCGTCGTTACCTGGATAAGCGTGGTTGGGTATCGTTCAATGATTTTGCGGATCTCGACAAGATGATCACCGTGGTTTCGATCGTGGTGTTCGCGGCTCAGCTCCTGTTTGTATTCAACTTCTTCTATTCCATATTCAAAGGGCGTAAGGTTCGTACCGCCAATCCTTGGGGGGCGAATACGTTGGAGTGGACGACCCCCATCCGTCCCGGACACGGGAACTGGGAGGGCGATATCCCCGAGGTACATCGTTGGCCTTATGATTATGGAAAGGATGGACGCGAGTTCATCCCACAAACGGAACCGGTCGGTGCGCAGGAGACGAAGTCTCACTGATCGCCGGTGGTTCGATAAAAACATTCAGCGTTGGTGATGTCGAGAATACGGGATTATTGGATGTTGACGAAGCCTACGCTGAGTATCCTGGTGGTGTTCAGCAGTGTGGTAAGTTTTATGCTTACCCGCGGCTATGAGTCGTTCGCCGACCCGCTCTACCGGATCCTATCGCTCTTTGTCAGTGGATTTTTGGTCACAGGCAGTGCCAATGCGATGAATCAGTGTACCGAAAAGGACACGGATGCGGGCATGAAGCGAACCGCTTCTCGTCCCATCGCTTCAGGCAGAATGTCGGTGCAGGCCGGATGGGTCTTTGCGATCCTTACCGGAGTGTTGGGAGTGAGTTGGCTCGGCTGGGCCTTCAACTTCCTCACGGCGGCACTGGCGGCACTTAGTTTGTTCTTGTACGCGTTTATCTACACTCCATTGAAGAAGGTCAGTTCGCTGGCCGTACTGATGGGGGCGATCCCGGGGGCGTTGCCCTGTTTGATCGGGTGGACGGCCGGCGAGGGCGAACTGAGTTTGGGAGGATGGATCGTGTTTGCGTTCCAGTTCTTCTGGCAGTTTCCGCATTTCTGGGCCATTGCCTGGGTGGCGCATCGGGATTATGCGGCCGTAGGATTCAAGCTCCTCCCGTCCGATCAAGGGCCCACCCGCTTCACCGCACTGCAAACCGTGCTATATGCTTTGTTGCTGGTGCCGGTTACGCTGATGCCATATTTCACGGGTATCTGTGAGTATGAATCGGTCAGCGGACAGGTGGGGTTAGGATTGATCCTGCTCTCGAATGCCTTTTTGATCGTGCGGTGCGTACAGTTGTATCAGGGGATGGACGTAAAGCAGGCGCGCCGCGTGATGTTTGGTAGTTATTTGTATTTGCCGGTGGTAATGTTGAGCTGGTTGCTCAGCAAGATCACGGTTGGATAAGATAGATGGAGAAGATGAACATGAGTATGACGAATAAGATGGAACAAAAGCGCATGCATCCGCATAAGTTCACCCTCTGGGTGGCGATCGGAAGCTTGTTGATGATGTTTGCCGGACTCACCAGTGCTTTCATTGTGAAGAGCAATCAGGTGAACTGGAAACCCGTCAACATGCCGGTGTGGTTCACGGCCTCCACGATCCTGATGCTACTCAGCAGTGGCACCATGCAGTTGGCACTGAAGAGTTTTCGGGAGAGAGTAATGCGGAATTACCGGTTGTGGATGTGGGTGACGTTGGTGTTGGGCATGGCCTTTGTGGCGTCGCAGTGGATCGGGTTTCAGGAGTTGTGGTCCAACCAGGTAACCTTTCAGGGTGCCGGGGCCGGGCAGTTCCTGTACGTCATCTTCGGACTGCATGCCTTGCACGTGATCGCCGGGGTGATCGTGTTGCTGGTGATGGCGATCCGTTCCTTTGTGGGTTCGGTGAAGTCGTACAACACCATACCCGTGGAGATCGCGGCCACGTATTGGCATTTTGTCGATCTTTTGTGGATCTATCTTTTCGTCTTCTTCTGGGTAGTGGGAGGCGGACAATCATAAACGAAAACATTCGATAAACGATAAAGCATGTCGACAACTACAGCATCCGTTCAGCAAACCAAATGGTGGAGTGGGGGGAAAAGTCCCTTCAACCTCGAATATGGCAAACTCATGATGTGGTATTTCCTCATGAGCGATGCCTTCACGTTCGGGGCTTTCCTGATCTCCTACGGAACGATCCGTTTCAGCCAAAATTTCTGGCCCGATCCGAACGTGGTGTTCAATGCTTTTCCCGGTGCGGGCCATGCGAACCTGCCCTTGGCGTTTGTGAGTGTGATGACCTTTATCCTGATCATCAGTTCGGTAACGATGGTGTTGGCGGTGCATGCCGGGCACAACAATGATAAGAAGGGTGTGATCAAGTGGTTGATCTGGACCATCATCGGGGGGGCTGCCTTCTTGGGTTGTCAGGCTTGGGAGTGGCATCACCTGATCACCGGTGAGCATGCCGTGTTGATGGATGGTCAGTTGAATATTGTGGGACAAACCACCAGTGTCAATCCCTGGGGCGACTTAGTCACGAATGAAGCCGCGATCGCGGCGCTGGCCAAGACGCCGCACGAAACCTTGGTGAGTCTGGCGCACCTGAGCGATCACAACATCACACACGAGGCGGCCATGAAAATGAATCACGATGACCTGATAAAGACCGTTACGGCCAACCTCGACGCCTTGCACATCCGCAAGAATGGTCCCGTTGCCTTCGGCGGTTATTTCTATGGCATCACCGGTTTCCACGGTTTCCACGTATTCTCCGGTGTGATCATTAATATTGTTATGCTGATCATGACGCAAAAAGATGTATTCGCCAAACGCGGACATTACCTGATGATCGAAAAGGCCGGCCTATACTGGCACTTCGTGGATCTGGTATGGGTATTCGTATTCCTCTGCTTTTACCTGATCTAACCCCCGGAATCTAAAACCCAGCAACTCACAACCAGTAACGAAGACTCCGAACCCTGAACTCCAAACGCCGAATTAGTTATGATACATCCTGCATTTGAAGAAGTAACCGAACATCACCACGTAGACGACGCCACCTTTAAGAAACGCGTCCGCAACACGACCATTCTGTTATCGGTCATCACCGTGGTGGAACTGGCCATTGGTCTGGCTATCTATAACATCCACAAGGGAGAGAATCCCAGTGAGCTGCTGGTGCTGATGTTCAAAGGGATGGTTTGCATCCTGACCTTGGCCAAGGCCTATTATATCGTATCGGTTTTCATGCACCTGGGTGATGAGGTCCGTAACATGATCATGACCATCGTGGTTCCCTTGCTGCTCTTCGTGTGGTTCATTGGTGCCTTTATCTGGGACGGCAGTTCGTACAAGAATTTGCGCAACAAATACGACCGGCATTTTAAGGAGTCTACCATGCCGGTGAAGCATGGGTCGCATAAATAGTCGTTTTTGTCGAACCCCCGGGGTTCCCGGTTGTTCTAAGACCGACACAATCGTATCGCTTTGAACAAACGTGCTTTTTTAGCTATTCTTCTGGCCCTTTTCGTGCCCCTGGTGGCCTATTTTCTGGTATCCGACCTGAGTGGGTCGGCCACGCAAATGCCCCGCCATTATTTTCCGGATTCCGTGGTACAGCGGGTCAAAAAAGGAAAACAAGTATCCGATACCGTTTGGCATCAGGTGCAGGAGCCGCGACTGATCAATCAGCTGGGTGATACGGTTACGTTCGACAGCTTGCGCGGGAAGATCCTGATCATGGATTTCTTCTTCACGCGTTGTCCGACGATCTGTCCGTACATGACCCTGAACATGAAACGCATGGCCGAGTCGATCCACAATGGCAAGCGGGTAGGCGACAAGACCAACAAGCGCGTTCATTTTGTTTCGGTCAGCATCGATCCGGAAAGAGACAGCCTGGAGCGGATCAAGGCCTGGGCCGATCGTTTTCAGATAAACCCCGATCAGTGGTGGATCCTTACCGGTAACCGTGATTCTATTTATCGTTTTGTGTTGGAGGAGATCAAGTTGGGACTGCTCGATGGCGAAGGCGTGGATTCCAATTTCGTACACAGCGATAAGTTTGTGATGTTGGATTCAGCCCGCTGCGTTCGAGGGTATTACAGCGGATTGGATTCGATGGAATTAAAAAAACTTTCGAACGATCTGGTATTGCTGACCATGGAGAAGGACCCGAATCGAAAATTCTTCCTGGCCGGTAAGTTGCCCATCATGGCCTTTGCTTTTCTCGCGGCCCTCTTTGGGGTGATCGTACTCATTTTCTTCTTAAAAAAATCTCGCTGATATGTTACCTGCTGTCTGGCAAAAAAATGACGCGAAAGCACGCGTCCTCATCTTTACGTTCTCGGCCATAGTGTTTGCCGCCGTGGTGATCTTGGGACGTATTCAAGTAAAGGTCGACCTGGGCTTTGACGTGCACCTGTTCGCCCGGATCAATGCCGTTATCAATTCCGGCGTAGCGGTGTTGTTGCTCGGCGGTTTATTCAGCGTCAAATCCGGGAACTATCTCCTGCACAAGCGCCTGATGATGGCTGCGATGATCCTCTCCGTACTTTTTTTACTGAGCTACATCGCGCATCACCTGTTTGCCGGGGAAACACCCTTTGGGGGTGAGGGCACGATCCGAACCGCTTATTATCTGATCCTGTTCACGCACATACCCTTGGCGGGATTGATCCTGCCGTTCATTTTATTCTCGGCCTACCGGGCACTTATTGGAGATTGGCCGGCACATCGGAAGCTGGTGAAATATACCTGGCCTATTTGGTTCTATGTGGCGGTGACGGGCGTGATCGTGTATTTCCTGATCAGTCCCTACTATCAATAACGATAGAGTACTTTGTTTCGGGCGATCAGGCAAGCGCCCATGACCCCTGCTCGTTCTCCCAACTTGGAGAGCAGCAGTTGGGTATCGCTGTTGATCAGACTGAGTGAGTATTTATTGACGGCACTGCGGATGGGCAGCCGTAAATAATCGCCCGTTTCCGACAGGGTTCCGCCGAGGATCAGCAGTTCGGGGTTGAATACGTTGATCAGCATGGCAATGCCTTTACCCAATTTCTCGCCGATGTCGGCCAGGATCTCGATCGAAAGAATGTCTTCGTTCTGCGCGGCCTGAATGATGTCGAGTAGCGTGATCTCGCCGACCGATTTTTTCTTTCGCATCGCCGAGGAGCTGGAGCCTTGTTCGATCCGCTCGCGGAATTTGCGGAGCAGGGCCATACCGGATGCTTCGGTTTCCAGACAGCCTTTTTTCCCGCAGTGGCAAAGCACTTCGTTCTCGAAGAACGGAATGTGGCCGAACTCTCCGCTGAACCCGGATTTTCCATAGTAAAGTTTTCCGTCGATCAACACACCCAGACCGATCCCGTAATCCATGTTCACGAACAAGACGTTGCTTCGGTTCTGGATCTCCGCACCACAATATTCACCATAGGCCATGGCCCTGGAATCGTTTTCCAATACTACCGGTATGCCGATCTCCCGCTCGATCACGGTCGCCAACGGCTCTTCGTGAAAATGGAAGTAGCTGTAGCTGTATCCATTGGTGTGATTGATGCGGCCCGACAGGTTGATGCCCACACTCAGGATCTTTTCCTGCTTGATCTTCTGATCCGAAATGAACTTTCGAATGATGATCAGTAATTGTTGCAAGGATTCCGGCGTGTTCTCCAGTTTGTAGGGGATCTTTTCGTGGAGGTCGACCAGCTGCTTCTTGAAATTCAATAACCCCACATTCACGTAGTATCGTTTTACATCCACCCCGATAAAATAACAGGCCTCCGATACCAGTCCATATATACTGGCCCTTCGTCCCCCGGTGGAATCGAATTTTCCCTCGTCCTTCAGCAAACCATCCTCGATCAGCTCATTCACCAGGCTGGTCACTTTGGGCACACTGGTGTTCAACTCCCGGCTGAGCTCGGTGATGGTGGAATGGCCGTTTTGGTCTACTATGTTGATAATCAATCTCTTGAGAGACCGATTCTTAAACACCACCCCGGAGGCGTTCTCATCGCTAAATACTTCAAAAAGTCGGAGGTGGCTGGCCATATCTGGGTTTTCCGCTTAAAAACGGAGAGGCAAACTAACCAATTTGGTCAAAAAGAGGGTGAAAAACTTCGACCTTACTAAAAAAAATTAAAAAGTATCCCTGATTATTAAAAAATTTGTGTTTATTTGAAGGCTTCGCTATTCATCCATTCAACTGCTTGC
This sequence comes from Chitinophagaceae bacterium, assembly GCA_964229195.1. Taxonomy (GTDB): domain Bacteria; phylum Bacteroidota; class Bacteroidia; order Chitinophagales; family Chitinophagaceae; genus JJ008. The sequence goes on along the minus strand of CAXRAX010000067.1, from coordinate 3,261 downwards.
CATGCTTGCGAATGCTGCTGCGGCTACCTCAATGGGGATTGCCCGTCTCAGTGAATTGTATTTATCCGAGTTAAAGGATAACATTCTGCCTTTTTGGGTGGAGCATAGTCGCGACGAGAAGAACGGCGGTTATTTCACGTGTTTGGATCGGTTTGGGAAGGTCTATGACACCGACAAGTTTGTTTGGTTGCAGGGTCGGCAGGTTTGGTGTTTCAGTTACATGTATAAAAATCTGGAGGCGAATCCGCAGTGGTTGCATACAGCCTTATTGGGTGCGGAGTTTTTGAAGCAACACGGACGGGATGCCGAGGGCAATTGGTATTTTTCGTTGACGGCGGAGGGCAAGCCCTTGGTGCAGCCGTATAATATATTCAGTGATTGTTTTGCGACGATGGCGTTTGCGGCGTTGGACCGGGTGCAGCCGCGGGATGAGTGGAAGCAGATCGCCTTGGATACGTTTGAGAATATCATTCGTCGGCAGGACAATTGGAAGGGTATTTACAACAAGGCGGTACCGGGTACGCGTCCCCTGAAGAATTTCAGCTTACCGATGATCTTATGCAATCTCTCGTTGGAGTTGGAGCATTTGATCGGGGCAGATCGGGTGAATTCGTTTGCCCCGGAGGTGATCGATCAGGTGATGAATGTTTTTTATCAGCCCGATTCGGGATTGATTTTGGAGAATGTGCATCCGGACGGAAAGCCTTGTGACAGTTTTGAGGGACGGGTATTGAATCCGGGTCACGCCATTGAGGCCATGTGGTTCATTATGGATCTGGGCAAGCGTTTTCAGGATCAGTCCCTCATCGAAAAGGCAAAAGACATTCTGCTGCACACGTTGGAGTATGGATGGGATCAGGAGCATGGCGGTATTTTTTATTTTTTGGATATCAAAGGACATCCGACGCAGCAACTGGAATGGGATCAAAAGCTTTGGTGGGTGCATGTGGAGACGTTGGTAGGATTGGCCAAAGGATATGCACTCACGGGTGATCCTCGTTGTGCCCAGTGGTTCGAGAAAGTACACGAGTATACCTGGGCACATTTTCGGGATGAAGAATATGGCGAGTGGTTCGGCTACCTCAATCGCCGCGGGGAGGTGTTGTTGCCGTTGAAGGGTGGTAAATGGAAAGGTTGTTTTCACATTCCGCGTTCGTTGTATCAGGTTTATAAAACATTGTCTCAATTGCCCGGATGACGCTCAAGCGTTCCTTCATATTACCCCTGATCTTGGTGCTGGCCGGATTGAATCTGGTGAGCAGTCGCTCTTCCTATGCACAAACGCGTCGTGTGGATGTGTTGGTGGTAGGCGGCGGTACGGGCGGCACGGCGGCCGGCATTCAATCAGCGCGTACCGGCGCAAAGACGTTGATCGTGGAGCCAACTCCTTGGTTGGGCGGCATGATGACCGCCGCAGGTGTTTCTGCTACCGACGGGAATCATATGCTTCCAGCGGGGCTGTGGGCGGAGTTTCGGGATCAGTTGTATAAAGTATATGGGGGCCCCAATCGGGTCGCTACGGGTTGGGTGAGCAACACGCATTTTGAGCCACGGGTAGGTGACAGTATTTTCAAATCGATGGCGGCCCGTGAATCGAATCTGACGGTGCTGCATGGATATGAATTGGTGGAGGTACTTAAAAAGGGAGATCGGATCTGTGGTGCTCGGTTTCAACATCATGCGACGGGAAAGAAATTGCTGGTGCATTCCCGGCAGTTGATCGATGCCACGGAGTTGGGGGATGCGATCGCGCTGGCGGGTATTCCCTTCGATGTGGGAATGGAGGCCAGTTCGGTTACGGGCGAAGATGTAAATGTTCCGGCCTCCAACGATATCATTCAGGACATTACCTATGCGGCGATCTTAAAGGATTACGGCGTGGGGGCGGATTGTACGATCGTCCGTCCATTGAATTACGACCCGCGTGAATTCGATGGATCTTGTACCGATTATTACATGGATAAAACGCGCATTCAGCCCAATGTGGATGCCAAGAAAATGATGACCTATGGGCAATTGCCCAACCGCAAGTACATGATCAACTGGCCCGGTCATGGCAATGATATTTATCTGAATTTGATCGATCGTTCACCCTCGCAGCGGTTGATCGATCTGGATTCGGCCAAGCAACAGACCTATCGGTTTATTTATTTTATTCAAACCCAATTGGGCTTTCGTCATTTGGGATTGGCGGATGACGAGTTTCCAACAGCCGATCGGCTGCCTTTGATTCCGTACCATCGGGAGTCTCGTCGGATGCTGGGCTTGACCCGATTTAAAGTGCAACACATTTCCCAGCCTTTCCGGGAAGAAGAGCCGCTGTATCGTACCGGCATTGCCGTTGGTGATTATCCCATCGATCATCATCATCGGAAGAATCCGAATGCGCCGCAGCATTTGGGATTTTATCCGGTTCCATCTTTCAATGTACCACTGGGTTCTTTGATCCCGCACACGGTAAAGGGAATTATTGCCGCAGAAAAATCAATCAGTGTGAGTAATGTGGTTAACGGCACCACGCGGTTGCAGCCTTGTGTGTTGTTGACGGGGCAGGCGGCCGGACTATTGGCAGCCAAAGCGGCTTTGTCGGATCGTTCCGCGAAGGATGTACCGGTGCGGGAGTTGCAGCAAGCCTTGTTGGAGGCGAAGGCTTATATCATGCCGTATGCCGATATCACGCCGGCACATCCGCATTTTGCCTCGGTGCAGCGGATCGGGGCGACCGGATTGTTGCAGGGACGTTTGCAACCTTCGGGTTGGGCGAATCGAACATGGTTCGATGCGGATTCGGTGGTGACCTGGAGTGAGTTGGCTCCGGCGCTTCATTCCTATTTGAATAAATCACTATTCATTGCTAGTGATGGATCGTTGAGTGGCAGGGACCTGCTGTGGCTATTGGATCGGTTTCGTCCGGGTCAAATTCAGGAAGTACAATTGAAGGACTTATATGCAGCCTCGGGATTTTCCAACTGGGATCTCAATCGTCCGGTCCGTCGACTGGAGTTGGCCGTAACACTCGATCGTCTGGTTGATCCGTTTGGATCGAGGGCCGTCAATCATCAGGGAATTATTATATCACCATAAAAACCAAACACTCAAAATCGATTGTTTATGAAAAAAGCAGCCTTATTGTGTTCGATGTTGCTCCTTACGTGGGCAGCCGTCTGGGCACAGAATCTAAAAGTGGCTGGTAGGGTGACCGACGCCAACGGAAACGGCCTGGAGGGCATTTCCGTTTCGGTGAAGGGCAAGCCTTCCGGA
>CAXRAX010000066.1:0-10368 GCA_964229195.1 Chitinophagaceae bacterium | reverse complement strand
GCCTTCAAGCCGGGCGATAACATCACCGTCAACTATAAGATCATTGAAGGTGCCAAGGAGCGTATCCAGTCCTTTAAAGGCGACGTGATCAAAACACAAGGTCACGGAGCGACTGCTTCGTTCACCGTTCGTAAGATCTCTGACGGAGTGGGTGTAGAGCGCGTGTTTCCCTTCTTCTCCCCCAACATCGAATCTATTCAACTGAATAAGACCGGTAACGTACGCCGAGCCAAACTCTTCTACCAGCGCAAACGCAGTGGTAAGAGTGCCCGCATCCGCGAAAAGCGCATGGCGGTAGCAGAATAATTCGAACCGTTAAACTTTTTAAACCCCGGTCCGCCGGGGTTTTTTATTTGCCCTGGCTCATGGGTTGTTATTATCTTTGAACTACAATCATCTGATATGGTACAGAACATTCTGCTGGCAATGGGCACCAACGAGATCATCATTATCCTGGTTATCGTGTTGCTGATGTTTGGTGGTAAGAAGATCCCCGAGTTGATGCGCGGATTGGGCCGTGGCGTTCGGGAATTCAACGACGCCAAGAGCAACGTGAAAAAAGAGATCGAGGACAGCGTGAACGACAGCAATAAGTCCTGATCGACTACGACTCGAATACCTGCCGAATGCCCCTCGATTTCCAAAGGCATTCCTCCCATTCCTTTTCCGGATCGCTGTAGGCCGTAATGCCAGAGCCAACGTGGTAAGACAGGTATCCACTATCCGCATTATACTGTAGGCTACGGATCACTACGTTGAGGTCAAAATCTCCATTGGGTTCGATATACCCGACTGAACCGGAATACAATCCCCGAGCACTGTGCTCGTACTGGTCTGTCAATTGCATCACCCGCACTTTAGGAGCACCTGTCATGGACCCCATCGGAAAACAGGCCTCCAAAATTTCATGAAAACCGGTGCCGGCACGGAGTCGGCCGCTGACCGTCGACACCAACTGATGCACCTGCGGAAAACTATGCAAGGCACAAAGTGCCTCCACCTGAACCGTTGCTTTTTCGGCGACACGGGACAGATCGTTTCGCACCAGGTCGACGACCATGATATTTTCCGATCGGTCCTTTTGGCTTGTTTGCAGCGCTTCGGCTAACCGGGCATCCAAGTCTGGATCGACCTCCCGAGGCGCCGTGCCTTTCATGGGCCTTGACTCCAGGCGGTCGCCTTGCTTTTTTAAAAAACGTTCGGGACTGGCCCCCATCATCCAGCGGTGTTTGTTTCGATAAAGGCTCGCAAATGGTGCCTGCACCACCTTGCACAATCGCTCATAAACGGCAACAGGATCCAGGGATACGTCGGTCGAAAAAAACTCCTGACAATAATTCAACTCATAGCAGTCGCCCCGCAGAATATGGGCGCGCACCTGTTCGAGTTCAGCCAAGTATTGCACCCGGGAGCAACGAGGTTCAAAACGGACCGGAGGAATGAGTGGATCGATTGCAAGCGAACCAGACAGTATAGTTTCCCAGACGGCCGTAGCATCTGCTGCCAAAATATGGAGGCGGTCTTCCAGCAGTTGAATGCGCACGGCCGGCTCAAACACGAACAGATCGGGAAAACCGATAGGATCGAGGTGACGAGAAGAAAGCTTTTCCAGGTGATCTTTCAATCCGTAACCGATCTGTATGGCGTAGCCGATGTCGGTAGGACCCAAGAACTGATCTAAATCGCGCAACGATCCATCCACACCCAACTCAAAGGATCGATTGATCCCCACGGCGAGTTGACGGGGAAAGGCATAGTTTGGATCCGTAGCAGCGGAGCCATCCAATACACAACATACCTCGTGGGCCGCGGCCCAGCGAAGAAGTCCAGACAGACCCGAAGGCAATTCAAACAGGTCTTTTTCCAGTCTTGTCATGATTGTAAGCAGGGAAGGGAGCGATGATCAGTAATCATCGTCCGCGGCATCTTCATCAAATCCTTCGTCATCGAAAAGATCGTTGAATTCCTCTTCCTCTTCGAAATTCAAGTCCTCCTCTTCCTTTGTATCTGATTTTCCGGTGCGGGATTTAGGAACATCAAACTCATCAAAATCGGGATCCCAGGCTTCCTCCCCTTCTTCGCCTTCCTCTTTTTCCCATTCGTCCTCTGTTTCTTTTTCTTCTTCTGCTGCAGCTTTTTTCTTTGCGGCAACAAGCGTGAGAATACCGTCAGCGGTTATTTCCCACCGCGGTTTGTCAGCTGTTTGGAGATTCCGATTCATCAACATAATAAGCGATTCACAATGTAAATTTTCTGCGTTCCGACAAATCCGCCAAATTTTTTCGACGGAATTTTCGGCAGGGGTTTATGCCGGGCGTTCGATCAGTTGGTCGCGACCCGGACCATTCGATACAAACCGAACGGGAACCCCTAAGCGGGACTCAATAAACTGAATATAGGATTGCATCACCGGGGGGAGCTCAGCAGCCTGGCGGAATTCGCTGATCGGCTGCTGCCATCCCGGGAAGGATTGGTAAACGGGTTTCAGGAGACCGGCATCCAACTGAAATGGCATCTGGTTCAATTCCTTTCCATTCAGTTCGTAAGAGGTACAGGCCTGAAGCGTAGCAAACGTATCCAGCACATCCGCCTTGGTCATCACCAGTGCCGTCACCCCGTTGAGCATACAGGTATAGTTCAAGGCTACCAGGTCGATCCAGCCGCAGCGACGAGGTCTGCCGGTTGTGGCCCCGAATTCATTTCCGATCCGACGCAGGTCCTCACCGGTTTCATCGTTCAATTCCGTGGGGAAAGGACCGCCGCCCACTCGAGTACAATACGCCTTGGTGACGCCATACACCTCTCGGATCTTTTGGGGAGCGATGCCCAGTCCACTGCAAACGCCCGCGGATGGGGTGTTGGAGGATGTAACAAAAGGAAACGTACCGAAATCTATATCGAGCATACTGCCCTGTGCACCTTCGGCCAGCACCTTTTGTCCGGCGGCGATGGCCTCATTGATGAAATATTCCCCATTCACTACTTTGAGTCCGCGCAAAAATTCAATGGCCTCAAAAAAATCTGCCTCCCAGGCTGAAATATCCTCCGTGAAGCCATGATTGTCCAGCAACTGCTGATGCTTGGCCCGAAGTTTTTGATATTGTTCGGTGAAATCCTTGTCAAACAGGTTGCCTACCCGGAGTCCGTTGCGACCGGTCTTGTCCATGTACGTAGGACCGATCCCCTTCAACGTGGAACCGATCTTCTGTTCGCCCTTGGCCAGCTCCGCAGCCTTATCCAACGCGCGGTGCGTAGGCAGGATCAAGTGTGCCCGCTGGGCGATGTATAGATTTTTTTGGACATCCACCCCCAGGGCCGCAACCGCGGCACATTCCTTTTTCAGGGTAACGGCATCCAACACGACGCCGTTGCCGATCAGGTTTTGAATACCGGGATGAAAGATGCCGGACGGGATCTGATGAAGAACGATCTTTTGTCCGTTCACATACAATGTATGGCCGGCATTGGGACCGCCCTGGAACCGGGCCACCACTGCATAATCTTTGGCAAAAAAATCGACGATCTTACCCTTTCCTTCATCGCCCCATTGCAAGCCGAGTATAACATCTACCATGATCAGAAATTGTATTGCGTGTGCTGCGCGGTAAAGCGCGACGCAAAAATAATGGGATGACGGGGCATCCGATCGATAAAAAAGCGGAATGGTGATAAGGAAAAAAGCATGGGGATAACCCTCATCGAATCATGACCACCGTTCCCTTCTTGGTGATCACCCGGTCGTCTTTGGTGAGGCCCTCGATCATCCATACATAGGTTCCGGCCGGCTGCTCCACCCCACTCCAACGACCATCCCAGCCCGAATTCAGTTGCCGGGTGGTAAACACCAGCTGACCCCATCGGTTGAATACTTTGAAGTAGTTGTAGCTTTTCATGCCTACGGGGAAGGGGGTGAATTTGTCATTCTTTCCATCGCCATTGGGCGTAAACCCGGTTGGCACGTAAATATCGGGGCCTTTGTATACTCTTACCTTCACATAGCCCTCTCCCCTGCAACCGGCCTGCGTAAAGGCCAACACCCGGTATTGAATATCCTGACCGATCGCTCCTACGGTTACGATGGGGTTTGCTATAGTGGTGCTACTAAGTCCGACCGAGGGCGACCACACAAAATTGGTCGCATCCGGATCGTTCGGAACCGCCAACAGCTGAAACTGATCGCCCGGATAACCGATGGTATCGAAGGGATAGGTCTTGAGTTTTAGCGGAGGAGTCACATCAATGGTCATCTCATCCGTAACCAAAGAAGCACAACCATTGGCATCTGCCAGAATGGATAAGGTGTAGGTTATATCTTTTGAAGGGGATGAGATCGGATTCGCCACTGTGGTGCTGCTCAGGTACGTGGCCGGAGTCCACCGATACTGCACCCCGCCGGAGGCTTGCAATTGATAGGTCTGACCATAACAAATAAATCCGTCCGGTCCGGCATTGGGAACAGGAGCCGCATTGACGTTCACCACCACGGTATCGTAGGCCACGCAACGTCCGTATGTGACAGTTACAATGTATTGGGTAGTGACGGTTGGACTGGCCACCGGGTTCGGAATGGTCGTATTGCTGAGCGCCGTGCCCGGCGACCAGCTGTAAAGCAGGCCGTTGGAGAGAACCGCCAATTGCGCCGATTTGCTTTCGCAAATGGTAGGATCGGTTTGCGGGGTGAGGGTAAGGTCATTGGTGAGTCCGACCGTCGTATTGAAGCTGGTACTGCAACCTAACCCGTCTTTCACTAACACTACATAGTTGCCCGGTGCCACGTTGAAGGTGGTAGTGGACTGCCACGTAGCACCCCCATCGATCGAGTATTGGTAATTGGCGTTGCCACCGGTAGCCGTCACCACGATCTGTCCGTCGTTGCCTCCGTTACACGTGGCATTGGTATTGGCAGATACAGCACTCAACACATTTGGCTGGGTAACAGTTATAGGTGAGGTGGTTGTGCATCCGTTATTGTCTCGGATGTGCACGGTATACGAGCCAGCAGCCACCAGAAAACTGTCGATGGCTTGCCAGGTGGTACCGTCCAACGAGTATTGATAAGGACCAATCCCTCCATTACCCGTCACGCGAATGATCCCGTTTGGCTGTCCGTTGCACACCACCGGCACGGCGGTAGCCGCCACGGCCAGTGCCGTGGGTTGTCCGACCGTAATGGTCAGGTTGCCAAAACATCCATTGGTCTCTCGGAAATAAACCGTGTAATACCCCGCCGCCAATCCGGTGAATTGATTGCTTGATTGCCAGTTGGTATTGTCGAGTGAATATTGATATGGTGCACTGCCTACGGTGGGTTGTGTGACCGTGATGGTTCCGGTATTTCCGCCAAAACAGAGCGCATCCGTTTTGGTGGCTGTAGTGGCCAGCGGCGGACCGGGCGCCACGTTGATGTTAAGCACGTTGGTGGCACAACCCGCGGCATCTCTGACTACGACGGTATGATTGCCGGCCGTGAGGTTGCTGAAGGTATAGGGAGCAGGGCCCGAGACGAAAGCACCGTTGTCCAACGAATAAGTATAAGGACCGGTTCCGGAGTTGGGCGTGATCGTAACAGTACCGTTGGTAGCGCCCTGACATCCGGTGGCGGCACTGGTGAGTCCGGCCGAAAGCGGCGGACCGGCATTGACCGTCACATTCAAGTTTCGAGTGCAACCCAGCGCATCACGAATGGCAACCACATGGTTCCCTGGGGTCAGGTTCGAGAAAGTATACGGACTGGTACCAGCCTGCAGCGCACCTCCATCGATACCGAAAGAGAAAGGCGCTATTCCGGCGGTGGTCGTAACAGTCACGGCACCGTTGTTCACGGTAGGACAAGAAGTGGGTGTGGCAGCAGTTGTTCCATCAGCCCCGGTACCCACACTGACCACCACATTGAGCAAACTGGTGGTGCATCCATTACTAAGGTCTCTGACCAAGATCGTATATCCGCCGGCGGCAAGATTTGAAAACGTATAGGGGATCGTGCCCGCCACTGGTGCCGCACCGTTCAAACTAAAAGTATAAGGACCAGTGCCACCCACCGAGGTTACGGTGATGGACCCATTGTTCACGCCCGAGCAAGCGGTTGCCTGATTGGTGGTGGTAGCCGGAAGTGCACCGGCAAGCGTAACGGAGGCATTGAGCGTGAGCGTACAAACACCAGAGGCGTCCTTGATGTTGATGGTGTAAGCCCCTTGGGCCAAACCGGTAAAGGTGTTGGAGGTCTGCCAAGTAGTTCCGCCATCGATCGAATATTGGTAAGGGGTGCTGCCACCGGAAACACCATTGATCGTAATGGAACCGTTGTTGGTTCCACAGGAGGCAGGCTGCACGGCCGCTGTTCCCAATAAAGAGGAAGGAAGCTTCACCACATTGACCGAATCCGTGAACACGATATCGTTGTTGGGATTGTTGCAATCCTTGTAACGCACTTCCAGATAATACTTGGTATTCGGCGTAGGCGGGCAAATATTGTTGATCGTCAATCCCAGTTTACCGGGTGCTGTTGTGGCAGTATCTAAGCCACCGCCCGGTGCGGAACTGGCAACCACATTTCCATTCAGGATCAGACTGGCCGATTTGAAAATGGGTGTTCCGCCGCTCGGAATGAATCGCCAACACTCGTTCATGGCATTGTTTCCCCAGGCGGTCGCATTTCGGCCGGTTACCGCTGCGGCCTTGGTCAGGGTGCCGTCCTGCATACCCAGAATGGCCCGTCCGCCGTTCCAGCCCGAACAGGTGGGCTTGTCTTTGATATAGATCTCAACGATTCCCGTGCCTTCGTACAACACCATTTGATGCGTCGCAAAAAATTGGGAGCAGGAACTGGAAAAATAGGGAACCTCGTTAAAGCTGGCGACCAAACGGCGCTTGGGAGCGGTTCCTTCGATCCGGTACTCGATGCGCTTATTGGAACCGGGTTGGTCAATGTCAATGTCGTGATAAGGGCCAAAGATCATGTTGGGGGCATAACTGCCACTCGGGATCGTACCAGTGGCCGTAATGGAATATCCACTTCCGGTTGAGGCCCGCGAAATATCAAAACTGATAGCCGAATTGGTACCGATGATCAGGGAGGAATAGGAGGTCCCGTAGTAACAGATTGGGAAAGGAACACCGATCACGGAAGTCCACTGGTCATCGTTACCAAATGAATTGATGAGGGAAGTGACATCGATACCCGTAGCGGTCACCCAAGCAAAGGGTTGATAAGCGGGCGAGGTAATCACATAATCTGAGCTGTTCTTGATGTGTGGAACAACGGCCGTGATGTTGGTACAGTTTGTCCCGCAAGGCAGGTTGATCGTCCGGTTCGCGATCTCAAATGTGGTGGCCGGATTTTGTGCAGATAGCACAACAGAACAGGCGGTCAGGAGGAGCGTAAATACAAAATGTCTCATAAGCGTTGGAGGCCTGCTCGAAAGCGGGAGGCAACAAGATAAAAAAAATCCGCGGATGACTCAAGGAGAGACCGAAAGATCTTCGACGTCGTACCGATTAACGGTTTCGATGCCAGGCAATTGCATCAGGCGGCGGACCAACTCGTCGAGCTCCTCCCGGTCGTGCACATAAACCTTGATATTACCTTCGAACACCCCTTCCCGGGCCTCGATGGTCAAGGCCCCGATATTGATGTGCATTTCCCCGGAAATCAGGTTGGTGATCTTGCTGACCACACCCACGTCGTCCATTCCGATGATCTTGATGCCAGTCAAGAAGGCGATCTCCTTATTCTTGGCCCAACGGGTCTTTACCACGCGGTGGGCGTAGCTGGCGAGCAATTTAGCGGCATTGGGGCAGTTGGTACGGTGGATAGTGAGTCCTTTACCGGTGGTAACGAAACCAAATACATCATCACCCGGAATGGGTTTGCAACAATTGGCCAGCTGGTATACGATCTTATCGCTTCGCTCCCCGAAAATGATCAGTTCGGCATCGCGTTTGCCCAGTCCCGGAATGAATTCCGGTTTCTCGACCACTGGTGGCTTGAGTGGTCGGGGGGCCTCCAGCTTGTCTCCCACCACCTGAAACTCTTTGAGATCTTTTAGATCAATGCGTTTGATTGAGATCTGATAGAACAACTCCAGCGTGCTATCCAGTTTATACCAGCGGAGCAACTCGTCCAGATTGTGTTGAGAGAAAGATACCCCCAAGCCCTCCAGCTTTCGCTGCAGGGTATACTTACCCTCCTCGGCGATTTGTCGCTTCTCCTCTTTGAGGGCATCCCGTATCCGCCCCTTTGCCTTGGAAGTAACGACAAAATTGAGCCAATCCTCCGAAGCTTTTTGCTTGCTGCTGGTGATGATCTCTACCTGGTCGCCGCTCTGGAGTTTGTAGCTGATGGGGACCAACTTATGGTTGACCTTGGCCCCAATGGTTTTTACCCCGATGGCACTGTGTATGGAGAAAGCAAAATCAAGGGCGGTGGAACCAATCGGTAACATCTTCACATCTCCTTTTGGCGTGTATACATAAATCTCCTCGGCCAGGAAACTAGTCTTGAAGTCCTGCAAGAAATCGATCGAATCGGTTTCCTGGTTGGCGATCACTTCGCGGATCTGCTGAAACCATTGATCGAACCGGCTCTCATCCCCCGCCCCTTCTTTGTATTTCCAGTGTGCGGCCAATCCTTTCTCCGCGATCTCGTTCATCCGGCGGGTTCGGATCTGAATCTCTACCCAGCGGCCTTGCGGCCCCATCACGGTGGTGTGCAAGGCTTCGTAGCCGTTCGATTTGGGATTGCTCAACCAATCGCGCAGGCGCTCGGGTGCGGGGGTGTATTCATCCGTGATAAGAGAATAAACTTTCCAGCAATCGGCTTTTTCATTCTCCGGTTCCACATCCAAAATGACCCGGATCGCAAACAAATCGTAGACCTCCTCAAAGGCCACGCCCTTTTTTTTCATCTTATTCCATATGGAGTGGATGCTTTTGGGGCGACCGAAGATCTCGGCCGATATTTTCGCCTCCTCAATTTTTTCCCGAATCGGCTTGATGAATTCGTTGATGTATTTGGTCCGCTCCTTTTTGGTCTCAGCCAGTTTACGCGCGATCTCTTTGTACGTATCGGTCTCCATGTACTTCATCGCCAGGTCTTCCATCTCCGTCTTGATGTTGTACAAGCCCATCCGGTGTGCCAAGGGGGCATAGAGATAAACCGTTTCGGAGGAAATCTTGAGCTGCTTGTCGTGTTTCATGCAATCGAGCGTCCGCATGTTGTGCAACCGATCGGCCAGTTTGATCAGAATCACGCGCGGATCGTCGGTCAGTGTCAGCAAGATCTTCTTGAAATTCTCCGCCTGCTTGGAGGCGTTCACATCCACGACGTTGGCGATCTTGGTCAGCCCATCCACGATCTTGGTGATCTCTGGACCAAATTCCCGTTTGATGTCATCGAGTGTGATGTCGGTATCCTCTACGGTATCGTGCAGCAAACAACAGATCGCCGAACGAATACCCAACCCGATCTCCTCCGCACAGATTTTGGCCACGGCAATGGGGTGCAGCACGTAGGGTTCGCCGCTTTTCCGCCGCATGGTCTTGTGGGCATCGGCCGACATTTCAAAAGCGGTGCGTAACAATTGCTTATCTCCCGGCTTCATCTTGTTCTTTAGCACCCGCAAAAGGGACCGGTATTCGCGCAGAATGAGCTTTTTTTCCTCCTCCGGCGACAGGTTGTATTTGGGGGTGAGAACGGCGGTTTCCATGACCTACGAATTTACCGATTTCCCGCGAGCCGACCGATGGTTTTCCCTACCTTTGCCCTCCCAAAATCCGGCCTCGGCCGGAAACCCGGATGTGGTGAAATTGGTAGACACGTCAGACTTAGGATCTGATGCCGCAAGGTGTGGGGGTTCGAGTCCCTCCATCCGGACCACCTGATCAAAACAAATTATGGCCACCATTACCCGCGAACCCATCGGCGAATTGCACGAAAAAGTAACCGTACGCCTCGAGAAATCCGATTATCTACCCGCTTTTGAGCGATCGCTGAAGGATTATGGCAAGAAGGCCAATATTCCCGGATTTCGTAAAGGCATGGTGCCAGCCGGACTGATCAAAAAAATGTACGGCCCCTCTGTCTTTACCGATGAGGTGCTCCGCACGGTCGACCGCGAACTGATCGGCTACCTGCAAACCGAGAAGCTCGAGATCTTTGCCCAGCCCCTGCCGCTGGAAACCGACATGCGTCAACTCGACGTCAACAACCCCCTTGAGTATACTTTTCATTTTGAGATCGGTCGCAAGCCCGATTTTCAACTGACCGACCTAAGCAAAGCCAAGATCACCCGCTATGTGATCGACGTAACCGACGAAATGATCGATCAGGAGATCACCCGCCTGCAAAACCGCTATGGGAACATGAAGGAC
>CAXRAX010000065.1:0-6912 GCA_964229195.1 Chitinophagaceae bacterium | reverse complement strand
CATTCCATTTCCCTTGCTGAAAATAAATCCAGGCAATTTGGTACCGAGCCTCGGCCGATAGGGAACCTTTGTTCAGCGGTAAGATCGATTGAAAAGACTCGATCGACTCACTCCATTGTTTGAGACGAAGTGCCTGTTGGGCGATCAAAAGATAAGCAACCGATCGATCATCGGCCGTGGCATCCTTTTCTTGCAACAACAGCCGCGCGAGGGGTGTTCCGGCCGACCAATCGCGGAGTTGAACATAACAACGAACCGAACCGCGCATGGCTTCAAGGCGAAAAGCCTGGTTACGGGTCACCTCATACAATCCCTGATAATATCGCAATGCGGCGGAGGGATCTTTTTGCTCGAAATAAGCCAACCGAGCCCCTTCCCGCCATGCCCACTCTTCATATTTGTTGGGTCTTCGCATCAAAACCGAATCGATGTAACGACGAGCCGCCAACCCGTCTTTGAGTCGAAGGTGCAAGTCGGCCGTTTGATAGAACGCCTTCAACCGATAGCGGCCTTGCGGATATGATTCCAAGTATTTTGTCAGGGCCACCCGCGCATTTTCTACCTGATCCGCTTCGTATAGTTTTTCAGCGGCGGCATAAGTCAACGAATCGGCCACCGGATATTCCAGCGGTCTGCCGATCCCGTCCATGTATGCAATGAACTCGGCCGATCGACCCATGTCGAGATAAACCTGGCGAATATTATCCAGCGCATCGGCCGCATCCTCACTGTTGGGAAAACGTTTGACGACCTCTTGGAGTCGCTGAAGGGATAGTTCGTAGCTGTCCAAATTATACCAGCAGATCCCTTGCATCAGCAAGGCGCGGGAGATCCAACTGTCCGGCGCCGCCGTAGCCATCACGCGCTCCAATGCCGGGATGGCCTCCCGGAATTTTTGGTCGGCGATGTACGCATGGGCGATTTCCAAGTACGTATCCGGCAGCAAGGTCGACTTCGGATAGGTTTCCGGGATCACTTGAAGCAATCGGATCTTTTCACTCAGGTTTCGAATACCGGCGATCATCGCCAGTTGGAACTGGGCGTAATCGGCTGCCGGCCACCGCATCGTGACCGACCGTTCATAGTAGGGCTTGGCCTTGTTGTACTCGCGGCGCATGTAGTAACAATCCCCCGCCCGCAACCAGGCATCTTGCAACAAGGAGGAAGGCTGTCCGGATATATTTTTTGTGATCTGCTGAAATTGATCCGCTGCCGCCACATAATTGGCGGTCTTCAAATAGGCATACCCTAGATTATATCGGGCATGGGTTGCGTTGATCTCCCCATTGGTAACGGGTGCCGTTGTCAAAAATTCATTCAGGTACCGGATCGTGGCTAAATATAATTCGCGGCGGTAGGCGATCTCGCCGGACCAGAAGGTGGCCGATTGCTTCCAAATGCCGGCCGTGGGTTCTTGCATGACCAGGTCCAATAAAGATTGTGCCTGAATCAGCTGCTGATCGTTCACGAGCTCCATCGCCCGACCAAACCAGATCCGGGGAAAATATTTTTTCAAGTTGGCAGAGGGCCGATCCAGTCGCTCGATCCATTGCAATGCCTGTCGGAAATTGTTGGTAGCCGACAGCACCATCACCATCAACTCCTGCGCTTCCGATGCAAAAGCCGACCGGGAATGATCGCTCAGAAATTGCTCCAAGCTCGTCTGTGCTTCCTGGAGATAGGATAACTCATAGGAAAGTTTGGCGTACTGCAACAACGAGATCTCCCGCTGATCGAGATAACTGTTGTTTCGGGCACAAAACTGAAATGCACTGCGGGCACTGTTGAGATCGCCGGTCTTCAGATACGCATCGCCCAACAAATACATGGCATGTTGGCTTAGCGAATCTTGTCCGCCTCCCAACTCGCGAAATCCCGGTATACAAGCAGCGTATTGACCCGATTGATGATAGCAATACGAGAGTTCATACACATCCTCCCGTCGTACTTTCTCAGAACGGGCAACGTATTCCTGCAATAAGGGCAGGGCTTTGTCGAACGCCCGTTTCTCAAAATAGGCGTGCCCCAACAGTTGCTTCAGTGGCAATTCGTAATACTGAGCGGCCGAATCAGCCAACTTACGCTCTACGTACTCGATCGCTTCCGTCTTTTTCCCCTGCAAATAATAGAGCTGCCCGATATAATACGGTACGATGGATCGATACTCCGGATGCGTCTCCACCAGCCGAAGACTGGAAAGGGCCTCGTCGTATTGCTGTTGGCGAAGGCTGAGAAATCCATAGTAATAATTAGCAGCTGCCCGATCGGGATGATTGACCTGGGTGCGTACCGAATCAAAATAAGCCTGAGCCGGTGTGAACCGCTGTGCGATGAAATGCACGTACCCCTGCATGAACCGCTGATGAGTCAACTCAGCCTGACGCAGGTTACGCCCATCGACCTGATCCAAGAAATGTTGTGCCTCTATATAACGCTGTGCCCGGAAATGATGATCGGCCAAGTAATGCTGCAAGGCATGTTGGTAGGCCAATGGATGCGTTGCCCGCAGGTACTGGCCTGCCTCCTCGAGGGCCGCGGGCTCATCCAACCGAACCCCGCAAGCCAATCGAAAAAAATCGAGTTCGCCCGGCTCTACCGACAGTTGCGTAGCCGAGCCAGGGGATTGATGCCAACGCAGAAACAGCGGATAGGCCAACGATTCTTGTCCGGAATAGAACCATTGTACGGCTTGGTTCCAGTCCCGACGCGGGTCTGTATCCACGGCCGTCCGCTGGGCATACCCCTGCCCCATGCAAAGGAAAAAAAACAAAGCCAGTATGGTACCGCGTCTCGGCATATAGTTCTGTAAACGATCCAATTTCCAGTTTTATTGGCGTTTGCGGCAAAGTTGATTTCAAACAGCTGTGGATAAGCTCTTTTCGAATGAATTTAACATTCCCTTGAAGCGCCTCATTTTGCTTATTTTCGAACACAAACCCTCGCATATGAGTCAATTCTTCAGCACGAAATACAAGCAAGGTGCCCTGGATTTTTCGTTGTTCCTCCTTCGCGTGATGGGCGGCGGACTAATGACCTACCACGGATTCGATAAGCTCATTCATTTCACGGACAAGGTCAAGAACTTTCCCGATCCGATCCACATCGGTCCGACCCTCACGTTGGCCCTGGTAATCTTCGCCGAATTCTTTTGTGCCGTTTTGCTGGTCTTCGGCCTACTGACCCGACTGGCCGCCATTCCGTTGGTCATTGTCATGTCCATCGCCCTGTTCATGGTGCACGGGGGACGAATCTTTGATGACGGAGAATCGGCCGCACTTTTCCTGACAGTCTTTGTTTTTATTTTATTTACCGGACCCGGGAAATTCAGCCTGGACCGACTGATCGGCAAATAAGGACATGTTTACACATGAAACCGCGATCCGGGTCCGCTACGCCGAGACCGACCAAATGGGCGTCGTGTATCACGGAAATTTTTTTCCTTACCTCGAATCGGGACGAGTGGAAGCCATGCGTTCCCTGGGAGTCGCCTACGCCGACATGGAAAAAATGGGCATCAGCATGCCCGTGGTGGAAGTACAGGTAAAATACCTGCGGCCGGCCCGATACGACGACCTGCTTCGGGTGCGCACGAGCTTGCCGCAACTGCCAGCCGACCACCGGATCGTTTTTCAACAGGAAGTATTTCGCGATCCGGAAGAACTGCTGATCAAAGCCACGATCAAGTTGTATTTCTGGGATACGGCAACCCATCAAAAAACACAGATGCCTGAAATCCTGCTGCAACGGCTGAAACCTTTTTACATTGACTGAACCATCCGATATACCGCTTACCGCAGAGGGACCCCTTCCTAAATTTCCGGCCCCGCCAGCCGTACAGTCCTCTCCCATCGGCCGTTCCCTGCTGAGTTTACTGCTATATCTGTTTGCCGGGTATTGGCTGCTGGGCGATCTGGAAAATTTACTGCTCATCACGTTCGTGCTTTTGCTACACGAGGGCGGCCATTTCGTGGCCATGCGACAAGTGGGCTACCGTGACCTCGGTGTTTTTTTTCTGCCCCTGCTCGGCGCCTATGTATCCGGATCCAAACGCGTCGTTACCCAGCGCGAATCGGCCATCGTACTACTGGCCGGTCCCTTGCCCGGCATGTTGTTGGGCGCCACGCTGTATTTTTTGATGAAAAACGGGATGATCGCGTCAACCGGCCTCCTGAACCTCAACCTGAAAAACCTGATGTTGTTTCTGGTGGTGCTGAACGGACTTAACCTGCTGCCGGTTTATCCGTTGGACGGCGGACAATTGCTGAACCGCGTTTTCCTGGACGAGGAAGGCTGGGCCAGTAAACTGTTTGTGCTGCTATCAGCCGCCTTCATGAGTTATCTGGCAATACAATACCAGCTTTATTTATTGTTGATCTTTCCGATCGGGTTGTTGTTTCGGTTATGGAAAAGTGCCGCCAGCCAGCGCGTGGATAAAAGAATCACAGCCAGCGGCATTGAAACCGAGATCGATTACGAGGATTTGTCCGACATCGATTACTGGCGGATCCGCCGGATCCTGATCGAGGAAAATAAATCGATACAAGCACTGGCCGGAGAACACCTGGAAACATATGCTCCGGCAGAGGCACAGATCCAACAAGCGGTCGAGGCCCAGTTGCATCGCACACTGATACAAGACCTCTCGGTTCTTGCCAAGATCGGGATCCTTTTCCTCTGGGTAGCAAGCATTGCCTTCCCGCTATGGATTTGGCTGGGGTAAAGGGAAAGAACTACTTTTGCGGGCCCATTATGTCAACCGCCCTGCCTACCGCGTCCATCATCACCATCGGCGATGAACTGCTGATCGGTCAAACGATCGATACCAACAGTGCCTTCATCGCACAGGAACTGAATCAAATCGGCATGTGGGTGCGGCGTCGGGTGGCCGTCGGAGATCGATACGACGATATCTGGCAGGCGCTGGACCAAGAAGCCCCAACTTCCGATCTGGTTTTGAGAACAGGTGGACTGGGTCCTACATCTGGTGACATCACCAAGCCGCTGCTCTGTGAATACTTTGGCGGTAAATTGATCCGTGATCAATCCGTGCTCCAGCACATTGAGTATCTTTTCAAAGAGGTCTACCGTAGACCTGGCCCCTTGCTCGACCGAAACATCCGTCAAGCCGATGTACCGGATGTTTGCGAGGTACTACCCAATGCCATTGGAACCGCACCGGGCATGCTGTTCCGAAAAAACGGAAAAGTATTCATCTCCTTACCGGGTGTTCCGGCCGAGATGAAACGCCTGATCACCGAGCAGGTGATCCCCCGAGTTGTCAGGGAATGGAAAATGGCCTCTATTCTACACCGAACCTTGCTGACGGCCGGTGCCGGCGAATCGATTTTAGCGGAGGCCCTGATCGGCTTTGAATCCACTTTATCAAAATCCCTCAAGCTGGCCTATCTGCCCAAGTTCGGGATGGTGAAGCTCCGGCTCACATACATCGGCGCCTCTGAATCGGAAGGCAATGCCCTGATCGAAGAAGCATTTCCACGACTGGCGGCCGCGGTCAATACCTGGCTGGTCACGGAAGAGGACATCAACCTGGAAGTATTGATCGGAAACTGGTTGAGAAAACATAAAAAAACATTGGGAACGGCCGAAAGTTGTACCGGCGGCAGCATCGCTCAGCTGCTTACCTCGGTGCCTGGCTCCTCGGAATATTTCATCGGAAGTGTGGTCAGCTATGCCAACCGCATCAAAGTGGAACTGCTGGATGTACAACAGGAAACCCTGGTGACCGTGGGAGCGGTCAGCCAAAAGGCCGTGACGGAGATGATTCACGGGGGACTAAAACGATTGGGAACCGATTTCATGGTTTCGGTGAGCGGAATTCTGGGACCCGGTGGTGCTACCCCCGAAAAACCGGTCGGCACCGTTTGGATAGCCGCCGGATCTCGTCAACGCATCATTACCCGCCAACTGAATTTACGATTCGACCGATCCCGAAATACCGTCATCACCACCCACCAATGCTTATTGCTGCTGTGGGAACTTCTTCAGACGAACGAGGGTTAGCGAAGCGGTCGAATTCCCTACCTTTACGGCGACAAAAAAACACTATGGCTCTGGTCGATCTCGTCATGCCCAAGCTGGGCGAAAGCATCATGGAAGCCACCATTTTGAAGTGGCACAAACAACCCGGCGATTCGGTTGCGCTCGACGAGACCGTCCTGGAGATAGCGACCGATAAAGTAGACAGTGAAGTGCCCAGCACCACTGCCGGCGTGATCGAAGAGATCTTGTGGAAAGTGAATGATGTCGTACCCATTGGCTCCGTGATCGCCCGCATCCGAACCGGTGCCGCCGAACCGGCCTCCACCCCCACGCCGCCTCCCACGCCGATACAGGAAGCTGTTGTGGTGGAAACCAAACCTACCTCCACACCGCTGCCCAAACCTGTCTTGATCACCAACACACAACCCAATCGTTTTTACTCGCCGCTGGTGCTGAATATTGCCGCCAGCGAAGGGGTGTCGATGGCTGAATTGGAAGCCGTTCCCGGAACGGGTAATGAAGGGCGGGTGACCAAAAAAGATATTTTACAGTACGTGGCACAACGGGGCGCTGGAGCGAAACTGCCGCAACCGGTGGCATCCGCAGAGATGCGCGTACCCATCCAACAGATCGCCCCGGAAACGTCGCTGCCTGCGCCGGTGGCTTCGGGTAATGTAGAAGTGGTGGAAATGGATCGCATGCGCCGTTTGATCGCCGATCATATGGTGCGCAGCAAGCAAACCAGTCCCCACGTTACCAGCTTCACAGAAGCCGATGTTACCAACTTGGTCATGTGGCGAGAGAAGTGCAAGAAAGAATTTGAAAAAAGAGAAGGCACGAAGATCACCTTCACGCCGCTGTTCCTCGAGGCGATCGTTCGGTGCATCAAAAAATTCCCACTGATCAACAGCT
>CAXRAX010000064.1:0-26749 GCA_964229195.1 Chitinophagaceae bacterium | reverse complement strand
TGTAAAGAAACAATGACAGTAAGCGACCCTCTCCGACCGCTCAACAGATTCAGCAAAAAACCACGTTGAGTCAAGGAAACCCGACATCTCAGCTCTTGACTGCGACGAATGATCTTGGGATCATCACGACGAGTACTCCATCGAATCTTCCTCGCCCCGAAGCGATCTGTGCAACGTTTACCGGCTCGCTCGCAGCAGGTGACCTTACCATGAGTCCGCGCCTATTCCGAAACGGTCCGCCACCAAACGGAAACTGCACTACAACCTATCCTTTCCCTGGCACCTCTGGCACTGGTCCGTACTATTATGATGTTCACACCTACACCAATACCACCGGGTTGACACAATGTGGTACGTTCACCCTAACGACTACTGACTTGACCAACGCGAACATTCAGTTTGCGATCTACAACAATGCTTTCGTTCCGACTAGTCTTGCTACGAACTATCTGGCCGATCCGGATGGTAGTACTGGTACACCTGCACCTGCTGCCGGTCTTTCTTTACAGCTTACAGTCGCTGCCGGTCAAACCATCCAAATAATTGTTTTCTCTGCCAACGTCAATACCACCGCTGCGGGTACGGCTAGTAACTATACCATGACGGTAGACTTCCCGATCTGTGCCTCCGCACCTTGTTCGGGCACACCCAATCCGGGTAATACCATTTCCACTGCAACGAACAATTCAGTGTGTCCCACTCTGCCCTTCACTTTAAGCCTCCAGAATACAACGGCCGGTTCGGGCGTTACCTATCAGTGGCAGTCGGCTAGCTCGGTTGCCGGTCCGTGGACCAACATCGCGGGCGCCACTAATCCGACCTATGCTACCAGCATCACTACAGCTACTGCCTATCGCTGTAATGTAACTTGTAGTGCTGGTCCCTCCACCACGGCTTCCAACCCCGTGCTGATCAACATCAATCCGCCCTCAGCCTGTTATTGTTTGCCGCCTTCCTCCGATTGCACGGACAACGACGTGATCACGCGGGTTCGAATTAGCACATTGGATAATGCTTCCGGTTGTAGCACTGGTGGCTATGCCAACTATACCACCACGGTTCCCGCACCCATCGTTTTCTCTGGTGCGGCCAATCCGATCACGGTCAATACACCAACTGTATGGTCTGAAAACGTAAGTGTATGGATCGATTACAACCAAAACGGTCAGTTTGATGCAACTGAGTATACAAACATCGGTTCCAACGCAGGCAATGGCGGTGTGATCACAAATAACATCAATATTCCGGCTACTGCATTAACAGGTGTTACCCGCATGCGCGTGCGGGTTCGCTTCGGAACGGGTGCCCTTACTTCCGGGCAGGCCTGTACCGGATATACTTTTGGTGAAACAGAAGATTACAATGTAAACATTCAACCATGCGTTCCGGGATCCTTTACTTCCCAACCGGCCAGCACCAGTGTAACCTGCGGTGGTAATGCCACTTTCAGCGTAGCCGCTGTAGGTTCCTTATTGACTTACACCTGGCAGTATCGCACCAGCGCCACCGGTACCTGGATCGATATTACCAACGGCGGTGTGTTCGGCGGAGCAACCACGTCCACACTCACGTTAACGAACGTGCCCGGCTCTTTCAATGGGTATCAATTCCGTGCTTTGATGCGCGGCGGATGTACAGCGGTTGATTTCAGCAACGCAGGAACCCTCACTGTTAATCCGATCGTTCCGGTGGTAAATCCCGCTTCCGCAACAATCTGTACTGGAACCACACAGACCTTAACACTGACCAACTCCGTTTCAGCTCCGACCACCGGCATCTTCGTGGCCTCCGCTGGATTGCCTCTGGCCATACCGGACAACACACCTGTAGGTACTACCGCTTCGGTTGCTGTCTCTGGTATTCCGGCCGGTGTATTGGTTACCAACGTGGCCGTTAAATTCACGATGACCCATACCTGGGTGGGCGATATGATCATGAACCTTCGTGCCCCGAACGGACAAGTGCTGAATTTGATCGGACTCCTGAATAACGGACAAGGTCTGAATAGCACCGCAAACTTCACTAACACGGTAGTTGATTCATTGTCCACTACACCCATGAGTGGCGCCCCGGCACCTCGTACCGGTACATTCCGCGCCGACCGTTATGGGGTAGGAACCAACCTAAACCCGATCGCTACTACTACCAGTTTCTGGGCACCCTTGTTGACTACCCTTAACGGCAACTGGACCCTCGGTTTAAGTGACTTAGGTCCTGGTGACTTTGGAAACCTCATCAGCTGGGAGATTCAGATCTCTTATGTAGCTCCGGTGTTTGCTCAAGGTACCTGGACGGCTTCTCCGGCCACTCCAAATACCATGTTCACCGATGCTGCCGCTACCATTGCGTATACCGGTGCACCGGCTACTACCATCTACGTGAAGCCCACCGTCAATACAAACTATTCGGTCAGCTTCACTACCCCCACACCATGTCAGTCGGCCGTTACCACCGTACCGGTTAACGTTACCAACCCCGTGGTGGGATTGGCTGTAGCCCCTGCTACCCGCGCGGTATGTCTGGGTGGAAGCACCACCTTCAACGCAACGGTAACCAGTGGCGGACCCATCACTTACCAGTGGGAGCGTAGCATCGACGGAGGCCTGACCTACAGTGCCATCACGGGTGCCACCAGCGCTACCCTCACCATCAGCGGCGTTACGCAAAACATGACTGGCTATCGTTACCGCGTCGTGGCTACCGCCGCTCCTTGCGGATCGGTTACCTCCAACGTGGCTACCCTGACCGTGAATGCCCTGCCGGTCGTTACCATCAGTGCCCCCGTGGTACGTCTCGTTCCGGGCCGTACAACTACCATTACCGCGACCAGCACCCCGCCGGCCGCTCCGAATGGTTGGTCTTGGACATTGAATGGTGGAGCCATCCCCGGAACCACCAACACCCAAGTGGTGAACATCGATCAACTGGGATCCTATCAGGCTACCGTGGTAGATGTGAATGGATGTACCAATAAGTCAAATTCCCTGATCATTTCAGCAGAGGCGACAGATAAACTCTGGATCTATCCGAACCCCACCGTGAACGGTGCCTTCCAGGTTCGTCTGTACTTTGGCGGTGATCTGGCTGAGAAGCGGGTGGTAACCATCTACAATCCGCTGGGACAAGTCATCGAAAGCCGTGAATTCACACTGGTGCGCGGTACTGCACCGTATCAGCGAATGGACTTCAATCTTGGTGGCGGTGCTACTGCCAAAGGCGCCTACGTCGTCAAGGTAGCACACCAATACACCGGTAAGGTGATCTCCGGAATCATCCTGGTACAATAGAACTAAGAACTTTCAATCAACTGGAAAGCCCCTCAATCGAGGGGCTTTCTTTTTTAAACTCTTGAACGAATACTCATTCTTCGCCCGCCGAAGCCTTGGCGAAGGAGGGGCCCCTCATCCTTTTATAAGCATTGATCAGCCCATTCGTAGACGCGTCGTGCGCCGTAATAACTGTATTATCGCCTAACTCCGGCAAAATGCGGTTGGCTAGTTGTTTTCCTAATTCCACGCCCCATTGATCGAAACTGTAGATGTTCCAGATCACGCCTTGATAAAAGATCTTGTATTCGTATAATGCGATCAATTCACCGAGGGTATAGGGAGTAAGTTGCTCCAATAAAATAGTATTGGTCGGCTGATTGCCCTTAAAGATTTTGTACGGCAATAAGGCTTGTATGCTTTCAGGGGAATGTCCTGCATTCCTCAGTTCTTTGAGAGCTTCGGCTTTGGTCTTTCCGTTCATCAGTGCTTCCGATTGCGCAAAGAAATTACTCAGGAGTTTCAGGTGATGATCCTTCAGCTCATGATGGGGGCGGGCTGAAGCAATGAAATCACAGGGGATCAGGGAGGTTCCCTGATGAATAAGCTGGTAAAACGCGTGTTGGCCATTCGTGCCTGGTTCCCCCCAGATCACGGGCCCCGTCGTGTAGGAAACAGGGTTGCCCTTTCTGTCGACCGACTTCCCATTGCTCTCCATATTCCCCTGTTGGAAATAGGCCGGGAAGCGATGTAGGTATTGATCGTACGGCAAAATGGCCTCCGTAGCGGCTCCCAAAAAGTTTGTGTTCCAAATTCCGATCAGCGCCATGACGAGCGGAATATTTTCTCGGTCAGGGACCTGCCAGACGTGCTCATCTATGTGTTCGGCGCCTTTCAGTAACTGCTCAAAATTTTTGTATCCGATGGTCAGCGCGATGGACAGACCAATGGCACTCCAAAGCGAATAGCGTCCGCCTACCCAATCCCAAAAGGCAAACATGTTTTTGCTGTCGATGCCAAAGGATTCTACCGCGGTTTGATTGGTGCTCAGCGCCACAAAATGTTTGGCGATGTGTTTAGGATGTTTAGCCTTTTTCAGGAACCAGTTTCTCGCAGTCAGCGCATTGGCCATGGTTTCCTGCGTGGTGAACGTCTTGGAAGCGATCAGAAAAAGGGTGGTCTCCGGGTCGAGCTGCTTCAAGGTCTCATGGATGTGCGCCCCGTCTACATTGGACACAAAATAGACTTGCATGCCGGGCAACCAGTAGGGGCGGAGGGCCTCTGTCACCATCATCGGACCCAGGTCGCTGCCACCGATACCAATATTGACGATGGTACGGATCTTTTTTTGAGTGTATCCCCGAAACTTACCACTGTGTACCGATTCGCAAAAGTTTTTCATCTGCCGCCTCACCTTTTCAATCGCCGGCATTACTTCTGTGCCATCTGCTTTCCAGTCCTTCTTGGAAAAACTCCGAAGTGCCGGATGTAGTACGGCCCGCTGCTCGGTTCGGTTGATCGGCTCGCCTTTTCGAAGCGCTTCCAATGCTTGACGGACCTTGGTTTCTTTAGCCAGATCAAACAGGGCATTCAGGATAGGTTCGTCGAGCCGGTTCTTAGAGTAATCAAAGACCAGTTTATCGGCGCAGAGGGCCATTTTCCGAAACCGCGCCCCATCCGAGGTAAATGCCTTTCGGATGGAAAATTTCTTACCCGTCTTCGACAATTTCTTGAGGGTTGACCAGGCAGCAGTAGTGGTAGGGTCAATGGTGGGGAACATGTTCAAATTTATTACATGGAACGGAACGCTTGTACGGTGGTATCGATCATCGAGCGGCTGATATCCAAATGCGTTACCAACCGCACGCGGTTAGGAGCAATGGCATAGGCCAGGATCCCGTGTTTTTTTAATTCAGCTACTAAGCCTGGTGCCGGCATCTCCTCGATCAATTCAAAAATGACAATATTCGTCTCCACCGGCAACACGAATTTGACGAAGGATTTTTTGCCGATCTCCTCACTTAACAGTTGTGCATGAAGGTGATCCTCCGAAAGTCTTTCAATGTGATGATCCAGTGCATAGCATCCTGCGGCGGCCAAATACCCGGCTTGTCGCATCCCTCCGCCAAAAACTTTTCGGATTCGGCGGGCTTGTTTGATGAAGGCAGCATCGCCCAGTAGTACGCTGCCAACCGGACAGCCCATGCTCTTGCTTAAACATACCGAGGCGCTGTGAAATAGCCGGGCATATTCTTTGGGATCTTCTTTTTTTGCCACGAGGGCATTCCAGACCCGGGCGCCGTCGAGGTGGAGCCGAAGTCCGTTTTCGTCACAGACCTTGCGGATGGATGCGATCTCGGTCAGCTCATAACAACTTCCCCCGCCCCGGTTGGAGGTATTTTCGAGGGATACCAAACTGGTTCGGGCCCGGTGTACATCGTCGGGCTGGATAGCTGTTTTTACTTGCTGTGCGGTGATCCGTCCCCGGTCGCCTTCCAATAGTTTAACCGAGGCGCCGGAATTAAAGGCGATCCCGCCGCCCTCGTATTGATAGATGTGGGAGTTGATGTCGCAGATGACCTCATCGCCGGGCTGGGAATGGCATTTAATGGCGATTTGGTTGGTCATGGTACCAGAGGGGCAATACAATCCCGCCTCAAAACCAAAATAGTTCGCGGTGCGGGTTTCCAGGGTGTTGATGGAGGGGTCTTCGCCAAACACATCATCGCCCACCGCCGCGGATTGAATGGCCTCCAGCATCCCGGGGGTGGGACGGGTCACGGTGTCGGACCGAAAGTCGATCGGTTTTTCCATACCCACGAAATTACCACTTGAAGCGCTTACTCCCTTGTCTTATTACCTTCGCATAAACGCCGTCTATGCCTTCCTTTGATATTGTCAGTAAGGTCGATGCCCAGGCACTCGACAATGCCGTGAACGTAACCACCCGAGAAATCACCAACCGGTTCGATTTCAAGGGAAGTCATATCGTGATCGAACTCGACAAAAAAGAATTCACACTGAAACTGGAGACCGACGACGACATGAAAATGCGTCAACTGCTCGATGTGCTGGTGAACCGGGCCCATAAGCAGGGCATCGCCCCGGAGGCCTTTGATCTATCCAAAGAAGGTGCCCAGAGCGGCAAGGTTTGGAAAAAATCCGTCAAGGTCCGTAACGGACTGGCTCAGGAGGATGCCAAAAAGGTGGTGAAGCTTATCAAGGACAGCGGACTCAAAGTGCAGGCTGCCATTCAAGACGATCTGGTTCGGGTCACCGGAAAAAAGATCGACGATCTGCAAGCCGTGATCCAAGCCTGTCGCACGGCCGACCTCGGAATCCCCCTGCAGTACGTGAACATGCGGGATTGATCCTTTTTTGGGTATACCACCCCCACAGCGTATATTTGCATCCCCTAAACATTGACGGTTACGGCAAAATCCGTATCCCCTTAAAAATCATACAGTTATGAAACAAGGAATCCACCCCGATAGCTATCGGTTAGTCGTTTTCAAGGACATGAGCAATGGCCACAGTTTTTTAAGCCGTTCTACTGCCGCCTCTAAAGAAACAATCAAGTGGGAGGATGGCAATGAATACCCGGTCATCAAACTGGAGATTTCCAGCACCTCACACCCCTTCTTTACCGGTAAGAACATGCTGGTAGATACGGCAGGTCGTATCGACAAGTTCAAAAAGAAGTACGCGAAAAAAGCGTAATCGCATACAACATGATATTCACAACCTCTCGATACCGGGAGGTTGTTTATTTTTAGGGACTACCATGTCGACCCTTCACTTCCTGGAACCCACCCCCAATCAACGTCATCTCTATCCGTTCACGCTGCTGCGGGAAGCAATTGACCTGCCGCTGGGATTGTTTACCCTTCGCGAAAAATGGTCGGCTCTTTTCTACGCCGCATATCCCAAAAAGAAATTAACGGGCACGATCTCCGCTGCTATTTTACCGGATATCAAGCTCTGCCAGGCCATTGGTTCGCTAAGAAAAGGTCAATCGCTTTTTTCGAAAGATGGTCGGTGGATCGCCGCGAGCGTTGTGGTCGATCGAATACCGAAAAAGGCAACGGCCGGGGATATCATCTTTCAAGGTTCGATCTCTGAGATTATCTATCCCTGGGATCTCCTGGATCAACTGAGCCGGGGGATCGAACTGGATTTTACTATGCTGACCAAGGGCAGAAAATCTGCCTCGCTTCCCAAATCGGTTATAGTCAACGGAAAATATCCGGTCTTCCTGGAAAAGGATGCACGGGTGATGCCCTGTTTTTTGAATACGGAAGCTGGTCCTATTTATGTCGGTAAAGAGGCGGAAGTGCAGGAAGGTGCGATGATCCGCGGGCCATTTCTGTTGGGTGAACGTTCGGTGGTGAAGATGGGGGCCAAGATCTATGGTCCGACCGCCGCCGGCAATAATTGTTTGCTCGGCGGAGAGATCAAACGCTCCCTCTTGTTTCCCTTTAGTAACAAGGCGCATGAGGGTTACATGGGCGATTCGGTGATCGGGTCCTGGTGCAATTGGGGAGCCGGTACCAGCAATTCCAATTTAAAAAATACGGCGGGCGACATACAAATTGAAGTGGAGGGGGAGAGTCGGTCGGTGGGACAAAAAGCCGGCGTGTTCATGGGCGATCATTCCCGCACCGTGATCAATAGCTCTCTCAATAGTGGAACCGTGATCGGAGTGAGTGTGCAGGTAGGCAATGAGGGACTTCCGCCCAAGCGGATCTCCAGTTTTCGGTGGATGGATGGGAGTCGCTACCGATTCGAAGCGGCGTTGAAACATATTCGTCAGTGGAAAGCGTTGAAAAAACAAGCACTGACAAGTGAAGAGATCAATCGTTTGAAAAAGATATTCAAAACCGATAAATGAATCCCATGCGCAAACAGATCGCTGCGGCGAATTGGAAAATGAATCTGACCCTAACGGAGGCGGAGAACTTATTGGACCAACTGCTGAAAGACGCACCGTCTGTTAAGTCAGGGCAGGAAGTGGTGTTGGCCGTTCCCTTTTTGTATCTCGATAAAGTACACCGGCGGTTGGACGGACGAGCCGGTTATCGGGTAGCAGCACAAAATTGTCACCATAAATCCGCCGGTGCTTATACCGGCGAGGTTTCAGCGTCGATGTTGGCCTCGATGGGTATTCTTGATTGTGTGATCGGACACAGTGAGCGTCGGGAGTATCAAGCGGAGAGCGATGCCTTGCTGGCTCAAAAAGTAGATCGTTGTTTGGAGTCGGGTATTCGTCCCATCTTCTGTTGCGGCGAAGCCTTATCGGTTCGGGAAAGCGGCGCACAGAACGCATTTGTAGCCGAGCAAATCCGGGCGGGGCTATTTCATCTATCGCCTGAAGCGATTTGCGGAATCGTGATTGCCTACGAACCCATTTGGGCCATTGGTACTGGAAAAACTGCCAGTAGTGCACAGGCGCAGGAAATGCATGCCGCTATTCGGTCGGTATTGACCGAACAATATGGAATAGAGGTAGCGGGGCAGATCCCCATCCTTTACGGAGGAAGTGTAAAGGCTTCGAATGCTGCTGAGTTATTTGAAGGTTCGGATGTAGATGGCGGATTGGTAGGAGGTGCTTCGCTGAATGCATCCGAGTTTCTTCAGATCATTGCTGCACTGAAATAAGACTGCGCATGTCTACCTCGAAACGACTACGTGTACTGTGGCTCTGTAGTTGGTATCCGTCGGAGGTGGATCCGTTCTCGGGCGATTTTATACAGCGACAGGCCGAAGCTGTTTCTTCATATGCCGATATTCATGTTTTGCATGCCATTGGAAGTCCGGTACGGCCTCGGTTTTTTTTGAGCAAAGAAAATCGTCATCAGGGTTTGCAGGAGTGGGTGGCGTATTACCCCACGGGTCGATCTTTTCAGCGCTGGATCAGCCCCATTCGATGGCTACAGGTGATGTGGCGGTTGGTTCGGCACTATCAAGCTGCTTACGGCTTGCCTGACCTGGTTCATGTTCAAATTCCTTTTAAGTCCGGTTTGATTGCCCGTTACTTGCACGCGCGGTACGGGAGCCGGTATGTGGTGACGGAGCATTGGGGGATCTACAACGATCAATCCGCCGATCGATTTGCCAAACGCTCTTTTTTGTTTCAGCAGATCACCCGGCTTGGCTTTGAGAAAGCGGCGTTGTCCTTATCGGTCAGTACTTATCAATCCCGTCAACTCCATACGTTTCTGGGTCCGGTTGCGGCCAGGACGATCCACAATGTGGTCAATACTCGGTTTTTTCATCCCGTTGAGCGAACCATCCGGCCCTATACTTTTTTGCATGTGTCCGATTGGAGTGTCAATAAGAATCCGGAGGGAATTGTTCGAGCGTTCAGTCGCTTGCACCTGGAATTTCCGGATACCCGGCTGGCATTGGTGGGGGGAAAGGGAGTTCGCGGTGAGGTAATCCGTCAATGGGTTCAGCTACACGCCGGTAACATTCAATGTGAAGGGGAGATCCCTTATGAAACGGTTGCTATTCGGATGCAACAGGCGGATTGTCTTGTATTGAACAGTTTTATGGAAAATTCTCCCTGTGTGATCGGGGAGGCTTTGTGTGTGGGACTTTCCGTCATTGCTACGGAGGTGGGAGGGGTGGCAGAGTTGATGGATCCCGATTGTAGTCTACTGATCCCGGCGGGTGACGACCTGGCACTTTATAAGGCCATGAAAGAAGTGGTGCAAAACTGTGAGGGATTTGGGAGAGAAGCGGTCGCTCTTAGAGCACAAGCTCGTTTCTCGTACGAGACGGTGGGACAACAGTTATATCAGGCGTATCGGGATGTTTTGGGTTGAGGCGTTGCGAATTAGCTTTTCAATTGCTGGATCAGGTCGATGTACTGCTGCATGGCGGTAGCGGTATCCATTCCATTTAGATCAGACCAGGCCTGGTGTTTGGCTTTATTGACAAAATCAAATGGATTGGCGGGTGGGTCGGTTTGACAATCGCCCTCGGTAGCTTGTTTATATAAGCTATATAAACGCAGCAGGGTTTCGTTGCTCGGCCGTTCGGTCAGTGTTTTGCTGGTCGCGACGGCTTCCTCGAACTGGCTGGAAAGCGTGTTGTCCATGGTTATTATTTTATCACTTCCGGGATGGCTTTGCCCACCGATCCGCTAGGCATTTGAATGCGAAGCAAGCTAGCCAGGGTGGGGGCTATGTCGGTCATATAGGTATCCCGGATCACTCTACCCGGTCGGATACCCCAACCATACCACAGCAACGGAATATGCGAATCGTACGGATTCCAAAGTCCGTGCGTGGTGCCTGTTTTTCCATATGCATCGATGTAGTTTGGCTTGAGGATGATCTGCAGGTCGCCGCTTCGGCGCGGATGATAGCCATTGTTGAGCATGGTGCGAACCGTTTCCTGCAGCGGGGTGGTATTCAATTCCTCGAGCGGAAAGATCCGGTCTACACCGGGCTCCAGGCGTACCCATTGCATGATCTTTTCGGAAATCGATCGGCGATCGATCTTGGCAGAATCCAGTGCTTTTCGGTTAAGGTGTATTTGGTAATTATCATCGCTGACGATCAGGTTAGCGATTAAATAATCTTTTTGGAGGGATTGGTTGATCTTATTGATCACGCCCGTAAAAAACACCCGCCCGCCGGGCATTTTATTTTCCTGCATGTATTCCGGAACTGGTGCGGCGCCGTGATCGGCACTCAGAAAGACGGTGTATTGTCCTGCGCCCACTTCTTTGTCGAGGAAGCGAAGAAATTCTCCCAGTTCCCGATCCATTCGCAGAAAGCCGTCTTCAGCCTCTACCGAGTTGGGGCCAAACGAATGTCCGATGTAATCGGGTGAGGAGAAACTGACCGCCAGTAGATCCGTTATGGCATCTTTTCCGAGGGAATCTGCCTGTAATGCTTTTTGGGCGAACTCAAAGGTGAGTGTATTGCCATGCGGGGTGGTCAGGATCTTGCTGTAATCTTTTCCGATATAAGCGGCGAGATCATAGGGAAGTTTCTTTCCGAATACAGGGTTTTCGTAAGACTTTTCATCTTCGGTGCTGGCCTGATAGGTGGCTGCCGGGTAAAGGGTTTTCCACCCCATTTGATAAAAGGCATCCGGACGTTTCAAGTCGTTGTACTGTTTAACCCAACCCGGCAGTTCGGCGCGGTAATAGGTGGAGGTTACCCAATTTCCAGTTTTGCTGTCGTACCAATAGGCGGCGTTGGCACTGTGTCCGGCCGGTAAGATGGCACCGCGGTCTTTTAGGGCAATACCGACCACTTTGGATCGGAATTGGGTGGCCATGCGCAGTTCATCTCCGATGGTGGTGGTGAGGAGGTTGCGCGGACTCATCAAGCCGCTGCTGTTTTCGGCACCAACGGTTTTCACTGATTTGTCATCGGTGCAATACACCGTGGCTTGTTTGTCTTGGTCCCACCAAGCATTTCCCGTGATGCCATTAATAGAAGGCACGGAGCCGGTGTATACGGCGGCATGACCGCAGGCTGTAACGGTAGGCGTATAAGGAATGAAGGTGTTTTCACAGGTAGCACCCTGGTTCAGCAATCGTTTGAATCCGCCATCGGCTGCGTACCGGTCTTGATAGCGATAGAGATAGTCCCAGCGCATTTGATCGAGGATCAGTCCCACGACCAACTTGGGTCGAGCCGGGGCATTGGGTTGTGTCCAGCTGCTGAGGCTGATAAATCCCGTCAGGAATAGGAGAAAATATTTTTTCATAGTTCTTTATTCGTGGGTTTGATGGGGGTGCAATGTTCGGCCAGGATGCGGACTTTTTTTCGGTGCTTGACGATGGTGATGCTGCAGCGTTGACGGTCGTTGAATTCTTCTCCGTGGTACAATCCTTTTCCGCTCCAGATGGTGTTCACCACGGCGGTATTCCCGTCGAGTTGAATGGTGACTTCCTCTCTTTTCATGGTCTGGAGGGTATAAACCTGAGAGCCGGCCGTAGCGAGGAGGCTGGCTCGGTCGAAGGTATTGCCCGATTGGGTGAAATAGAGGTAGTGGGAGGAGAGGACGGAGTCGACGATCTGGGGGTTTTTGTATTGCCAGCCAGCGTCAAATCGTTCGATCACTTTCATGACCTCTGCTTCAGTGAGCACGGGCTCGGGGTAACATCCCCAGCCGGTCAGACAGATTAATATGGCACAACGCACGAACATGGATGCAAAGATACTGGGTATGCGAGCAGCTGATCGGTCTTGTTTTAGATCCCTCGTTGGCTTTTTCTTTGGGTGAGGAATTTTTTGAATTCCGTTAACGAAAGTGAGCTCAGGTTTCGGTTGGCCGTGAGCCCGCCTTTTTGTGCCACCATCACCCCGTAGCGGATGTCGTTAAATCCGGCAAGTTCATGGGCATCGGGATCGATGGAGATCCATCCTCCTTTATCCAGTACATAGGGGATCCATTTCCAGTCGATGTCGAGCCGACGCGGGTGTGCATTGAGTTCAATCACTACGCCGTTGGCCACACAGGCATCGATGATCTTTTTGTGATCGATGGGATATCCTTTGCGGCTCAGGAGGAGTCGGCCGGTGGGGTGTCCCAAAATGGTCGTGTAGGGATTTTCAATGGCTTTGATCAGACGGGTCATGGCCTTTTCTTCGGTCATGGTGAGCTGACTATGCACGGAGGCGATCACCAGATCAAATGTTTGCAGGATCTCATCGGGGTAATCCAGTTCTCCGTCGCCCAATATATCCGCCTCGATGCTCTTGAATACATGAAAGGGTTGTGTCGGAGATTCCCGCGTGAGTTGTTGATTAAGGGAATCGATCTCTGCTTGTTGTTGGTGGATCTGTTCGATGGAGAGTCCTTTGGCATAAAAGGCCGAGCGGGAGTGATCGGAGATGACGAGATATTCCAGGTTCAGGCCGCGGGCTTCTCGGGCCATGGTCACGATGGCATCGGAGCCGTCACTCCAGGTGCTGTGGCTGTGGATAATGCCTCGGATATCGGTCGGTTGTATCAGGCTGGGTACACCTTTTGTTTGACTCCGTTCTATCCAGCCTGCGTCGGAGCGAAGGGCGGGTGGCAGGTAGGGGAGTTTTAGCGACGTGAAAATGTCTTCCTCGGTGTTTGACTGGTTCAGGTTTGCGGGAAGCGGGAGAGCTGTTAGAAATTCTTCCGAGGCGGTGCTTTGGAACAATCGGCCGGCCAGGGGTTCGTTCCCGTCCAAAAGTCGCAGGCGCAAGCCATTGGTCAATTGATACAGTACGCCCGTTTCATTTTCTTCCAATAGTGCTGGGGGTTGGGCAGTTTGAAAGATGGCTTTGGTTTGTGGGCGGGGGGATTGTACCACGAAGGTCAATTCATCGATGGTGGGGTCTTGCCGACGGTAGCTGCCGGTGACGGCAACTTTTTCCGCCCCGAAACTTTTTTTCAAGAATCCGTCGATCTGCGGGAACAGTATTTCCACTTCGGCCCATAGAAAATGACCTTGGTGTTGCAGGTAATATTCAATGGCTTCCTGAATGTTCTGTTGTGTTTTGGCGCCAAAACCTTTGTAGCGAGTCAGTCGGTTTTCCTGGCATGCGTAGAGCAGTTCACCGAGTGATTCGATCCCCATTTCTTTCCAGACGATCTGGATCTTTTTCGGACCGAGGCCTTTGATGTGTAGCATTTCCAATACGCCGTTCGGGGTAGCGTTTTCCAAAGCGACACATTCAGCGAGTTCTTGTTTTTCGAGGATTTCCCGTATCCGCTCGGCGGTTTTGCCCCAGAGTCCGCGGATCTTACCGATCTGATCGGGCGGATAGGAGGTCAGGGGTTGGTCCATTTTATCCACTGTGAAAGCCGCGGCTCCCAAGATCTTGGCCTGGGCGGGGTCGAGGCCGTGGATGTCCATCAGCTTGCCCAGGCGTTCCAGTTGTTCGGCGATCTCGGCGTTGGTCATGGTACAAAGGTAGGCGGGGGGTAAAAAAAGTCCCCCCGCAGGGCGGGGGGACTTACTATTACTTTCGAAAGCGTTGGAAGATTACTTCTTCTTCTTAGCGGCTTTCTTCTTAGCAGCTTTCTTCTTAGGGGCTGCTTTTTTCTTAGCTACTTTCTTAGCAGCTTTCTTTTTGGGAGCTGCTTTTTTAGCGGCTTTCTTTTTAGTTGCCATTGTTTTGAATTTAATGGTTGGCAAAATGGGTTAACGATAGTAAAATTAACAATAAATTTACTACACCCAAATTATTTTTCCACAAAATTCAAAAGGGGCGATCAGGCTTCGGCAGCGACTACGGACACAAAAGTTTTATTGTTGCGTCCTTTTTTGAACTCTACCACACCATCGGTCAGCGCGAACAAGGTGTAGTCTTTACCAACACCCACATTCTTTCCGGGATGATATACGGTGCCGCGTTGGCGAACCAATATATTTCCGGAGATCGCGGGTTGTCCGCCAAAAATTTTTACGCCAAGGCGTTTGCTTTGTGAGTCGCGACCATTCTTTACACTACCTTCTCCTTTCTTATGTGCCATGATGCAATGAGTTTAGTGAGATTGATTCCAATTAAAATTAAGCGATGTCTGTAACCTTGATTTGCGTATAAGCGGTGCGGTGACCTTTCTTTTTGTGAAAGCCTTTGCGGCGCTTTTGCTTGTAGGCGATTACGGTGTCTCCTTTAACATGCCCCAGGATCTCGGCTTTAACTGTTCCTTTATTGCCTCCTACGGAAAGTTTTCCGCCGGCATCTACCAGCAATACTTCCAGGGCAACGGGATCTCCGGCGACACCGGCCAGTTGGGGTACGTAGAGGGTTTGGTCCTTCTCTACTTTGAATTGCTGTCCGGCTATTTTTACAACTGCTACCATAACAAAAAATTAGGAACGCAAAGGTAGGCGGAAAATCCGAACCGACCAACAGAAAATCAGCCCGATAGGTCGGTTTCTTGGCTCGGTCCCCTTTACCTTTGGAGGGTCATATTCCCATGAAATTCAAGTCCTTTCTGGCCCGTCCCTTTGCACAATTCATACATAAGGGCATTCAGCGCACCAAGGCCTCGGCGGTAGCCGACCAGCGCTCAATCCTTTCTCTGTTGCTGCAAGAGGGACGCAAGACCAAGTATGGCCAATCGCTCCGTCTAGATCAAGTAAATGATTATGAAGGGTTTAAGTCGGCCGTACCCCTGCGCGATTACGAGGGTTTTCGTCCCTGGATCGAGCGGATCAAGGCGGGAGAGTCGGATGTTTTATGGAAAGGTCGTCCCCTTTATTTTGCCAAGACCTCCGGAACCACCAGCGGGGTGAAGTACATCCCCATCACGAAGGATTCCATCCCCAACCATATTCAGACGGCCCGCAATGCCCTCTTATGTTACATGGCTGAGACCGGGAACACGGCCTTTGCCGATGGCAAAATGATTTTTTTGTCCGGTTCGCCCGAGCTGGAACGGGTGGGGGGGATACCGACCGGTCGGTTGAGCGGCATAGTGAACCACCACATCCCGGCCTATTTGCGATCCAATCAGCTGCCAACCTATACTACCAATTGCATCGAGGATTGGGAGCAGAAGTTGGCACAGATCGTTGAGGAGACCTGGGATAAACCCATGACCCTGATCAGCGGCATACCGCCTTGGATGCAGATGTATTTTGAGGCATTGCAGCAGCGCACCGGGAAAAAGGTGGGGGAGTTGTTTCCGCATTTTCAGGTGATGGTGCAGGGTGGGGTGAATTTTGAACCCTACCGGTCGCGTTTGATGGAAAGCATCG
Organism: Chitinophagaceae bacterium; assembly: GCA_964229195.1. Lineage (GTDB taxonomy): Bacteria > Bacteroidota > Bacteroidia > Chitinophagales > Chitinophagaceae > JJ008. Next base: position 10,771 of record CAXRAX010000064.1, on the reverse strand, counting down.
GCAGACCGGTCGATACCATCGAGTTGTTTCCGGCCAGCGAAGGATTTTTTGCTTTTCAGGATACCTTAACGGAACCGGGTTTATTGTTGAATACGCGAAGTGGCATCTTTTTCGAATTCGTCCCGCTCGCTGAGATCGGTAAACCCGATGCCCGTAGGTTGTCACTGGCCGAGGTTCGCTTGGGAGAACAATACGCGCTCATTATAAATAGCAATGCAGGGCTTTGGGGTTATAATATCGGGGATACGGTTCGATTCGTTTCGTTGGATCCATTTCGGTTGGTGGTGACGGGTCGCATCAAACATTTTATCTCGGCGTTTGGCGAGCATGTGATCGGGGAGGAAGTGGAGTCGGCGTTGAGGCTGACGGCCGATGCGATGGGCGTAGCCATCACGGAGTTCACGGTAGCGCCGGTGGTGAGTCAGGGCCAGGGGCAATCGCACCACGAATGGTGGATCGAATTTCAGCAAGTGCCGTCAGATCTCTCGGCGTTTGCCGCTCATCTGGATGCGCGGATGCGGGAGAAAAACGTATATTACGATGATCTGATCAGTGGTCATATTCTTTCGCCCTTGCGGATCCAACCGGTGCAGCCGGGCGGATTCATTGAATACATGCGGTCGATCGGAAAGCTGGGTGGACAGAACAAAGTCCCCCGCCTCAGCAACGACCGAACCTTGGCGGAGGGACTGTTCCCCTGGAAGTTGAAAACTAACGGATGAGTACGCAGCAATCTTTCCCCAAAAAACGAATGGCCTTGTTTGGCTCTACCGGCTCCATCGGTACGCAGGCCTTGGATGTGATCCGGGCCAATGCCGATCGGTTCGAAGCCTCCATTTTAACGGCCCAGAACAACGAGGAGTTGTTGATCAAACAGGCACTCGAGTTTCTGCCCCATACGGTCGTGATCGGGGATCCGGCCCGATATCAAAAAGTAAAAGAGGCACTACAGGGCAAGCCTATTACCGTGATGAGCGGAGAGAAAGCCTTGGAAGAAGCTGCGTCTCACGATGATTACGACATGATGTTGGCAGCGATCGTGGGATATGCCGGTTTGCGCCCTACGCTTTGTGCCATTGAAAAAGGAAAAACGATCGGACTGGCCAACAAGGAAACTTTGGTGGTGGCAGGCGACATCGTGATGCAAAAAGCCGTTCAGAAACGGGTGCCGATCTTACCGGTCGATTCCGAGCACTCGGCGATCTTTCAATGTTTGGTAGGGGAGACGCGCAATCCGATCGAGAAGGTCATTCTAACCGCCTCGGGCGGACCGTTTTTGGGGAAGAAGCCGAATTTTTTGGTCAATGTAAAGCGCGAGCACGCCTTGCAACATCCCAACTGGAGCATGGGGGCGAAGATCACCATTGACTCGGCTACCTTAATGAATAAGGGATTGGAAATGATCGAGGCGAAATGGTTGTTCAACCTTCGACCCGATCAGATTCAAGTCGTGGTACATCCGCAAAGCATCATTCACAGCCTGGTCCAGTTTCAGGATGGAAGTCAGAAAGCCCAGATGGGTTTGCCGGACATGAAACTCCCCATCCAATATGCCATGGCCTTTCCGCAGCGCATCCCCAATGATTTTCCCCGATACGATTTTAAAAAAGTGAGTACGCTCACGTTTGAGGAGCCAGACCTGCGTACGTTTCGCAACCTGGCACTGGCACAGGAAGCCCTAGCCAAAGGAGGCAATCTGCCTTGCGTGTTGAATGCGGCCAACGAGATCGCCGTGTTCGCCTTTTTGCGCAATCGGATCAATTTTCTGGATATGACCACGGTCATCGAAAAGACCATGGCGCATGTACCCTTCATCCAACAGCCCAGTTTGCAGCAGTATTTTGATAGCGACGGCGAAGCGCGTAGCTTTGCAGCAGACTTAATTCATTTATGACGAATCCCGCCCCTGGCGGGTCTTTTTATCCACAGACATGATACCAATTGCTATTTCATGGGGCGAGGTGGGCATCAAAGCCGGTCAACTGGTCCTGTCCCTTTCCATCCTGGTGATCTTACATGAGTTTGGTCACTTCATCACTGCCCGTTGGTTCGGCTGTCGGGTAGAAAAGTTCTTTTTATTTTTCGATCCCTGGTTTGCCTTGGTCAAAAAGAAAGTGGGGGAGACCGTTTATGGAATTGGTTGGTTGCCGTTGGGAGGATATGTAAAGATCGCGGGGATGATCGATGAGAGCATGGACAAAGAAGCACTCAAACAACCTGCACAACCTTGGGAGTTTCGAAGTAAACCAGCCTGGCAGCGATTGATCGTGATGCTGGGTGGCGTGATCATGAACATACTCACGGCTTTCGTGATCTATGCGATCATACTAATGGTGTGGGGCGACAAGAAAGTTCCTTCCAGCTCCATGAAATACGGGGTGCATGTGGGCGACAGTACACTCTGGAAGATCGGTTTTCGCAATGGTGATCGCATTGTGGGGGTTGACGGAAAGGAAGTATACGACCTCACTCGTTTCAAGAAAAAACTGATCACCAGCTCCAAGGTACAGTTGGAGCGGGACGGCCAACAGCTCGAATTGACCATGCCGGAAAATTTTGTTGAGCAATTGGTCGAGAACAAGAACCAACCCCGAAAAGGATTCATCGAACCGCGTATCCCGGCCTGGGTCTATCAAGTGGCCGATAGCTCGGCAGCCTACCGGGCCGGATTGCGAAATCAAGACCGGATCGTGGGATTGGATACCGTGAAGCTTCAGTTCTTTGATGAATTGGCCGATCAACTTCAGAATAAAAAAGGACAGGCTGCTCTTCTTACAGTAAACCGTAACGGACAGGATACCAGTTTCACCGTGCAGGTGAATGAGCAGGGGCAGATCGGTTTTTACACGTACAGCAAATTGAGTCAACTGGATAGCCTGGGATGGATCCAACTGGAGGTTACCAAGCATGGTCCCTTGGGCGCCTTGCCGGCGGGCATCGAAATGACCTTCACCGAGCTGTCCGATTACGTCAATCAGATGGTTACGATCCTCACCCCGGGCACCGGCGGGTACAAGGCGATGGGCGGATTCAAGTCCATGGGGGCCATTTTTGCCCCGGTGTGGGACTGGGAATCATTCTGGAAGCTGACCGCGATGCTATCCGTGATACTGGCCTTCATGAATATATTGCCCATTCCGGCATTAGACGGAGGCCATGTGTTGTTTACCTTATATGAGATGATCACCCGACGCAAACCCTCCGAAAAGTTCTTGGAGTACGCGCAGATGGCGGGCATGATCATCCTACTCGGACTCATGATCTATGCCAATGCGAACGATTGGCTAGGATGGGGGCGTTAGGTTTTGACAGCATAGCTCTTTGAAAGTATAAGCATGTACTGCGTTGCGTAATTCGCAGTTTAACGTGAATACGAGAACTACAAATGGCAATACTCAGTATGCCATGGCTGCCTAATCAGTGATTAAGTAGTCATTCGGGCCGCCGGGCCGGTCGATCTGTTACCACGCCCCGCCGCCGACTCAAAAACAAAACAGGTTGCGATCGCCTCAGGCTGTGCCGGCGATCTAAGTCCCATGCAGCTAAGACAGTTATCGGTTGTTTGTTCCCAGTAACTGCCCGACACCCCAAAACAAAATAAACATGTAGAAGGCTTTCATTGACTTTGTTTGGACACCGGTTCGATTCCGGTCGCCTCCACGAACCCCGTATCGATCCGCTCTGCTGATCTGATACGGGGGAGTTTGAAGCGTTTGAGCGTTTGGGTAGTTATGGATAAGATCAGCATTCTTTTAGTGGAGGATCATAAGTTGATCCGGGAGACATGGGCGTTATTGCTCCAATCCGATCCACGGTTTCAGGTGATCGGGGAGACCGATAACGTGGACCAGGCCTTGCAGATCTGTAGAGATAAACACCCCGCGATCGTGCTCATGGATATTAATATGAGTCCCATCAACGGCTTCGAAGCCACCCAACTCATTCGTAAATACATTCCGGCTACCAAGATCATCGGCGTCTCCATGCACTCCATGCCGGCCTACGCCCAGCGGATGCTTCAAAACGGAGCGTACGGCTACGTTACCAAGAACTCTTCCAAGGAAGAACTCTTCGAAGCCCTGCTCGAAGTACAAAAAGGAAATAAGTACATCTGCCGAGAGGTGAAAGATATACTGGCCCACCAGAAATTGGAAATGACTGAAGAAGGCACCCCCGACCTCAACACCCTTTCCCGTCGTGAATTGGAGGTGATTCAACTGATCAAATCCGGATTATCCTCCAAAGAGATTGCTCAAAAGCTCGATCTCTCCCTCAAAACTGTAGAGGTGCACCGATACAACATTCTGAAAAAATTACACCTGAAAAATACCGCCGCCCTGGTCAATTTCATTAACTCGCAGGGACTCTGATCATCGACTTCCCAACTCTTTTCGTAATTCGGCGGGCTCAATGCTGAGATGATTGGCATGATAACGACAAACCCCCTCCCGGATCAACAATACCTGCGGAGATTCATGCACCACGCCAAACGCCTCCGTAATGGCCTGCGATAGGGAGCGATGCTGTAATAGGTCCAACAAATGATATCCGACTTCGGTCTGAGGCTCCTCCCGGTCGAAACGACCCAGTGCCACCCGACTGATCGAGCAGCGCGTACTGTGCTTGAAAATGACCTGCGGAGAAGAATAAGAAGCCTTGCGCAATTCCTCCAACTGTGGCAGGTTCGTAAGGGGACTCCACATACAGATCAGCCCCGGAATTTTCCAGTCCCCGATACATTGGCCGGACAACCATATTTGGGTGCCACACAGGAGGCCATAAAAAGCGTGACCGAGAGGACCAGCAGGAAAATGGATAAAAATCTCGTCATAAAAACAAAGATAATCAGTTTTTTCCCCGACCGGACCAAGCATCAAAATCATTTACCTTTACGCAAACCTGTTCCATTCATGTTGCAACTGACCAAGCCACTGGCATTCATCGACTTGGAAACCACCGGGGTCAACCTCGGAAATGACCGGATCGTCGAAATCGCCATCGTGAAGATCCTCACCGATGGCACCCGCAGCGTCAAGCGGAAACTCATCAATCCCGAGATGCCCATTCCCGCCGGATCCAGTGCTGTACACGGCATCACCGATGAAATGGTCAAAGACGCCCCCACCTTCAAGCAGCTCGCGCAAGAGATCAAGCAAATGCTCGATGGATGTGACCTGGCCGGTTACAATTCCAATCGGTTCGATATTCCCCTGCTCATGGAGGAGTTCCTCCGGGCACAGGTGGATTTTGACATGAAAGGACGCCGACTGCTCGACGTGCAAGCCATTTTTTATAAGATGGAACCCCGCACCCTTGGCGCTGCCTATAAATTTTATTGCGAAAAGGTATTGGAAGACGCCCATAGCGCCGAAGCAGATGCCACGGCGACCTACGAGGTGCTTCAGGCACAAGTGGAGCGATACCCCCAACTCGGTAACAATGTAGACAGCATTCTGAAAACCATCGGCGAGGAGCCCATCGTAGATTTTGCCCGGCGGTTTGTCTGGGAAAACGGTGTAGAGGTCTTCAACTTCGGAAAATACAAAGGCAAACCCGTGGCCGATGTGCTGCGAAGCGAGCCTCAGTATTACGATTGGATGATGAAAGGCGATTTCCCTCAACACACCAAACAAAAACTGACCGAGATCTATACTCGAACCCTGCTCAAGAAAACCTAGCCACTTGTCCAGCACACTGGTCATCATCCCTACCTACAACGAGCGGGAGAATATACCTCCCCTGCTGGAAAAAGTGTTTTCGCTGGCCACCGGCTTCCATGTGCTGATCGTCGATGACGGGTCACCCGATGCAACAGCCTCCCTCGTTCAGGAACTTCAACCCCGCTATCCAGGCCGACTGTTTTTACTGCAACGAAGCGGTAAGTTGGGCTTGGGAACGGCGTACCTGACCGGATTCAAATGGGGACTGGAAAAAGGATATCAGTATCTTTTTGAGATGGATGCCGATTTCTCGCACGATCCCAACGACTTACCCCGGTTGCTAGAAGCCTGCGAAAAACAAGGGGCTGATCTTTCGGTAGGCTCTCGATATGTAAAGGGCGGAGGCGTTCAGAATTGGCCTTTCAACCGGATCGCCTTATCAAAAGGCGCATCTTTTTACACCCGTCTCATCACCGGTATGCCCATCAAAGACCCTACGGCCGGATTCATGTGCTATACCCGAAACGTACTGTTACACCTCGACCTCGATAATATCCGATTCGTTGGCTATGCCTTCCAGATCGAAATGAAATACAAAGCCTGGCGTGCCGGATATAAGATCCAAGAAGTTCCAATTCTTTTCAAGGATCGTACCCATGGCCAATCAAAAATGCACCGGGGTATCATAGAAGAGGGAATCTGGGGCGTTCTGAAACTTCGTTGGCATGCCTGGCGGGGCGATTGATAATTATTCTCCTTGAAAAAAGCTTATCTACAACTGCATCTGGCCGTGCTTCTGGCGGGGTTCACCGGCATTCTGGGTCGGTTGATCGAACTCAACGAGGCTTGGCTGGTCTGGTATCGGGTAGGCCTGACCGCATTGGCGTTCTGGGTGCTAATGATCTTTCGCAAGGAAAACGTCCGGATCGGGTGGAAGCGTATTGTTTCGATCATGGCCGTGGGCGCCGTGGCCGCTACGCACTGGCTTACCTTCTACGGGTCTATCAAATACGCCAACGTATCCATCGCACTGGTCTGCTTTGCTTCCATCGGATTTTTTACCGCTTTGTTCGAGCCGCTGTTGTTGGGTACAAAATTTCGCTGGGTCGAAGGCGCGTTGGGATTGATCATCCTGCTGGGGATCTACCTGATCTTTCACTTTGACTGGCAATTCCGAACCGGGATCCTGTTGGGCATGATCTCCGCTGTTTTTGCCTCCCTGTTTCCGATTTGGAACCGCTATTTCCTGCGCGAGATATCCTCCACCTCCTTGTTGGCCTGGCAACAGACCGGTGGATTTCTTTTTTTGTCGGCGATCCTGCCCGTTTATCTTTCCTACTCCACCATCGGTACGCATATCCCATCGCGGAGCGATTGGGGATGGATCCTTTTTTTAGTGCTCGGTTGCTCCGTTTGGGCCTTTCAGCTTTCCACCGCCGCCTTGAAAAAGTTATCCGCCTTTACGGTGAACCTAAGTTTTGGTATGGAGCCCTTGTATGGCATTCTGCTGGCCTTTTGGATCTATCGGGAGGACAAAATGCTGCACACCGGATTTTACCTCGGTGCCTCCATCATTTTGATCGCCCAAATAACCCATGCCTGGATTTCCTTTAGAACCCGAAATAAATAAATAACTTTCCTAAGCATTCACCCTTCACCCTTCATCCTTCAACCTCCTCTATGCTTCGCTCTGCATTTCTGCTGCTGACAGGATGTGTACTCAGCTATTTTTCTACTGCTCAAAAAAAACCGTTGGACCATACCGTGTACGATGGTTGGCAACGGGTGGGCGAGAAGCAGGTTAGTCCCAACGGAAACTGGGTAGCCTACACGATCGACCCACAGGAGGGAGATGGCAACCTGTATATGAAAGGGTTGGGCGAGCGATCCACCGAGCGAAACATCCCCCGGGGATACAACCTTCAATTCGAACCCAACAGTCGGTTTTTATTTGCCAGGATAAAACCTCCGTTCGCGGATACCCGGGCAGCCAAGATCAAAAAGAAAAAACCAGAGGAGATGCCAAAGGATTCTTTTCTGATGGTTGACTTAACCCTCGATTCACTTCGCAAGATCGCAAATGTCAAGAGCTATAAATTCCCAGATTCCACCGGTGGTTGGGTGGCCTGGCATCTCGAAAAAATGCCTTCAGCCAAACCTAAAAAGATTACGCCGCCCGTGGATACTCGTTTCGACAGCCTGGGGCGCCTCATTGATTCCTTGCAAAAGCAGATTCAACGCTTGTCTGTACCCGCTCCAAAAAAGAAATCGCGGGACGAGGAAGTTGATTGGGATGCGGATGAGGATTCTGGTGCCGGCGCCGCCAACGAGGTTGGTTCCGATCTGGTGGTGATGAACTTGCAAACGGGTAAGCAACGAACGATCTCCCGGGTACTCGACTACCAGTTCAGTAAAAAAGGAAATCGGTTGGCGATCGAATGCTCTTATGATCCGATGGACAGTACCAGCCAAAACCGAGTATACTGTCTCGACCTGCGGACCGATTCTCTGCAGTTAGTCAGTCGCGGTGGCAACGATTTTCGTCAATTCGTATTCAATGAGGATGGCTCCCATTTGGTGTTTCTTGCCGAGCGGGATGCGCGCCCCAAAGAGCTGCTGAAATATTATCGACTCTGGCATTATCGTGCAGGAATGGACTCGGCACATATATTGGTTGATCGACACAGCGCCGGCATGCCACTCGGTCACGCACCCAGTGAATTTGGGCAGCTTACATTCAGTGGCAGCGGGAGAAGATTGTTCTTGGGCACGGCGCCCATTCAGCCCGCCAAAGACACCAGCCGTATCGAGATCGATCAGGTCAAGTTAGATGTCTGGCATTATAATGATGACTATCTGCAAACGCAGCAATTGGCCAACCTATCCCGCGATCTTCAACGCAATTATTTGGCCTACGTAGATCTGGAATCCGGAAAACTCGTTCAACTGGCAACCGCCTCCATGTCGCAGGTCCTGCTCAGTCGGGAAGGGGATGGCGAGTATTTCTATGGACTCGCCGACAGCGGGTATCGGTTGGTGAGTCAGTGGACCGGCCGTACCGACCGCGACATATATTCCATCGAAGCTGCTACCGGTATCCGAAAAATGATCACCCACGATGCCGCCGCTGTGATCGGTACCACGAGTGTTTCACCGGGAGGGGATGCATTGGTTTGGTACGACCTGCGGAAAAGACAATATCAACTTTGGGATGGCGTTGCTATTCGCACGATATCCAAAGGCATCCAGTATCCGTTGTGGGACGAAGAAAACGATGTACCCGACGATCCGATGCCCCACGGATTCATCGGGTGGCTGGCCAATGGTTCCGCCTGTTTGGTGTACGACCGATATGATATTTGGCAATTGGATACCGGTCGTAAATCAAAGCCCTTGCGCTTGACCGATCGGGGGAGAGAGAATAAATGCCGCTATCGAGTGCTGCGGCTGCAAAATGAAGAGCGGGGTTGGGTAGCGGGACAAACCGTTGCCCTCCGGGCTGTTCAGGAGATCAGTAAAAAAGAATCATTGATCGAGGCGATTTGGAATGGCGATAAACTAACAAATCGTCCCCTTACTGTTTTCCAACCAAATCTTATTGGGTCGGTGCAAAAATCGCGGCGAGCCGATCGCTGGATATTCACCTTGGAAAATTACCAGCAGCCGCCCGATCTCTATACTCGTATGAGCGGGACGACTGATTTGACCCCCCTGAAGCTGACCAGCCTGAACCCGCAACAGCAACAATACAATTGGGGAACGGCGGAACTTTATTCTTGGAGATCGATCGATGGCAAGCCTGCAACCGGCGTATTGTACAAGCCGGAGAATTTCGATCCGAAGAAGAAATATCCGCTGATCCTTTATTTCTACGAAACCCATACCGATGCGTTGCATCAGTACATTCCTCCTACACCCACCGGCAGCCGGTTGAATATCTCCTTCTTTGTCAGCCGGGGTTATGTGGTTTGCTCACCAGATATCCGGTATACGATCGGACAACCCGCACAAAGTGCCTATAATTATGTGGTCAGTGCCGCCCGATCCCTTGCGGCCAAGCCGTGGATCGACGGAAAGAACATGGGCATACAGGGGCAAAGTTGGGGAGGCATACAAGTGGCACAGCTCGTAACCATGACCAATCTTTTCAAAGCAGCGTGGTCGGGTGCGCCGGTGGCCAATATGACCAGTGCCTATGGTGGGATCCGATGGGAGAGTGGGCTGAACCGTCAGTTCCAGTACGAGAAATCGCAGAGTCGGATCGGGGCCACGCTTTGGGAACGGCCGGATCTCTATATCAAGAATTCACCGCTGTTTCATGTCCCCAAGATCCAAACCCCGATGGTCATCATGGCCAACGATGCCGATGGGGCCGTTCCCTGGTATCAGGGCATTGAGTTATTCACGGCCATGCGGCGTTTGAATAAACCCGTCTGGATGTTGAATTACAATGGCGAGGCGCATAATTTACGGGAGCGAAAAAATCAAAAGGACATCTCGCAGCGCGAACAACAATTCTTTGATTGGTTGTTGAAGGGAGAAAAGCCACCCAAATGGATCACGGACGGGATTCCGGCTACCCAAAAAGGAAAAGACTGGGGTCTGGAGCTGGTCGATCAACCAGAGTAGGGAGGAAGTTTAGAAGTCTCGAGCCGGATCGAAGTTTTCCAATTCCTTCGCCACTGCCGTGAGGAATGTTGCACCCAGACTTCCATCTACGATGCGGTGATCGTAGCTCATGCTCAGGTACATCATGTGTCGGATGGCGATGCTGTCGCCGGCCGGTGTTTCGACCACCACCGGGCGTTTCTTGATCGCACCCACGGCCAAGATCGCAACTTGTGGCTGGTTGATGATGGGGGTACCCATGAGACTGCCGAAAGTTCCCACATTGGTCAGCGTAAACGTACCACCGGTGGTATCATCGGCTTTTAGTTTGCCGTTGCGGGCGGCATCGGCTAGTTGATTTACTTGTTTGGTAAGACCGACCAAATTCAACTGATCGGCATTCTTGATGACGGGTACGATGAGATTACCGGAGGGAAGGGCCGTGGCCATTCCGATATTTATATCCTTTTTGATCAGGATGTGCTGCTGCTCGACGGAGCTGT
>CAXRAX010000063.1:0-9917 GCA_964229195.1 Chitinophagaceae bacterium | reverse complement strand
CCTAATAAGGACCAATTTCAGCTGTCGATCTTTGATGCCCACAGTCAGACCTTCCAGGAAATTCGGGAGCTGGTTGAGGGGTTGGACCTGAACCGGCTCACCCCGGTCGAAGCCCTGCTCAAACTCCAGGAAATTCAACGGAAAATAGCCGGTTGAAAACCAAAACCCGGACCTGTTGCCTGATATCTCAAACTACCTTATTTTTACGTCAAATTAACTGCTCATGAAATTCCTCCGGATATCTGCCTGGGTATTGTTTGCATCCATCGTTCTGACGGCTTGCAAGCGCGATACCGAATTCACCAAGATCACGGAATTCAGAAAAAATGGCATCGCGTTAACGGGCGCCCTGAATGTTCCGCAAACGCCGTCTCCCGGAATCGGTTCAATGGATATCTGGTATTCCAAGGAAACCCGTATCCTGACCTACACCCTCAACTGGTCTGGCTTAACCGGTCCTGTAAGCAGTGCTTCGATCATGGGCCCGGCACCTACTGGTTTTCCCTCTGGCACCATCGTTCAAAATTTGAACCCCTCCTTCATTGTTCGCTGCCCCACCGTATCCAACTCAACCTGCGGCTCCTACCGCGGCACCTTGTTGGTTGATGGTTTTGTAGTGACCGAAGAAAATCTTTTAGCAGGAGTTTACTACCTCACCTTGCGTACCGGCGGTGTGTTCGCCACCATTGGTGAGATCCGCGGACAGATCAAGTTCGACTAATAATAAAATTTACCAGCAATAAAAAAGCCCTCCTCCCGGAGGGCTTTTTTATTGGGTCTCGAACCAGACGGGAGTGGAACTATTCCAGTCGCCCTGATAATTGATGAACAACTCCTCCCCCGCGGCAATATCCCGAACCGCCCGAATGCGGATCAATTCATTCGCCCATTCCATCTCATACTCGCAATTACTGGGCGAGGCATGGTTATACAGGGGCACGTATCCCAGTGCCATGGCACATTGATCACCCTGCTCGCCCCACACGAAAATATAATCATGCAAACGGGTTCGATCGATCTGCTGTCGATCCGCTGCCGGGAGAACAATGACCGGCGCGATCTCCAAGATCGTATTGGCCGCTATCGCCTCCTGTGTGAACACGCCTCTTCCCCTACCGGGGGAGGGAGCCAGGAATAAGATGGGAAGGATCATGCCCAAATCTACAATGCATTTGAATCGAATTTCACGTTCACCCAGCTGGGGGTTTCCGTAATTTCGCGCCATGTCGGCCGAGATCCTCCAAAAAAATCTGCGGGAAGATTTCCTACAAGTTCGTCAGCAAGGCGATCCGGTGACCCTTCGTGCCTTTTTGGACGACCAAAACATCAGCGACATCGCTGAATGGATCGATGAAGAAACAGAGCTGGCCACCGAGATCATCGCGGCCATGTCCATACACCGAGCCGTCAGTGTCTTCAAGATCTTAGACCTCAGCCTTCAAAAACAAGTTATCCGGGAACTCCCCGCTAACCTGACGGCCAACCTGCTCAACGCCCTGCCGGCCGACGACCGGACCGACTTTCTCGAAGAACTACCCAGCAACGTGGTGCGGGAATTGATCAAACTCCTCGAACCCGAAGAACGAAAGATCACCCTCTCCTTGCTTGGCTATCCCGAAAACTCGATCGGACGACTGATGACGCCCGACTACGTGTATGTATACCCACAGAACACCGTTGATGAAGTTTTTGCGACCATCCGCAAATACGGGAAGGACAGCGAAACCATCAATGTCATCTACGTGATCAACGAAAAAGGCGAACTGATCGACGATATCCGCATCCGCGACATCATCCTGAACGAACCCAATAAAAAGATCTCCGAACTGATCGATGGCCGATTCATCGCGCTGACCCCCGAGGACGATCAGGAAACCGCCAGCGAGATCTTTAAAATGAATAACCGCGTGGCCCTGCCCGTGATCAGCCGCAGCAACAAACTATTGGGGATCGTAACCATCGACGATATCCTCTGGGTTGCCCAAGAAGAGTTCACGGAGGATATGCAAAAGATGGGAGGTACCGAGGCGCTGGATGAGCCTTATCTGGATGTTCCATTGCTAAAACTCTATAAAAAAAGGATCGTTTGGCTGCTGATCCTGTTTGTGGGCGAGACCATGACCATCGCCGCCATGTCCGGCTTCCAACAAACCCTGGAACACGTGCTCGTGCTTTCCACATTCATCCCCCTGATCATCTCCAGCGGAGGAAACAGCGGATCCCAAGCCGCTACCCTGATCATCCAAGCCATGGCACTGGGCGAGATCACGGTGAAAGATTGGTGGTCGATCGCCCGACGCGAGATCCAATCGGGTTTGATCATGGGACTTACCCTCGGGCTGATCGGATATCTCATCGTGATCGGAGGGCATGAATTCTTCCACCTCTTCGGAGAACATTATCGACAAGTTGGGTTGGCCATTGGCGTAGCACTCATTGGTGTAGTACTCTGGGGAACCTTGATGGGATCCATGCTGCCGCTGCTATTGAAACGATTAGGGGCCGACCCGGCCACCTCCTCCACCCCGTTCATCGCAACGCTGGTGGACGTAACCGGACTGCTCATCTACTTTGGAACCGCCTACTGGCTGCTGCGGGGCATCTTACTTTGATCCCAGCCACTGCGCGAAGGCCCGGGCCCGCTGTAAGTAAATCTCAACCTCCTTTTCCTGCGCCCGAATAAAAGCATTCTCGGAAAACTTTCCGACCACTTTATCCATTTCCTCCTGCGTATCATATAACATCTTGCGAAACGCCTGCTGGTGGTCTTTTGCTCTGGACTGCCGGATCATCTCCATCATCCACACTCTCGTTTCCACCGCTTCTTCCACCCAGCCTCGCAACGTCGTTTTCGTTAGAGCCGACAATTTCATTTGTTTGATGTGAAGAACAGCATGCAAGGCATGCTCGGCCTTGTGGCGTGGATAACCCTTTGCCTGTTCGTCGTAGAAGGCATGAACCGTGGGCCAATCGGCGATCTTTCCAGTTCGGATGCGACGCAGCAATTGCTGTACCGCCGACTCCGGCATCAATTGTCCGCTGATATTGCGCCAATTACCCCCACTGGCCTTCTTGAAACGATCGCGGAATGCCAGAAATCCTTTCGCTGGTTTATCGACCCAGATTTCCATCAGTTGCGAGACGGCATGAAAGACGATCAATCGCTGGAACAGATCGTAGGACTGCTCCACTTTCAACAGCTTGACCTCCCGGGAACTGTTCTCTACGCCGGTGAGCAGCACGGAGAGTTGGCTGACCGTTTGTGGTTCGCGACTCAATAACTGACGTCCCAGCGCGGAGCTTTCAACACCTCTTTTCTTGTTGGGATACATTTTCCGATAGGCCGTACCCACGGCTTCCTCCAACCGCTGAAGAGCATGCAGCATCTCATTGATGGTGTCGGGGGCTAGAAAATCATATTCGATCAGTCGGCGGGTATCCGTACGTTGATCACGCTGTTTGTACTTGTGTACGTTGCGAGCCAGCGCATAGAGATTATGAAAGAACCAATACCCGGGCATCAGGATCAGCCGGTTGTTGGAGAGATCGTTCGACACCAAGGAGAAGGGAATATCAATGTCCAGCTCCGCAGAATAATCGCCTTTAGCCAACAGTGTATAGGAAGCGAAACGGGAATTGTGTTTCAAACTCACGCAAAGACCCGGCCAAAATCCTCTTCCGGCCACCAATTCACCATCGGCGGAACGAGAATTGTGATTTGACCCGATCGTGGCCCCGGCGGCCAAATTGCTCTGTCCGAGTAAGACCGAGGCACATAGAAAGGAATTATTGTGGTGCTGCTCATGCCCTGGATAAATGAGGGAGTTCAATACCTCGCAGCAAGAGATCGTAGAGTTTTCTCCCAAATAAGAGTTAATGAGCCTTGCCCCGTATTTGAGTTGAGAATACGCGCCCATGATGAAACGTACCGCTTTTACGCCGTAGAAGGCGCGGCAACCCGGTCCCACGATTCCATTCACCATCTCCGTCCCCTCGCCGATCTGCACCGATGCACCCGCGGAAGAATCAATGGTGAGGTTCTTCAATTTATTGGCGCCTTTGATATAGGCATCGCTGCCCACCCAAACATCTTTGATGATGTCGCAGTTTTTGATAACGCTGCGCTCCCCAATTTTTCCGTAATACCCGCGACGAACATCAAAGAGGTCATCCGTGAATTGACGAAGCTTGGACATCAACACGTCATCGTCTCGGTATTTAGACCAGATCCAGGCATCCCCCGACTCCATTCCCTTGAAAGGAAGCACGGCCCGGCCGGCATTCTCGTTGGCCAGCTCCATCCAGATCCGAACATTCTCCGGTTCGCCCATTTTCACGACACCATTTCCAAATTTGGCGTGATCGGTAGTGGCGATCTCGTGGATATTGACCAGCATGGCCTCCTCGCCAATGATGTAGTGACTCATGAAACGAACATTGTCTACCACCACATTATCTCCAAAATCACAACTGATGATCGTGCTGTTATACAAACCGACCGGCAAGCGCAGGTTGTTGAACTCATGGTAATAAGGCTCCAATTTGCCGATGCGGATCATCCCGAAAAAACTGCAGCGTTTGATCAGGCGGGGATCAAAGGGATCCTGAACCTGTATGTTCTTCCAATCATCCGCACTGTTGTCATTCTTTTCCAGTATTTCGATCTCGACCTTAGTCAGCAACCGGTAGCCATCCTTTTTTCGATGCTGCCGGTTTCGAAGATAATATTCATCCTTCCCCTTGGGCAGGTATTCGGAGTCGATGAATCCAAAACCTAATGAACCAATGGAGCGACGTTTGATGATGTTCATGGCAATTATTCTACGGTGACCGATTTCGCTAAATTCCGAGGCTTATCTACATCCAGTCCTTTTGCCACCCCGATATAATAGGCTAGCAATTGCAGGGGGATCACACTGAGCAACGGGGCGATCACCTCATCACAGGCGGGAATCTCGATCGAGGCTTCCGATAAGCTGCGGGCCCAATCGTCTCCCTCCGTAATGATCGACAAGACCCTGCCCTGACGGGCTTTGATCTCCTGCATATTGCTCACGACCTTTTCGTGATAGGCATCGCGGGTGGCCACGAATACGACCGGTAATTGATCGTCGACCAGGGCGATCGGTCCGTGTTTCATCTCAGCAGCCGGATAGCCTTCGGCATGTATGTAAGAGATCTCCTTCAGCTTCAGCGCCCCTTCGAGCGCCACCGGGAAATTATAGCCACGTCCGAGGTATAGAAAATCACGGGCAGATTCATAGCGAAGGGCGATCGAGCGGATCGAATCGGATTGAGACAAGATGGCTTGTGCTTTTTCCGGGATGAGAGACAACTCCTCCAAAAGCAACTTCTTACGTTCGGCACTGATGGTATTTCGCCAATAGCCAAGCTGGATGGCCATCAGACTCAACACCGCCAGTTGTGCCGTAAAGGCTTTGGTCGAGGCGACCCCGATCTCCGGTCCGGCATGCGTATAACACCCCGCGTGGCTGATGCGCGCGATCGAGGAACCGACCACATTCACTACTCCCAGAATGATCGCCCCTTGATCTTTGGCGCGTTCAATGGCCACCAGCGTATCAGCCGTTTCACCACTTTGGGAAATGGCCAGGATCACATCCCCGGGATGGATCACGGGATTGCGGTAGCGAAACTCCGACGCGTACTCCACTTCGACATTGATACGTGCAAGCTCCTCAAAGATATACTCCGCAACCAGCCCGGCATGCCAGCTCGTGCCACAGGCCACGATCACGATCCGGTTGGCCGCGATCAATTCTTGTTTGTAAGATTCCAGTCCGCTGAGCGTGATCGTACCCGCCTCCACATCCATGCGTCCGCGCAGCGAGTCGTAGATGGTCTGTGGCTGTTCGAATATTTCTTTTAACATGAAATGATCGAATCCGCCTTTTTCAATGGCTGCCAACTCGAGGTCGAGTTGCTGTACATAAGGCGTAAGGATCTCGTTGCCCAGATTTTTCAGGATGAGTTCATCGGGACGTACAATAGCAAGTTCATAATCGTTGACGTACACCACTTGCTTCGTATATTCCAACATGGGCGAGGCATCGGAGCCGAGAAAATGTTCATGCTGTCCCACACCGATCACCAGCGGACTACCCTTTCGGGCTGCAATGATGGTGCCGGGATCATCTTCATTGAGCAACAAGATCACGTAAGCACCGGTCACCCGCTTGAGCGCTACCCGAATGGCTTCCTCGAGCGAGCAGTTGTTGTTTCGCTGGATCTCTTCGATGAAATTCAAGAGGACCTCCGTATCGGTGTCGCTGTGAAACTGATAGCCTTTGGAGATGAGCTCCTGCTTGAGTTGATGATAATTTTCGATGATCCCGTTATGGATCATGGCCAGCTTGCCGCTAGCCGACCGATGCGGGTGTGCGTTCCGATCACTGGGTGCCCCGTGTGTGGCCCAGCGGGTGTGACCAATGGCGGTACCTCCCTGAAGATCTTGGCCGAGTACGGATTCTTCCAGATCCGCGACCTTTCCTTTTTTCTTATAGACTCGAAGGGGAACAACTTCGCCCTGAATGGCCACACCGGCACTGTCATAGCCTCGGTACTCCAAACGTTTGAGTCCCTTGACCACCACCGGATACGCATGACGCGACCCGGTGTAGCCCACAATACCACACATAAGCAAGAATTTGTGCCAAGTTATGAAAAAAGTTATTTATCCGACCGGCGAATAACCTGCTACTTCTTTCGGAAAAACAGCCTTAGCGGAACACCCGAAAAATCAAAATGCTGGCGCAATTGATTTTCTAAATAATTTTTATATGGGGTCTTGACGTCGTCGGGAAAATTGCAGAAAAAAGCAAAAGAAGGAACCACGGTGGGTAGTTGCGTCACAAACTTGATCTTGATCGGATGGCCTCGCACTACCGGCGGGTGATAGGCTTGGATCGCCTGCAACATCACCTCATTCAATGCGGCGGTAGGCACCCGACGCTGGCGGTTTTGATACACTTCCAGTGCCATTTCTACAGCCTTGAAAATGCGTGTTTTCTCCAACGCGGAAATAAATAAAATGGGAACATCGCTGAACGGCGCCAAACGTTTTTTCAACTCTTTCTCATACATCGCGGCGGTTTGTGTCTCTTTTTCAACCAGATCCCATTTGTTCACAAGCACCACTACCCCTTTCCCTTTGCGGGCCGCCAAGCTGAAAATATTGAGGTCCTGCGCCGCCAACCCTTTTTCCGCATCCAGCATCAATAAACACACATCTGCCTCATCCACGGCTTTAATGGCACGGATCACGGAGTAGAATTCCAGGTCTTCGTGCACTTTGGCCTTCCGTCGGATGCCGGCCGTATCGATGAGAATGAATTCTTTTTGAAAAAGTTTGTAGTGGGTATGGATGGTATCGCGGGTGGTACCGGCTACATCGCTGACGATGGTGCGGTCTTGCCCGATCAGGGCGTTGAGCAGGGAGGATTTACCGGTGTTGGGTTGTCCGATGATCGCAAAGCGAGGCAACTCAGACGCTGCATTGATTTCTTCCTCATTGGAGGCCGGGATCAGATCCGTGACCGCATCCAACAACTCCCCGGTACCGCTGCCGCTGGCCGAGGCGATGAAAAAGATTTGATCGAACCCCAGACTATAAAATTCAGAAGCCTCCAGCAGGCGTTGATTATCGTCTACTTTATTAACGGTGAGGAAGACAGGCTTAGGGCTTTTGCGCAACACCCGGGCCATTGCATCGTCGAGTTCGGTCAGTCCGGTAGTGGCATCCACCACAAAAAGAATGGCATGGGATTCCTCCACAGCGATCAGCACTTGCTTGGCGATCTCCTTTTCAAAAACATCCTCACTGCCATGCACAAAGCCGCCGGTATCGATCACGTTAAAGGATTTTCCGTTCCAGTCGGCCACGCCATACTGTCGGTCGCGCGTTACGCCGCTCACGTCATCCACGATCGCCTTTCGCTGCTCCAATAAGCGATTGAACAGGGTACTCTTCCCCACATTCGGCCTCCCAACTATTGCAACTGTATACGACATAACTTTTAAACTATTCAAACTTCTCAAACTCCCAAACGAATCAGTACCCGTACTCATCCAAAAACAACTCACTTTCTCTCCATTTCGGCCTGACCTTCACGAACAACTCCAAGAAAACTTTTCTTCCAATGAACTGCTCGATGGACTCCCTGGCTGCGGTTCCCAATTTTTTGATCATGGCGCCTCTTTCACCCAGTAAGATCGCCTTTTGGCTTTCGCGGTGGACGACAATGTCGGCCACGATCTTGGTGAGCGTGGTTTTTTCCTGGAACTCCCGCACCACCACCGTGGTGTGGTAGGGAATCTCCTCACTGGTCAGTTCAAATATCTTTTCCCGAATCAGTTCGGATGCAAAGAAACGGGTTTGGGCGTCACTGATCTCATCGGCAGGAAAGTATAAAGGTCCCTCCGGTAGGGCTGCCGCCATCTCCTTGAGCAAGGTGGTCTTATCGGCTTTGCGCTGCGCGGATACGGAGAGTACTTTTTGCGCATAAGACTTCCCCTGAAAGTACTGTACGGCTTTTTCAACGTCGGCAGCTCCCACTTTATCCGATTGAGTAACCAACACCCAGGCCGGTGCGTTCAGTTTCAATTGGAAAAAGATCTGATCGGATTCAGATAGATCAGAGCCAACATCTACCAACAACAAGGCCAAGTCGGCATCTTCCAATGCCGTTCGCACCGCCTCCATCATGCGCTTATGAAGGGGATACTTGGGATCGATGATCCCCGGGGTGTCGGAGAAGACCATTTGGTAGTCCTCCGTGGTTAGAATCCCCTTGATACGATGACGGGTCGTTTGCACCTTAGGCGATACGATGGCAAGCTTTTCCCCCAATAGAAAATTCAGCAAGGTACTTTTCCCTGCATTGGGTCTGCCAAAAAAATTGATGAATCCGGATCGCATGAGAGGGCCGTTGGAAGAAAAAATCCGCCCGGGGGCGGATCTGGTTGCGAAGGGGAGGATCGAACTCCCGACCTTTGGGTTATGAGCCCAACGAGCTACCGCTGCTCTACTTCGCGATGCAAAGATAAGGAAAGGGGCCTTGTGAACAAAATGCTTGCACCGGTGTTTTATATCATCTAGTTTTGTATACGCTTCCGGGGTGCTGCCGCTTAACAAGCGACGGCTGAGAACAAACCCGTAGAACCTGTTCAGGATAATACCTGCGTAGGGATGGAGTCGGAATTCGAACAGCATTCCCGGTAGCGATAAATCTTTTATGATGAAAAGAAATCGCTTCCTCGTTGGAATGTTCCTCCTCCCCTTTTTTGCAAACGCGCAAGCCGAAAAGAAAGACAGTTTTTTTGTGCTGAGTCCGGTAGAAGTACAAGCTGTACGCGCCGGTGATGAGGCGCCGTTTGCCAAAAGCAACCTGACCCGCATTGACATTGAAAAAAAGAATTTGGGACAGGACCTCCCCTTTTTGCTGTCGACGCTGCCGGGTGTAGTGGTGCATTCGGATGCGGGCAATGGCATGGGTTATACCGGCATTCGGATCCGGGGTACAGATGCTACCCGCATCAACATGACCCTCAACGGGATCCCGTACAACGATGCGGAGAGCCAGGGTATTTTTTTCGTCAACCTCCCCGACCTGGCTTCCTCTGCGCAAAGTATACAGGTTCAACGAGGGGTCGGTACTTCCTCCAACGGAGCCGGTGCCTTTGGTGCCAACCTTAACATCAGTACACATGAAACGAACCCGCAGAAACGGCTGAGTGTTCAAAACAGTTATGGCTCCTTCGATTCCCGTAAACACACGCTGCTCTATCAAAGCGGATTACAGGGAAAATTCGCAACCGATATCCGGCTCTCCAACCTGGCCAGCAACGGGTACATCGATCGGGCCAGCAGTCGATTGTCCTCTTACTATGTATCGACG
>CAXRAX010000062.1:0-4007 GCA_964229195.1 Chitinophagaceae bacterium | reverse complement strand
TTTGCGTCCAGCAGCAGTGTATATGGCATCAACGATCATTTTCCCTGGAAAGAAGACGAGATCTTGCAGCCGATCAGTCCCTACGCCGGCACCAAACTCGCCGGTGAGCAACTCGGACATGTATACAGCAGGCTTTTCGGGATTCGTTTCATAGCCCTTCGTTTTTTTACAGTATACGGTCCCGGACAACGCCCCGATCTGGCCATCCATAAATTCACCCAAGCCATTCTCAATCAACAACCGCTCACCGTCTATGGAGATGGCAGCACCAGCCGTGATTACACCTACGTGGGCGATATCGTACAAGGTATCCTGGCGGCCATGAAATACGAGGGCTCCTATTACGAGATCATCAACCTGGGCAATCATTACTCCATCCCGCTCATCGATCTAATTCGGGCTATTGAAAACGCCACGGGAAAATCTGCTATCCTGCAATACGGACCCGAACAGGCCGGTGATGTACCAAAGACCTATGCCGACATCGGCAAGGCGAAAGCGTTGCTGGGATACGATCCGAAAACTTCTTTGGCGGTGGGACTAAAAGAATTTGTGAGCTGGTTTACTTCCCGATCCTAAGTCAGCCTTGGGGCGCATGGCCGTCAAATAAACGACGAACCGTGTAGGTCTTCTTGTTCTGCGACTCGAAATAGGTACGCATCCCGATCTCGGCTACGATGCCGATGGTGATCAGCTGTATGCCTCCGAGTAACAACATCAATCCTAAGATCAGTAAGGGCTTTCCCCAGATATCCTGTCCGGCCAGCTTGAGTCCAAGTAAATACAGATTGATCAATACGCCCAATCCCAATCCCACAAATCCCATCGTACCAAACAAATGCATGGGCTTGTGCATGTACTTGCGAAAAAATACCATCAATAAAAGATCACTCATCACCTTAAAGGTGCGGTTGATGCCGTACTTACTGGTTCCATGCAGTCGGGCGTGATGTTTTACATCCACCTGGGTGATCCGGGCGCCCTGCAGTTTGGCCAGTACCGGTATGAAACGGTGTAGCTCGCCATAGAGTCCAAGCTCTTCGGCGATCTCACGTTTGAAGACTTTCAGGGTACAACCATAGTCTCGGATGTAGACCCCGGTCATTTTGCGGATCAGGGCATTGGCGATCCGGCTGGGGATCTTGCGCAGCAGCATGCCGTCCTGTCGGTTGCGACGATTTCCGGCTACCACATCCCAATCCTCCTTTTTCAGTAACTCCAACATGGCCGGGATGTCAGTGGGATCGTTCTGTAGGTCACCGTCGAGCAAGGCAATATAACGTCCGGCGGAATGGTCGATCCCGGCGGTCATGGCCGTGCTTTGTCCGTAGTTCTTGCGAAGCTCTACCAGTCGGGTGCGGGCATCGGCGTGAGAGCGGATCTCTGCGACCGTACGGTCGGTGGAACCGTCGTCTACAAAGACTACCTCATAGTCCAACCCGCCCAGGGCCGAACGGATCGCCCCCAGCAACGGGGCAATGTTAGCCTCTTCATTCATCACGGTTATGACTACGGAAAGTTCTTTCATGGGCGTAAAGATAGGGATTAGATGAGGGGATGAAAAGCTGAGGGGATGAGCTTGCCCCGTCTAAGCTATAAACTATTCACTTTGAGTGTTAAACGCTCATCTCCTCATCTACTCAACTTCTCATCGTATTTTCGTCATCTATGTCCACTCAGCGCGAAACAGAATTTATTGAGATCGAGGGCGCGCGAACGCACAACCTGCAGAACCTCGACCTACGCATACCTGCACAGCAGTTGGTGGTGATCACCGGATTGAGTGGCAGCGGAAAATCATCCCTGGCTTTCGATACCCTGTATGCCGAGGGGCAGCGGCGGTACCTGGAGACATTCGGTGCCTATGCCCGGCAGTTCGTCGGAGATATGGAGCGGCCCGATGTAGACAAGATCACCGGATTATCGCCTGTGATCAGCATCGAACAAAAAACAACCAATAAGAATCCACGCTCCACCGTGGGCACCGTTACCGAGATCTACGATTTTCTTCGCTTATTATATGCACGCATCGGCACGGCCTATTCCTACCAGACCGGTAAACCCATGGTCAAATGGAGTGAAGAGGAGATCGTTGCCAACATTCGCGAGCGATACGTTGGAAAGAAGATCGAAATCCTGGCGCCGCTGGTACGCGGGAGAAAAGGACATTACCGGGAACTGTTTGAGGAGTGGCGGAAAAAAGGCTTTTTGAAGATGCGGGTGGATGGGGTGGTGAAGGACCTGGTTCCGAAAATGCAAGTGGATCGCTATTCCATTCATGATATCGAGTTGGTGGTCGATCGCCTGAAGCTGACCGATGATTTGATGGGACGGTTGAGCCAGAGTATCCATCAAACCATGAAGCTGGGAAAGGGATTGCTGTTTTTACTGGTGGAGGAAAAGCAATTGATTCAATATTCCAGGAGTTTGATGTGTGCCGATACCGGCATCAGTTATGAAGAGCCCTCTCCCAATGCCTTTTCGTTTAATTCACCATATGGGGCTTGTCCCCTTTGCAAGGGCCTCGGTACCCAACACCGCGTCAATTTGGAACTGGTGATGCCGGATCCGGCACTCAGTATACAGGAAGGGGGCATTGCGCCGCTGGGTGAAGAGCGGGAGGCCTGGGTATACCGGCAGGCGCAGGACCTCGCCAAAAAGAATAAAATTTCCCTGAAAACGCCCGTGGGGGATCTGCCCAAAAAACAATTGAACATTCTCTTATACGGAAACGAGGCGGGTGAGATGAGTGAGGTAGATGCTGCAGAGATGAAGTTTGATCCGGATGCACCGTTCGAAGGCGTGATCAATTTGTTGCACCGCTGGTATGTGAATCCCTATAGCGAGAACATACGCGAGTGGGCCGAGGGGTATATGACCGAGCAGCCTTGTCCCGACTGCAACGGCACTCGATTGAAAAAAGAGAGCAATTGGTTTCGGGTGAATGGTCGCACTATTTCTGAATTGTCATCGATGAATCTGGATAACCTGGCTGCCTGGTTCGACGGGATCGAGTTGTATCTGGATAAAAAGCAACAAGCCATCGCCAAGGATATATTGAAGGAGATCCGGGAAAGGTTGCAATTCATGTTGAATGTCGGTTTGTCGTATTTGAGTTTGAGTCGGCCTACGCGGACGTTGAGCGGCGGAGAGTCACAGCGGATCCGTCTCGCTACCCAGATCGGCTCACAGCTGCAAGGCATCACCTATATTTTGGATGAGCCTTCGATCGGTTTGCATCAGCGCGATAACCAGCGATTGATCGAAGCCCTCAAGCGGTTACGGGATCTGGGTAACTCAGTGATCGTAGTGGAACATGACCGTGACATCATGATGGCGGCCGATCACTTGATCGATCTCGGTCCGGGTGCGGGCTTACATGGCGGACGCATCGTAGCACAAGGCTCACCGGGGGCGTTGATCAAGGGAAAATCGAACACGGCCGCTTTTTTAAGCGGGAAACTTCGCATCGAGATCCCGAAGGAGAGAAGACGGGGCAACGGGCAATTTCTGGAGTTGTATGGTGCAAGCGGAAACAATTTGCGATCGGTCGATCTGAAACTGCCCTTGGGATGTTTGGTGGTCATAACCGGTGTAAGCGGCAGCGGAAAATCTACCTTGATCAACGAGACCTTATATCCGATTCTCTCCGCACATGCGTATGGTTCGAGGAAGCAGCCCTTGCCATATCGTTCGGTCAAGGGATTGGAGGCAATCGACAAGGTAATCGACATCGATCAGGCACCTATTGGTCGCACGCCCCGCAGCAATCCGGCTACCTATTGCGGATTCTTTACGGAGATCCGGAATTTGTTTGCGGCCTTGCCGGAGTCGAAGATCCGCGGGTACAATGCGGGTCGGTTTTCCTTCAATGTAAAGACCGGTCGGTGTCCCGTTTGCGAAGGCGGTGGCATGCGGAGGATCGAGATGAATTTCTTGCCGGAGGTTTATGTGCATTGTGAGAAGTGCAATGGTCGTCGGTATAACCGGGAGACCTTGGAGATCCG
>CAXRAX010000061.1:0-3523 GCA_964229195.1 Chitinophagaceae bacterium | reverse complement strand
TGCCCTGCTGTAACAGGTTTCCATTCAACAACACTTTAGTCAATACCAGATTCGTAGATGGAGAACTGCTGGTAAAAGTGAACCGTCCGGTATGAACTTTTCCTGCTGGTATTTTACCTATATCGGCCGGACTACAGGTTCCGCCATTTCCATTGTTTCTTCTTGAGAAAGTCGGACATTGGGCGAATCCATTATCAGCCAGTAAACCAAATACCAGCAACAGAAATAAAAGGCGCGTTTTTCTCATAATATGCTCCATATAAAAAGTTTGGACAAATTGTTGATGATATAGATCAATCTCTGAAAACAGTTTTTTGATCTTCAGGACGCAAATCGGTAAAGGGTCTGAGCGTTTAAGAAAATCGGACGAAAATAAGTCGCTCGGAAAACAATCCTTATAGAAGTAATTCTACCGGGGGTGTTGGGGATTTGTCTCAGCCAGCTCGGGGTCAACAGAACCCGTCTTCGCCATAATCCCCTAACGATCTATGATTTAAGTATATTAGTAGCAACAAAAACAGGTTATCGACCCCATGCCTAGTAATCAAGCAGTAAGGTATATTTTATACACTTTTTGCGTTTTGACTGTCGGAATGGCCGGTTGTAACAACTCCGACGGTTCCGCAGCACCCACCGATCCGGTAAAAGGCCTTAAAAATGAGATCCAGGCCTGGACGGAAAAGATCTCCCCTACCGGTCTGGGACCCGACTCCTCCCTTCTTCATTCAGCTGAGTCGACTCAGGAGTTCTACTCTTCCCAACGCTTTGAACCGCAATGGGTGCTGGCCGACAGCCTCACGCCCCGGGGAGATTCGCTCATTCAGCTTACCCAAGCGGCCCGCCGGTACGGTCTCTTCCCTGAACACTATCACGCCCCCCTCCTCGCCTCGATCCGATCCGCATTTGAAAAAGACACGCTCGGTGCCGGTCCCCGCAAAGACCTAAAACAATGGGCCCGAATGGATATCCTGCTCACCGACGCCTTTCTGACCCTGGCACGTCACCTGCACCGTGGCCACCTGCCGCTGGATAGTCTGGAAGAGGAAGAAACCTATGCTGTCGACTTTTATTTTGAATCGCTCACCCAGGCTGTCGAAACCAACAAGCCCGTCACCACACTGGAATCGCTGGAACCCCGATCATACGGCTATCAAGAATTAAAAAAATCCCTTCCCGATTTTCTTCGTCGTGCAAAACTCAAAAAAGAATACACCTACGTACAATACCCGTTTCAAGATTCGCTGCTTTTCATCCGCTCGCTCCTGAGCCGGCTACGGGAAGAAAACTACATCGACTCCTCCGTACAAGAACCCGACTCGCTGGAGTTGTCTGCCCTCCTGAAAAAAGTACAGACAAGCCGTGGGTTGAAAGTGGATGGTAAATACGGTCCCCAACTCATCGGCTCGCTGAACAATAACGACGTCGAGAAATTTTACAAAGCCGCCATCAACCTCGATCGCTATCGGATGCAAACCGATACGCTGCCGGAACAATACCTGTTGGTAAACCTGCCTGCCTTTGAGTTAAGCGTGTTCGACCATGACACGGTCAAACTCGAATCACGGGTGATCGTTGGAAAACCCAAGACCCCGACGCCGCTCCTGAGCAGCCGCATGGGACAGCTCATAGTCTATCCCACATGGACCATCCCCGCCAGCATCGTGGCCGACGAGATCTTACCGGCCCTGAAGCGCAACCCCGGCTATCTCGCCAAAAAAGGATACAATTTATATGACCTCGATGGAAATGAAGTAGACCCCTACACCGTGAACTGGTCGCGTTACAAAAAAGGCATCCCATATAAAATCGTACAAGGGGAAGGGATCGGAAACGCCCTCGGCATCATGAAATTCAACTTCCCCAACGAACATTTTGTATACCTGCACGACACCAACCAGCGTAGTTTATTTCAAAATGAAAATCGCGCCCTGAGTCACGGGTGTGTGCGCGTGCAAAACTGGCAAGGTCTTTACCACTACCTATTGCAATTGGATAGTATCGGCGCCGCAGAGAACCAGGAAAGCTTTGTACGAACCGATTCGGTTCGCTCCTGGCTCAAGCAAGAAAAACGCAGAGTGATTCCCCTCAAAAGCAAACTCCCCATTTTTTTCCGGTACTATACTGCCGCCGGAAAAAAAGGCAAACTCGAAGTATACAACGATGTGTACGGACAAGACCAAAAACTACGTGAACAACTCAAAACCCCCTGAACTCCAAACTTTGAACCCTAAACTTTTTTCATCCTTCACCTTTCACCCTTCATCTTTCTACTCCTAATAGTAGTAGCCAAAAATGATGTTCATCTCATCCTGGCTGGTGAATCCGAAAGCAACGCCGATGGAGCTGGGATTATAATACGTCACCTCGGAGGTGAGTCCTTCGCCCGGCTGTAATACAATGGGCGTGGGGAAGGTTTTTACCAGTGGATGTTCCCAATCGGTATTGGTGTTGACGATCTCACCATTGCGGGCACCCCCGGCGATCTTTATCACGAATTTCTCCCCGAGCTTATGAAAATGCGAGGTAAGCATCACCACGCGAGTCAGTGTATTGAACGTAAAGGTTTTGGTGAAAGTGCGACGGGAATACGGCGGGATGCTAATGTCGAAATTATTCAGGTCGAGTGTCTTGGCCTCGAATTGAACCGAGGCGGCGGGTACAGTATATAGATTAAGGTAGTTCTGTCCGGTCAGTGTAAAATTGGTTCGATTGAAATAATGCGCATTTAGGTCAACCGGCGTGCTCGGTTGAAACTTGAGCGCCACACCGGCTGGTAGTGTTATATCGGTGTTGACATCGGTGCCGCCACCCAAAAAAATATGATTCTGCATTTGTTGCAAGGTGGTCTGGTTCATGACACCTGTTACCGGATCGCGCAGGTCACGCAATTGATCGACCGGAGGCAGTCCGGTCTGACTCCGAAAACTATACAACACAAAATGGTGGCTGTTGGAGGCGCCGCGCATTTGCAGGCGGTTTACATATACAGTGCCGGTGTTGGGGGTGTTTCGACGAATGAAAACTTCGCGTTCAAAATTTTTAGGGATCTCGAACGGGTCGATTGTCATCTGAAACCCGGAGCCGGGTGGCGGCGGGGCCAACGGCTGGATCGGCGTTTGACAAGCGCTGTTGTCCTTTAATATGTTATCATCGATGGAAGCACTGGTCTTGCTGGCTCCGGCATTGATCCAGCGACGGATGAATTCAACTTGTCCCTTGCTGAGAACTTGTCCGCCCAGTGGCATTTGCGATCCGTAATTACCAGTGTTGGAATGGTGCGTGGTAGCACAGGTGATCTTATGATATAGGAAACTGGCCTCGGCATCGCCGGGTTTGACGAGCTTATAATTACTGGCGAGCGCCGAAGCATTCCGAGGAGCCTTATCGACCAACTGGCTGTAGGACTGTCCCGCCGCCAAGATCAATCCGTGTTGCGCATACGTGGCATCGGAGGAAGAAGCATGACATCCGCTCGTGGCACAGGTAGTTGTTAGGATCTCGTCTTGTATAATATCAAAATCCG
>CAXRAX010000060.1:0-18961 GCA_964229195.1 Chitinophagaceae bacterium | reverse complement strand
GATCTTAACGATCACCTGACCGGCTTTGACCTCATCACCTTCTTCGATCATGATGTGGCTTCCGGTGGGAAGGTTATATGATTTTTTATCTTTTCCTTCTACCAAAATGGAAGGAATCTTGGTCTTATCGCGTGTTTCAATGACCACTTTTTCGCGGTGACCGGTTTGCTCGTCGGCCTCTTCGCGATACGTAACACCGTCGATAACGTTCTCGAAACGAACGGTACCGTTGATCTCGGCCATGATAACGTTGTTGAATGGATCCCACGTGCAGATCACATCGCCTTTGCTTACTTTTTGACCATCCTTAACGTTCAAGGTAGAACCGTATGGGATGTTATTGGTAATGAGCAGACGATCGTTCTTGGTATCGATGATCCTTACCTCACCGGTACGACCAATGACCACATTCGACTTAACGCCTTCGTTATTGGCAATGGTTACCGTACGAAGACCATCGAACTGGATGGTACCATCGAATTTGGCCATCAGGGTTGATTCTACCGAAGCAGATCCGGCCACACCACCCACGTGGAAGGTACGCAGGGTCAGCTGTGTACCGGTCTCCCCAATGGACTGGGCGGCAATGATACCAACGGCATCTCCTTTCTGGGCAATGCCACCGGAGGCCCGGTTCTTACCATAGCATTTTACGCAAACACCACGCTTGCTTTCGCAAGTGAGCACAGAGCGGATCTCTACGGTTTCGATGCCGGCGTCTTCGATCTTCTTGGCCAGCTCTTCGGTGATCTCCGATCCCGCAGCCACCAACAATTTGTCGGTTACCAGGTCATAGACATCGTGCAAAGAGGTACGTCCCTCGATACGATCGCTCAGTGGCTCAATGATATCTTCGTTGTCTTTCAGTGCAGTGGTAGCGATACCGCGCAGGGTTCCGCAATCTTCTTCTGTGATCACCACGTCTTGGGCCACATCAACCAGACGACGGGTCAAATAACCCGCATCGGCGGTCTTCAGGGCCGTATCGGCCAGACCCTTACGGGCACCGTGGGTAGAGATAAAGTAATCAAGTACGTTCAATCCGCCTTTGAAGTTAGAGAGGATCGGATTTTCGATGATCTCACTTCCGGTAGAGCCAGACTTACGAGGCTTGGCCATCAGTCCTCTGATACCGGCCAGCTGCTTGATCTGTTG
The DNA here is from genome assembly GCA_964229195.1 of Chitinophagaceae bacterium. Classification (GTDB taxonomy): domain Bacteria; phylum Bacteroidota; class Bacteroidia; order Chitinophagales; family Chitinophagaceae; genus JJ008. The sequence goes on along the minus strand of CAXRAX010000060.1, from coordinate 17,806 downwards.
CTTAGAACCACGGGCGCCGGAATCGAGCATCATATATACCGAGTTGAATCCCTGGCGATCGTTGCTGAGTTCGCGGATCAGGGTTTCGGTGATGCGGGTATCAACCCGGCTCCAGATATCTACGATCTGGTTGTAGCGTTCGTTGTTGGTGATCAATCCCATGTTGTAGCTGTCCCAAACCTCGTCTACTTCTACCTTGGCATTGTCGAGCAATTGCTCTTTGGTATCGGGGATGATCAGGTCATTGATGTTGAAGGAGAGTCCGCCGCGGAAGGCCGTACGGAATCCGAGCAGCTTGATGTCGTCGAGGAATTTGGCGGTCTTGGGAACGTTGGTGATCTTGATGATGTCACCAATGATCTCACGCAGATTCTTCTTGGTCAGCAGGGCATTCACAAAGCCTACTTCTGCTGGTACGTGCTGATTGAACAGGACGCGGCCCACGGTAGTCTCGATCAATTTATGCTCAAGCAAGCCATCCGCATTGCGGATGTTGCCTTTGACCTTGATCCAAGCGTGCAGGTCGATTCGACCTTCGTTGTGTGCGATGATCACTTCCTCGGCCGAGTAGAAGATCTTGCCCTCTCCTTTCACGGGTTCCTGCGGCGTGGTCTTCTTTCCTTTTGTCAGGTAATAAAGTCCGAGTACCATGTCCTGCGATGGCAGGGTGATGGGCGTTCCGTTCTGCGGATTGAGGATGTTGTGCGAAGCCAGCATCAGCAATTGTGCCTCGAGGATGGCGGCATGGCTGAGGGGTACGTGCACCGCCATTTGGTCTCCGTCGAAGTCGGCGTTGAAGGCCGTGGTCACCAGCGGATGCAGTTGGATCGCTTTCCCTTCGATGAGTTTAGGCTGGAAGGCCTGGATCGAGAGACGGTGCAGGGTCGGGGCACGGTTCAGCAGAACCGGATGACCTTTCAAGATATTTTCGAGGATGTCCCAGATCACGGCTTCTTTCTTATCGACCAGTTTGCGGGCCGATTTAACCGTCTTCACGATGCCGCGCTCGATGAGCTTACGGATGATGAACGGCTTGAAGAGTTCAGCGGCCATGTCTTTGGGCAATCCGCATTCGTGCAATTTCAGTTCGGGACCAACCACGATCACGGAACGTCCGGAATAATCCACTCGCTTACCTAAGAGGTTCTGACGAAAACGTCCTTGCTTTCCTTTCAGCACATCGCTGAGGGATTTCAGGGCCCGTCCGCCTTCGGCCTTCACGGCGTTCGATTTACGACTGTTGTCGAACAATGAATCCACCGCTTCTTGCAGCATACGCTTTTCGTTGCGCAGGATCACTTCCGGTGCTTTGATCTCCAGCAATCGCTTGAGGCGGTTGTTGCGGATGATCACCCGACGATAGAGGTCGTTCAAGTCGGAAGACGCGAAACGGCCGCCATCCAGGGGAACCAGTGGGCGCAGCTCCGGCGGGATCACCGGGATGTATTGCATGACCATCCACTCGGGACGGTTCTTGATACGCGTATTCGCATCGCGGAAGGCCATGACCACACTCAAGCGCTTCAGGGCATCGGCCTTTCGTTGCTGAGAGGTTTCATTGGCAGCGGCGTTGCGCAGGTCGGCCGCGAGTTTATCGAGGTCGATGCGGGCCAGCAGGTCATGCACGGCTTCTGCACCCATCTTGGCGATGAACTTATTGGGATCATCATCCGGCAGGTATTGGTTTTCCTTGGGCAGGGTATCGAGGATATCCAGGTATTCCTCCTCGGTCAACAGGTCGCCGGTGTGCTTGCCGTCGGCTCCGAGTGTTCCCCACTGGATCACCACATAGCGCTCGTAATAAACGATCGACTCCAATTTCTTGGAGCTCATGCCCAGCATGTAACCGATCTTATTGGGAAGAGATTTGAAATACCAAATGTGTACCACCGGCACCACCAACTTGATATGACCCATGCGTTCGCGACGCACTTTCTTCTCGGTCACCTCTACACCGCAACGGTCGCAGACGATACCTTTGTATCGAATACGCTTGTACTTGCCGCAGGCGCATTCGAAGTCCTTCACGGGACCAAAAATGCGTTCGCAGAACAGCCCATCCCGCTCCGGTTTGTAGGTGCGGTAGTTGATGGTTTCAGGCTTCAGGATCTCACCAAAGCTCCGCTCGAGGATCACATCGGGTTCGGCGATGCCGATGGTGATCTTACTGAAACTGGACTTGGGACGATTTTCTTTTCGGATTGCCATGTCGTATTGAGTATTTTGAAGTTCGCTGATGTTTGATTTGTCCGTCTTTCCTTAATCGAATTGGAGATCCAGGCCCAACCCGCGCAACTCGTGGAGTAACACGTTGAAGGATTCTGGCACACCCGGTCGAGGTACATTGTCGCCTTTGACGATAGCCTCGTAGGTCTTCGCCCGGCCGATGATGTCGTCCGACTTGATGGTGAGCAATTCCTGCAGGATGTTGGAAGCACCGTAGGCCTCGAGTGCCCATACCTCCATTTCCCCGAAACGCTGTCCTCCGAACTGTGCCTTACCGCCCAACGGCTGCTGGGTGATGAGGCTGTACGGTCCGATAGAACGAGCGTGCATTTTATCGTCCACCATGTGGTGCAGCTTGATCATGTAGATCACGCCCACGGTTGCTTTTTGGTGGAAGCGCTCGCCGGTTTCGCCGTCGTACAGGTAGGTATGTCCGAACATCGGGAGGTTGGCTTTCTGACAGTAGTCACCGATCTCTTCCACGGTTGCACCATCGAAGATGGGCGTGGCGAATTTCAGTCCCAGTCGCTGTCCGGCCCAACCCAGGATGGTCTCATAGATTTGACCGAGGTTCATCCGGCTGGGTACCCCGAGCGGATTCAACACCACATCGACCGGTGTTCCGTCCTCCAGGAAGGGCATGTCTTCCGCACGAACGATCTTGGCTACGATCCCTTTGTTTCCGTGACGACCGGCCATCTTGTCTCCTACTTTCAGTTTCCGCTTCACGGCCAGGTAAACCTTGGCGAGTTTCAATACACCGGCGGGTAATTCATCTCCGATGCTGATGTTGAACTTCTCGCGCTTGTAACGGCCCAGTTCTTCGTTGAACTTGATGTTGTAGTTGTGCAGCAGGGTATTGATGCGGTCGTCGGTCTTGGCGTCACCGGTCCACCCCAACGGATTGACGTTGGCAATGTCCAGTCCCCGCAGCTGCCGATCCGTGAACTTGGCGCCCTTCGGGATCTGTACTTCTCCGAAATTGTTGCTGACGCCGGCCGAGGTGTGATCCTTCAGCAGCGTTCCCAATTTTTCGATCAGTACATCCTTGAGGTCGTTCTCATTCTTTTCGTGCATCTTCTCCAACTTCTCCAGTGCGGCCTTTTCACGCAGCTTACCGTTCTTGTCTTTTTTCGCACGCTGGAAGAGTTTCTTTCCGATCACCACACCCTCCACGCCATTGGGCGCTTTGAGCGACGCGTCTTTGGCATCACCGGCCTTGTCGCCGAAGATGGCCCGAAGCAGTTTCTCCTCGGGGGTCGGATCGCTTTCGCCTTTCGGGGTGATCTTACCGATGAGGATATCGCCTTCTTTCACGTGGGCACCGATGCGGATGATCCCGTTCTCGTCGAGTTCCTTGGTGGCCTCTTCGGAAACGTTCGGGATATCGGGTGTCAGTTCCTCTTCGCCGAGTTTGGTATCGCGCACTTCCAGTTCGTATTCTGAGATGTGCACCGAGGAGAACAGGTCTTCCTTCACTACGCGTTCGCTGATCACGATGGCATCCTCGAAGTTGTAACCCTTCCAGGGCATGAAGGCCACTTTCAGGTTCTTACCGAGGGCCAGTTCACCACCTTGGGTGGCGTATCCTTCGGTGAGGAAATCGCCGCGTTTTACTTTTTGTCCTTTCTTGACGGCGGGTCGCAGGTTGATACAGGTCTCTTGGTTGGTCTTGATGAATTTGGTCAGTCGATAGATTTTGAGGTCGTCTTCGAAGCTCACCAGCTTTTCGGAGGCATCGCGGTCGTAGCGGACATGGATCTCGTTGGCATCTACGAACTCGACTACGCCGTTTCCTTCGGCGTGGATCTGGATGCGGGCGTCACGGGCAGCCTTTCCTTCGAGACCGGTACCTACGACGGGCACATCGGGACGAAGCAGGGGCACGGCTTGCCGTTGCATGTTCGATCCCATCAAGGCGCGGTTGGCATCGTCGTGCTCCAGGAAGGGGATCAGCGAAGCGCTGAGTCCCACGATCTGATTGGGGGCCACGTCGATGAATTCCACATCTTTTTTATCCAGGATCGGGAAGTCGCCGGTTTCACGGCTGACTACTTTTTCTGTTTGCAGTATCCCTTTCTCATCGAGCGGGGTGTTGGCCTGTGCGATCTTCGCCAGGTCTTCTTCCTCCGCGCTCAGGAAGGTCAATTCACGCATGTTCACTTTGCCGTCGTTCACTTTTCGGTAGGGCGTTTCGATGAAGCCCATATCGTTGATCTTGGCGTGTACGCAGAGCGTGGAGATCAGACCGATGTTCGGTCCTTCCGGCGTCTCGATGGTACAAAGCCGTCCGTAGTGCGAGTAGTGAACGTCACGCACCTCGAAGCCGGCGCGTTCGCGGCTGAGTCCGCCTGGTCCCAGTGCGGAGATACGACGCTTGTGGGTGATCTCGGACAGCGGGTTGGTCTGGTCGAGGAACTGTGACAACTGCGAGGTTCCGAAGAACGAGTTGATCACGGAGGAAAGAGTCCGTGCGTTGATCAGGTCAACGGGCGTGAACACCTCGTTGTCGCGCACGTTCATCCGCTCGCGGATGGTACGGGCCATACGGGCCAGTCCTACCCCGAATTGCGCATACAACTGCTCGCCTACGGTCCGCACCCGGCGGTTGCTGAGGTGATCGATGTCATCGATCTCGGCTTTACCATTGGTGAGGCGTACCAGGTATTTAATGATGAGGATGATGTCCTCTTTGGTCAGTGTCTTTTTCTCGAGTGGCTGATCGATGTTGAGTTTGCGGTTGATCTTGTAGCGACCCACTTCGCCGAGGTCGTAACGCTTGTCGCTGAAGAACAATTTGTCGATGATGCCGCGGGCGGTCTCGTTATCGGGTGCATCGGCGCCACGGAGTTGGCGGTAGATGAATTTCACCGCTTCCAGCTCGCTGTTCGACGTGTCTTTGTTGAGGGTGTTGTAGATGATCGCATAATCACCGCCCACGTCTTCACGCTGGATGAACACGCTGGCCACTTCCATTTCGGAGATGGTTTCGATGGCAGCTTCATCGAGTATGGTATCGCGCTCCATCACTACCTCGTTGCGCTCGATGGAAACCACTTCTCCGGTATCCTCATCCACGAAATCTTCGACCCAGGTACGCAACACGCGGGCCGCGAGACGTTTGCCGACGTGTTTGGCCAGGGCCTTCTTTTCGGCTTTTACTTCGTCGGCCATTCCGAAGAGTTCCAGAATGTCTTTATCGGTTTCATACCCGATGGAACGAAGCAGGGTCGTTACGGGGAATTTCTTTTTACGATCGATGTACGCATACATCACGTTGTTGATGTCGGTCGCAAATTCCATCCACGCGCCCTTGAAGGGGATCACGCGGGCAGAATAAATCTTGGTTCCGTTCGGGTGAACGGACTGTCCGAAGAATACGCCGGGGGAACGGTGCAACTGTGAAACCACCACGCGCTCGGCGCCATTGATGACGAACGTACCGCGGGGGGTCATGTAGGGGATGTTGCCCAGGAATACATCCTGTACGATTGTCTGGAAATCGACGTGCTCCTCGTCGTTACAGCTGAGGCGCAGTTTGGCCTTCAGCGGAACGGCATAGGTGAGTCCACGCTCCATACACTCCTCGATGGTGTAGCGGGGCGGATCGATGAAATAATCCAAAAACTCCAACACGAAGATGTTGCGGGTGTCGGTAATGGGAAAGTTGTCTTTGAACACGCGGAACAAGCCCTCGATGTTACGTTTGTCGGGCGTGGTCTCCAATTGGAAAAACTCCTTGAAGGATTGGATCTGCACTTCCAACAAATCGGGGGTCTCCGCGAGATGTTTGATCTTTCCGAAATCGATGCGGGTGTTCATTTTCGCTGCTGACATAGTCGAAACCGGTTTTTACAACGTTTTGGACATAGCTTACTCGTTGGGGCTTCCGGACTGAACAGAACAGAATTCCCTGTAATTCAATTACTTACAACGAGAAAAGAATGTCAAAATAGATTTGGCCAAAATAAAGGATGGCAAAGGTAGGGAAATGAGGTCATTCAACAAGAAAAGTTTGGTCACAAAATCTTGGAATACAGCCCGGTTCGTGGGTTGTGAAAAGGGACCCGCCCGGCCCATCTTGCCGGAGTGTTCCACAAAACCCTACGAAAGGCCTTTACGTTCAACCGACGGGAGCGGTGGGGATTGATCTTCCTGTTGGGGGGCTTGGGGGCGATCTACGGGATCACGTATTTATTTCCGGCGAGGTCGCTGTCCGGGCATCCGCCTGCTGAACCAAAAACGCTTAAAGATCAATCGTTTAAAAAGGAAATGGGCGGGGTCGTTCGTATGCCGTTGGAGCCATTCGACCCGCATGAGATATCGGTGCAAGGCTGGGTGGAAAGGGGGATCCCGGAGCGGACGGCTCGTACCATTCGTAATTATTTATCGAAGGGGGGTCGGTTTCGCCGGGTGGAGGATCTGAAAAAGATTTGGGGATTGCGCTTGGCCGATTACGAGCGACTAAGACCATTCTTACGGATACGGGAAGTGGATGAACGAGGAAGCCGGGTGGGTGAACCCTATGCCGGCTCTCAAAAAAAATCGAGCGGGAGATCACTGGAGCGCAGTCCCCGAGTGTGGAGGGGGGTTGACATCAACCGATCCGATTCGGGGCAATGGGAATCGTTGCCGGGGATCGGTCCGGGGTATGCCCGTCGGATCATTCGGTACCGGGAGCGGCTGGGCGGATTTGTGCATCCGGATCAGATCGCGGAAACCTATCAATTACCGGATTCGGTGTATCAGCGGATTCGTCCCCTGCTCACCTTTCAGCAATCGGATTCTATTCGACGATTATCGGTGAATGTTACCTCACTCGATTCGTTGGGTCGGCATCCGTATGTGGGATTTTCAAAAGCGCGTTTGATCGTACGGTATCGCGAGCAGCATGGTAGGTTCACGGACCTATCGCAATTGCTCGACATAGAAACCTTCGACCAAACTTGGTTGACGCGTATCCAACCCTACCTGAGGTTGTAAGGCAGCTATAAAAAAAGCCCCGAACCAGTCGGGGCTTATGATCAGGTTGAAGGATCGAATTAAGCGATCTCCACTTCGGCGCCGGCTTCTTTGAGCTTGGCGGCGATGTCTTCGGCTTCTGCCTTGGAGACACCTTCTTTCACGGGCTTGGGGGCACCGTCTACGAGGTCTTTGGCTTCTTTGAGTCCGAGTCCGGTCAGGTCTTTTACCACCTTCACGACGTTCAGCTTGGAAGCACCACCGTTTTTCAGGATCACATTGAAAGCAGTTTTCTCTTCTGCCGCGGCGGCTCCGCCACCTTCACCACCACCGGCCATGACAACGGCTGCTGCCGCGGGCTCGATGCCGTATTCGGTTTTCAGAAAATCTGCCAGTTCCTGGACTTCTTTCACGGTAAGACCAACCAGGCTTTCCGCGAGGGCTTTTACATCTGCCATTGTTTTTTCATTTTTACCGTCTTCACAGCTTTCGCTCCGACGGCGTGTTTAAAAAAATTGTTTCGTCGGTTCTTTTGGCTCATCCGACACATGAGCGTATTTATTTGGATCAGGCCAAATCGATTTATTCCGCAGCGGCGGCTCCTTGCTTCTCGTGGTGATGCAGCAGGGCGGCCAGTACGCGCTTGGCGGGGGATTGCAACAGTCCGATCACCTCGCCGATCAGTTCATTCTTAGTCTTGATCTTGGTGAGGGCAACCAGGCTCTTGTCGCCAGTGTACACATCGCCGTTGATGAAGGCGGCTTTGAGGACCGGGCGATCGCCGTTGCTTTCCTTACGGAAGGAACTCAGGATCAGGGCAGGCTCCTTGGGATTGTCGGAGAACATCAGGGCCGTTACCTGGTTCAGCGACTCGTACACGCCGGCGTAGCGCTCGTTGTCGATCGACTCCAACGCTTTTTTGATGAGGGTGTTCTTGGCCACCTTCATCTCCACGTTCTTGCTGAAGCACGCGCGGCGCAATTTACCTACTTGCTCTACGGTGAGCGACTCGGTGTCGGTCACATAGAAATTGTTGTATTGAGAGAACTTGCCTTTCAACAGTTCGATCACTTCGTTTTTTTGTTCTTTAGTCATGACGGTTATTTATATCGTCTTTGCAGGCGATTAGTGAACAAATGCTTTGGTGTCAATAGCGATGCCGGGGCTCATCGAGCTGGCCATGCTGATACCTTTCAGGTACGTGCCTTTAGCCGAGGAGGGCTTGGCCTTGATGATGGCGTTCAGCAGTTCTTGGCTGTTCTGCTCGATCTTTTCGGGGGTGAAGCTCACGCGACCGATGGAGGCGTGTACGATACCCACTTTATCGACCTTGAAGGCGATCTTACCGCCTTTCACATCGTTGATGGCGGCCGCCACATCGTTGGTAACGGTTCCGGTCTTGGGATTGGGCATGAGGTTACGTGGGCCGAGTACTTTACCCAGCTTACCGATCTTGGGCATCACGGCCGGCGTGGCGATGATGACATCAACATCGACCCAACCGCCTTCGATCTTGGTCACGAACTCTTCCAGTCCGACGTGATCGGCACCGGCCGCTTTGGCTTCGGCTTCCTTATCGGGGGTGCAGAGTACGAGTACGCGCTTGGTTTTACCGGTACCATGCGGAAGCGTAACGGTTCCGCGGATGGCCTGGTCGGCTTTTTTGGGATCGACGCCCAATCGGATGTGGAGGTCGACCGATGCATCGAATTTGCAAGTGGTCACTTGCTTGACCAATGCGGATGCCTCTTTAAGCGAGTATGATTTGTTGGCGTCTACTTTCGTATCGGCCTGTTTGCGTTTTTTGCTGATGAATGCCATGTTGATTCGTTTTGGTCACCGGCCGGGGCCGGATCGGTCATCGATTAATTTTCCCAGGGTGCTTTTCCTTCTACGTTGAGGCCCATGCTTCGAGCGGTACCGGCTACCATTTTCATGGCGCTTTCCACAGTGAAGCAATTGAGGTCGGGCATCTTGTCCTCCGCGATCACCTTGATCTGATCCCAAGAAACCTTACCGACTTTGGCGCGGTTGCTTTCTTTGGAGCCTTTTTGGATCTTGGCCGCTTCCATCAGCTGCACGGCTGCGGGCGGGGTTTTGATGATGAAATCAAAACTCTTGTCGGAGTAAACGGTGATGAGAACGGGAAGAACTTTCCCTTGCTTGTCCTGGGTCCTGGCATTGAACTGCTTACAGAATTCCATGATGTTGATACCCTTGGAACCCAGTGCCGGACCGATGGGCGGAGCCGGATTGGCCTGGCCGCCCTTGCATTGCAGCTTCACGAAGCCGCTGATTTCTTTTGCCATCTTTTTTGATTTATTGGTTCAAACGATCTTTCTCATCCCGGAAGGACGATACCGGATCTTCCAAATTCCTCAAGACCGCCGAGGCGGTAGTAAAGAGCTAATTGGGGGTGCAAAGATAGCGGGTGCGGGTCAGTCCCCAAAGGGAAATCGGGGATTTTTTCGAGCCGCCGTAAAAAAGCCCGTCTCCTGCCGGAAACGGGCCTCAAATCCTTGAACCTCAAGGGGCGGATCAGCTGATCTTTTCGACCTGCATGTAGCTGAGCTCCACCGGGGTAGCCCGGCCGAAGATCTTGACCGTAACCTTGAGTTTTTTCTTCTCGTCGTTTACCTCTTCAATCATACCGTTGAAATCGTTGAACGGACCTTCGATGATCTTGATGGTTTCGCCCACGATAAAGGGTTCTACCATGGCCACGCCACCGGACTCGGCCATCTCGTCCATTTTACCGAGCATCTTATTTACCTCGGACTTGCGCAGGGCGATGGGATTATCCTTGCCGAGGAAATGGATCACATTGGTCGTATTCTTGATCAGGTCGCGCAGGTCATCATTCAATTTTCCGGAGCTGATCTCGATCATCACATAGCCGGGATAGTAGTTGCGTTCCCGCACCACTTTCTTGCCACTGACCACTTTATATACCTTCTCCACCGGCAGGAACACTTGCTTGACGGCCTCGCTCCAGCCGCTGCGGGCAATTTCCTTGTCAAGGTATTCCTTAACTTTTTTCTCCTTGCCGCTGATCACCCGAAGCACAAACCATTTGGTATTGGCATCCGCTTGGGCGATGGCGTCGTTTTGTTGTACGGGCGCGTCCATTAGAAAAGTTGTTTATAGATGAACTTGAATCCGTTGCCAATGCCCGAATCCATTAGCAGCACGACAAAGGTGATCAGCAGGGTGGCCGCCAGGACGATCATGGTGGACTGCTGCAATTGCGACCAGGTAGGCCAGCTGACTTTCTCGGTCAGTTCGCGCAGGCTCTCCTGAAAATGGTTGGTGATCTTTTTCATATTTTTCGTTTCGCACGGGCAGAGAGATTCGAACTCCCATCAACGGTTTTGGAGACCGCTATTCTGCCATTGAACTATGCCCGTTCAGGTTCTCTTTTATGAACAACAAAGTACCTGGGGGTAAGCCCAAGTACTTTGTAAGTTATTGATTTGCAAGCTTTTGTTTGGAATAATTCCAAACAGGCTTACTTGATGATCTCGGTCACCTGTCCGGCACCCACGGTACGGCCTCCTTCGCGGATCGCGAATTTCAGACCTTTTTCCATGGCGATGGGCTGGATCAGTTTTACGGTCAGCTGGGTGTTATCGCCCGGCATGATCATTTCGGTTCCGGCAGCCAGTTCCACTTCTCCGGTTACGTCGGTAGTACGGAAGTAGAATTGAGGACGGTACTTGTTGAAGAACGGCGTGTGACGGCCACCTTCTTCTTTGCTCAGTACGTATACCTCGGCTTTGAACTCAGTATGCGGGGTGATGGAACCGGGTTTAACGATTACCATTCCACGACGGATCTGAGTTTTCTCAATACCGCGGAGCAACAGACCGGCGTTGTCTCCGGCTTCTCCCTCATCGAGGAGCTTACGGAACATTTCCACACCGGTTACAGTGGAGGTCAATGGCGCTTCGATCAGACCTACGATCTCTACACCCTCACCCACTTTGATACGTCCGCGCTCGATACGTCCGGTAGCAACGGTACCACGACCGGTGATCGAGAATACGTCTTCTACAGACATCAGGAAAGGCTGATCCACCGGACGGGGAGGCAGCGGGATATAAGTATCCACGGCGTTCATCAACTCTTCTACTTGCTTCACCCCATCGGCATCTCCTTCGAGGGCCTTGATGGCGGAACCTTTGATGATGGGCGTGTTGGCACCATCGAATCCGTAGAAGGTCAGCAGGTCGCGGATCTCCATTTCAACCAGGTCCAACAACTCGGCGTCGTCCACCAGGTCTACTTTATTCATGAATACAACGATCTTGGGTACACCTACCTGGCGGGCCAGCAGGATGTGCTCCTTGGTTTGGGGCATGGGACCATCAGTCGCAGCCACCACCAGGATCGCGCCGTCCATCTGGGCAGCACCGGTGATCATATTCTTAACATAGTCAGCGTGACCGGGGCAATCCACGTGCGCGTAGTGACGGTTTTCCGTCTGATACTCTACGTGCGCGGTGTTGATGGTGATACCACGCTCTTTTTCTTCCGGAGCCGCATCGATCTCATCGTATTTCTTGGCTTCCGCCATTCCCTTCTTCGACAGGATCGTGGTGATCGCAGCCGTCAGGGTGGTTTTTCCGTGGTCAATGTGGCCGATGGTACCTACGTTGACGTGGGGTTTGTCCCGCTTAAAGGTCTCTTTTGACATTGTTATCGGTTTTTGGGTGTTTTATGTTTGTTTTTAGTTCTAAAAATTTTTTCAGAGCCGTTGATGAGAATTGAACTCACGACCTCTTCCTTACCAAGGAAGTGCTCTACCCCTGAGCTACAACGGCTTTTGGCGTCCGGCGCATCAGGGATCGAGCCATGCTCAATCCTCGAATCAGACTCCTGGAGCGGGAGACCGGGCTCGAACCGGCCACCTGAAGCTTGGAAGGCTACCGCTCTACCAAATGAGCTACTCCCGCTGATAATTTTCTACGTCTGGCCGTTCGAAGCGCGGATGGGATGTGGGCAAGGATGGATTCGAACCACCGAACTCCGAAGAGGACAGATTTACAGTCTGTTGCCGTTGGCCACTTGGCTACTTGCCCGCTGAGCCACCTGCCAGGATCGAACTGGCGACCTACTGATTACAAATCAGTTGCTCTACCAGCTGAGCTAAGGTGGCAATATCCTGAACACCGACGCTGGATCCTTCGGTTTATCCATTCCGTCGCGACTTGGAACGGCCCTTTCTGCCAATAAAGAACTACCCCCAATTTTTGGGAAGGCAAAGGTAGGGGAAAAAGGATATCTGAAAAATTTTGGGTGAGGGAATTTTCCACCTCAACTCCCGCGGGTTCAACCCATTACCCCGGCGGGGTCAGGCCGATTGTCTTTCCTTCTGCTTTCGGACCAGGTTCACCATCGAATCCAGGGCCGAATCAAAGGATTCCTCGAAAGACTTACTGATGGATTTTACGAACAAGTCCCGACCCGGCACATGCACCCGGATCTCGGCTACCTTATCCTTGATGTGGTGCACGATGTTGTCGAGTTTCAGAAACACCGTGACCCGAATGATGCGATCGTGTTGCTGGCTTAATTTCTCGAGTTTACGATCGATGTGCTCAATGAGTTTTTTGTCCGCCTGAAAATGCACGGTCTGAATGGAACGGTTCATGTATACGGTTTTTAGGGTTTGGATTCAATGGATCAGCGGACGTTCAATTTACGTCAATCCGAACCCTATTCCAAGTAAAAAGATCAGGATTTTGGGTGCGCTTTCCGGTGAATTTCCTGGAGTTTTCCGATGGTATTGTGCGTGTACACCTGCGTGGCCGCGAGGCTACTATGCCCCAACAGCTCCTTGACCGCATTCAGGTCGGCTCCCTGATTCATCAGGTGGGTGGCAAAACTGTGACGGAGCACGTGGGGACTCTTCTTATCCAACGTGGTCGCCCCACCTAAATACTCATTTACCAACTTCCAAACATATCGCGGATACAGAGGTTTGCCCTTTTCCGTCACCAAAAAAGTCGGCCCCGGCTGTTCCACATACTGTTTTTTCCATTGCTCATAACGCTGCAAACTTTCAAGCAGAAAGGGACTGAGCGGAAGCACCCGCTCCTTGTTCCCCTTACCTAATACCTTTAGGGTAGCCCGACCATAATCGATCTGCTCCGACCTGAGTCCGATCAACTCACTGAGCCGCATCCCGGTCGAATAAAACAATGCCAAAATGGTTCGTGCATGAAGCGAGCGCTCATCCTCCGATGCCGTTTCCAAGGTCTTCAACAGATTCAACGCCTCCTCCTCCTTGAGAAAAACCGGTAACCGTTTCGATATTTTGGGAGAGAGAATGGACGACATCGGACTCGCCGAAAGCAAGCCCTGTCGGACCAAATACTTGAAATAAGATTTAAAGGCCGAGATCTTTCGATTCAAGGTTCTTGCACTCAATCCCTCCGCCTTCCCCTCCGCCAACCAAGACCGGATCATGGCCGGCAATACCTGGTCGGGCTGCTCCACACCATAAGCCGATCGGAAATAAGCAAACCCCTGTTGCAGGTCGGTGGCATAGGCCAACACGGTATGAGCCGAAAACCGTTTCTGAAAACGCAAATGATCTAAAAAAGGCTGAAACACGGCAGAACGATCCGGAACTGACATAACACAAGTTAGCCAAAAAAGAAAAAAGCCACCCTGGGGGTGGCTTCAAATGCATATTATTGATTGTCAATTATAATTCAATCTTTCCGCTTGCGATCTGCTGCTTGTAAACAGCTTTCAGTACTTCGCCCCGACGCTTGACGGAAGGCTTAGTAAAGCTCTGACGTTCACGAAGTTGAATAAGTGTTTTCGACTTCTCGAACTTCTTTTTGTACTTTTTCAGCGCTTTGTCGATGTTTTCGCAATCTTTTGAGTCGATGATCAGCATAGTATACCTCCTTTTGGGAGGGCAAAGATAAGGAGATATGAAATACGCATGAAATTATTGTGGTCCATATGCTGATGGTCGCCCTCCTGCTGCTGCTTCAAGTAGCCGTGCTCCTGGGCATCGGACATTGGGTACTGCGAAGAGGTTTGCAACTCCCAAGCCAACCATTGGAAGCAATTCTGCTGTTGGCAATGGGAATAACCGGACTACTCACCCACGGCCTCTCCATTTTTTTCCCGGTCGATGAAACCACCCAATGGCTTGTACTCCTGATCGGTCTGACCGCCTGGATCGATCCGGCGTTCTATACATCCTTGCGTCAATATCAAAACCGACTTCAACCACTCTCCCCACCGGAAAAAGGACTGCTGCTCTGCTTGATCCTCACCGCCGTTACCCTGGCCGCTGGACCAATCCTTCGCGACGATACCGAATCCTACCACCTGCAAAACATCCACTGGATTCGCGAGTATGGTACCGTACCCGGGCTCGCCAACCTACACTCCCGACTCGGCTTCAACAGCATCTGGTTTCACACCACCGCCATCCTCACGCCCTTCTCCGAATACAATTTCTACACCACCCCCAACACCTTGTTATCACTGTTGATGGCCTCGGCCCTGCTGGTTCCCTTCTCACCCAAGCTAGCCCACCAAACACCTATCCGACTTGCCAAACTACTGACACTACTCGGACTATTCATCTGCTGGTACTATTGGAGAGGCAATATCCAATCTGCCAATTACGATTACTACTTCACCACCACCACCGTCTTGTTCTTTTTGCTTTGCCGAGAGAAAGTTCTATCCCGCTACGACCTTCTCCAATGGGCCCTGATGCTTCCCCCTATTCTGATTTGCATCCGCCCCCTCTACCTCCCCACCCTGCTGTTCTCTCTCTATGCCCTTTACCAGTATGCATTGTCAAAAAAATATCGAATTGTATTTTTCTACGCACTCGGCGCATCGCTGACAGCGATGCTATTTTTCTACCGCAACTACATTCTCTCCGGCCACCCACTCTATCCCAGCCAACTGCTCTCCCTTACCAACCCTGCCTGGCAGGTACCCATACAACAGATCGATTCCCTGCAGCAATACATCCGCCATTTTGTTTGGCCCGCCAACATGAATGGGTGGAGCGGATGGATCGGATGGATCGAACACCTGTATACCTACGACCTGATGTTTATTGTACTGGGCATGCTGGGCGGCATCATCAACCTGATACAGATCAGAAAACAATCCATCCCCTTTCCGTTTCTTGTAGGCGCCGTTTTGACTCTTCAACTCGCCCTTTGGTTTGGCATATCGCCCGAACCGCGATTTATAGCCGGGGTGTTTGTAGTTGGTCAATTCCTGCTCTATCAAAATCTACTGCACCTGATTCAAACCCCTACCCTACCAGCGGCAACAATCCAAAAATTGCTGGTGGTTGTATTCATTTTTTTGAATGTGGGCCTTCTCTATGGGAAATGGACCCGCGAACGATCCAATTATACCAACGTAATATGGCCCCAGGCATTACCCAAACCCGAAAGCCATATTTTTACCAAGCAGGGGATCGAGTTTCACATACCAGAAAAATGGAATGGGAATTGGAATGCCCGCTGTTACCTGACGCCCCTGCCCTGTGTGTACGATACGCTTCCCGGTGTTCGTCCGCTGGGTAAAAAAATTGAGGAAGGCTTTTATGTGGAAGAGTACCAAAAAAGAAATATCCCATAAGATCAGTTTTATCGTTCCGTGCTACAACGAGGACAAACTGGTTGGCCCCTTATTGGATACCCTCCACCAAGCCGCACAACAATTTTTTTCAGACTTTGAGATCATCGTGGTAAACGACGGCTCTACCGACCATACCCGCTCCGTATTGGAAGCCTACTCCCACCAAACCAACTTTCTAGTTCTCCATCACCCCACCAACCGCGGTAAAGGCGCCGCCATCCGCACCGCACTGGGAAAACACAGCGGCACCCTTGTGGTGTTCCAAGATGCCGATCATGAATACGACCCGGCCGACCTGCCCGAACTCGTCAGGCCCCTGCTCGAAGACCGTGCCGACGTCGTTTACGGCTCGCGCTTCCTGAGCGGCAAACCCAAAAGAGCCCTGTACTTTCTACACGCATTGGGCAATCGATTGCTCACGACCCTGACGAATATATTAACCGGACTCACCCTCACCGATATGGAAACGGGTTACAAGGCCATCAAAAGCGAGATCCTCTCCTCACTTACCCTTCGCGAAAATCGATTTGGCATCGAGCCCGAACTCACCATGAAACTGGCCCGGATAAAAAATATCCGCTTCTACGAAGTGGGTATCTCCTATTACGGCCGATCGTTTCAGGAGGGGAAAAAGATCAACTGGAAAGACGGACTACACGCCCTTTACTGCCTACTCAAGTATCGCTTCCTGACATGAACGATCCGATCGGATATCAAACGCTTCAACACTTGCAACAAGCCCCCGTCTTCAACAAATGGGTGGTAGAACAATTTGTTCCTTATCTGAAAGGACCCGTTTTGGAAATCGGATCCGGTATCGGAAACCTCACCGCCTGTCTGCTGCAAAAAAATATTGAAGTAACCGCCACCGACATCGATCCGACTTACCTGGCACTACTGAAACAACAATTTGGCTCCCATCCAAAACTGGCGGGCATCGAATCGCTGGACCTCGACCAACCCCTCAAGCCCAACAACAAGACCTATCAGACTATTCTTTTGGTCAATGTACTGGAACACATCCCCGATCCGCAAAAGGCCTTGATAGAACTTCGCCCCAAACTTGCCCCGAACGGGAAAATCATTGTGCTGGTGCCCGCCTATCGCTGGCTCTATTGCCGGCTCGACCGAGAACTCGGACACCACCGCCGCTACAACCGAAGCTCACTCTGCAAGCAATTGATCGATACGGGATACCAGATAGAAAAAATAAGTTCTTTCAATACAATGGGGTTATTGGGCTGGACCCTCTGGGGAAAACTCCTGAACGGCAAGCTGCTCAACCGATCGCTGATCCGTACCTATGAGAAATTGATGCCGCTGAACAAAGGAGCAGACAAACTATTTCAGAACCGGATCGGCCTCTCGCTGATCGCCATCGCATCGGTCAAATGATCCTCAGCCTACTGCTCGGTATACTCACCACTTGGATCCTATTTTCCTGGGGTGACCTGCTGGGCAAATGGCTGCCCACTACCGAATCTGCCTTCACCGCATTTCTCTACAGATACCTGGTGGGACTGATCGGATTATGCTTTTTCGCAAATGCGCTCTCGCTGTTCATCGGACTGAACCAGCCCCTCCTACTCCCGATCCTTTGCATACCGGTCCTGCGCCAACTCCCCAGCCGAAAAACAGTTCATGAACTGACCGAGTTATTTCTCCCCAATAGCCGGCCATTGCAACTGCTGTCTCTGACAAGCGTATTGCTCTTGGTCGCGATGCATGCCTGGGAAATAAAACACCCCGATAGCTTGAGCTATCAAAATGAACTGATCCGGTACGCACTGCAATCTGGCCATCCCACGGGTCTGATACAGATACAAAATCAATTGGGTTACGGCGGAGCCTGGTACGCCATCAGTGCGCTGTTCAGCTTCCACTTTTTGATCGGTCAACTGATGACGTTTGTGAATCTCTCCCTGATCGGTGTGACCGTATGCTGCTTGATCAATCAGGCCGATGCCGCGGCCACTAACAA